>JASGDF010000207.1:0-9384 GCA_047607345.1 Pseudomonas sp. | reverse complement strand
TCGCCATCCTGCCAGCGCGCGGACAGGCGCGGGCCCCGGCCCTCGCGCGCCAGCACCAGCGCGCCGCCGAGCAGGCCGTCGCTGAGCGCCATCTCGCCGAGCGGACCGCTGCCGCCGCCGTCGTAGCCGGCCAGCAGCACCGCCTCGGCGCCGGCCTGCAGCTGCACCAGCGCTTCCAGCAGGCCCTGCGCGAAGCTGGCGCGGTGCGCGCTGATCGCGGTGGCCGGCGTGGTCGCGCCGGTGCCGATGGTCCAGTAGCCGGCCGCGGCGTTGTGCACCGAGTTGTGGAAGCGCGTCGGCGACAGCGCGCGCGGGTCCTGCGCCAGCGTCGCGGCCATGTAGTCGGTGATCGCCAGGTCGCCGTGGCTGGAGGCGAACACCGAAGGCAGCGTGGCCGGATCGCGGCCGGCCGCCTGGCAAGCCGCCAGCGCCACCTCCAGCGCCACCGCCACCGTCTCCGGCGCGCGCCGGCGCTCGTTCGGCGGCAGCAGCTGCGGCGACGGCCGCGCGGTCGCCTCGGGCGGCACCGGCTCGCCGTGCGCGAACGCGCGCGCGACCTCCCAGCCGGGCAGGCCGCGGGTCCAGAAACCGATGCCTTCGATCGTGGCCTGCAACACGGGGGCGGGCCGGCTCATGCGCGCCCGAACAACAACGTGCAGTTGTTGCCGCCGAAGCCGAAGGAGTTGTTCATCGCGTAGTCGATCGTGCGCGTGGCCGGGGCGAAGCGGATCTGCGGCCCGCAGGCCGGATCGGGCTGCTCGCTGTTGAGCGTGCCCGGCAGTTCGCCCGCGCGCAGCGCCAGCAGCGCGAACACCGACTCGACGATCCCGGCCGCGCCGAGCGTGTGCCCGGTCCAGGCCTTGGTCGAGCTGGCGTGCAGGGTGTCGGGGAACAGCGCGGCGACCGCGGCCGCCTCGATGCTGTCGTTGGCCGGCGTGGCGGTGCCGTGCAGGTTCAGGTAGCCGACCTGCGCCGCCTCGATGCCGCCGCGCGCCAGCGCCTGCGCCATCGCCAGGCGCGCGCCGAGCCCTTGCGGGTGCGGCGCGGACATGTGGTGGGCGTCGCTGGACTCGCCGTAGCCGCACAGCCGCGCCAGCGCCGGCCCGTCGCGCTCCAGCAGCGCGAAGCCGCCGGCCTCGCCAAGCGAAAGCCCGACCCGGCGCGCATCGAACGGCCGGCATGGCTCCGGCGCGACCAGCTGCAGCGAGTTGAAGCCGAACAGCACGCTGCCGCACAGCGTGTCCACGCCGCCGACCAGCGCCGCGTCGGCGAGCCCGGCCTGGATCAGCCGCGCCGCCTGCGCGAACACCTTGGCGCTGGACGAGCAGGCGGTCGCCACCGTCACCGCCGGGCCGCGCAGGCCGGTGGCGGCCTGCACGAACATGCCCAGCGCGTGCGGCGTGTGCAGTACCGGCCTGGCCAGGTCGGTGGGGAAATGCTGCGCGCCGTCGCGGCCGGGTTCGAGCCGGGTATAGGCCTCCTCGGTCGCGCCGATGCTGGAGGTCGAGGTGCCCAGCACCAGCGCGACCCGGTCGGCGCCGTGGCGGGCGACCGCCGCGGCGAGCCGCTCGCGCAGGTCGTCCTGCTGCAGCGCCAGCCAGGCCAGGCGGTGGTTGCGGCAGTCCCACTCGGCCAGCGCTTCGGGCAGGCGCAGGTCTTCCAGGCCCTCGACCCGGCCGATCCAGCATGCCAGCGGCTGCGCGCCGAAGTCGTTGCGGCGCAGCCCGCCGCGTTGCTCCCGCAGGCCTCGTGCCTGTGCCTGCAACCCGGCCCCGAGCGCGGTGGTGGCGGTGAAGGCGGTGATGGGCAGGGAGGGCAGGCGTGGCGGTGGCGCTGGCTTCACTCGGGGCTCGCGGAGAAAGATGTCACCGCAGTATATCGATGACACATCAGCGCCCGGTGAGACACACCGCGCCACCGCCAGGACGCCCATATAGGTGGGACTTCAGTCCCGACAGGCGCTACCGACCAGGTGTCGGGCCGAGCGCCCCGCAAAGCGCATCAAGCCCAGATGAATGGCGTCACGGTGGCCAAGCTTTCGCCAGTGCGCCATTTCCGACACAATTCCAGCCACTTCGGTCTCTCTCGCCGGGCACGATCCCGCGCGCATGCAAGCCTACGTCTACAAAAGCCAACGCAAACAGGACACCTACGTCTACCTCGCCCGGCGCGATGACTTCGCCACGATGCCGGCGCCGATGCATGCGCAACTGGCGCCGTTCGCGTTCGTGCTGGAACTGGCGCTGACGCCGCAGCGGCGCCTGGCCCAGGTCGACGCGGAGCAGGTGCGCCGGCAACTGGCCGAGCGCGGCTTCTTCGTACAGTTCCCGCCGTCGCCGCTGAACAGCGCCGGGCGTGGCGATGACTGACCGCCGCCCCGGGCGCGCGCGCGCCGTGGCCACTGCGCTGTCGGCCGGCGTGGTGCTTTCGCTGCTGGCCGGTCTCGGCGGTGTGGCCGCCGTGCTCGGCGTCTGGCTGGCGCAGCCGGCGTTCGCGCTGGCGGTGTCGTGGCAGCGTGGCAGTCGCGAGCTGCCGGTCGGCCCGCGCGTCCTCGCGGGCGAGATCCTGTCGCTGCTCGGCCTGTGGGGAACCGGGTTGGCGGCTGTGGCATTGCTGGTGACCTGGCCGCTGGCGGCCCTGCGCGACAGCGGCAGCCTGGCTGCGGCACTGGGGCTGAGCGTGGCGGTCAGCGCCGCGTTGCTGGCGTTGTGGCGGACCTGGCCGCTGTGGAACGGAGCCGAGCGCACGAGTGGTTCGCTGCGCACGCGCTGGGCAGCGCTGGCCGGGCAGGAACTGCAGTCCTGGCGGGGGCTGGGCGTGGCCGTGCTGGTGCTGGCGGCGTGCGCGGGCGGCGTCGCGCTGGCATGGCCGTCGCTGCTCCCGCAGGGAGCGCGCTGGGTCCTGGCGATCGCCACGGCGGTGCTGCTACCGGGCGCGCACCTGCTGTTGCAGCGGGCCGTGCCCGGCGTGGCGGCCACCGTATCGCGGCCGCCGCAGGCACGCGAATTGCTCGAAGAAGCCGCCAGCGCCCCGCGTCCGCTGGAGCCGCTCGCTCGCGACCGGCTGCTGCCCGAGTTGTACGCGGCCGCGCGCAACGGCCGCATCGATCGCGCGCTGCAACTGCTCGAGGCCGGTGCCGATCCACACGCGCTGCCGCCGGCCGACGCGCGCGACCAGCGCAGTCTGGCGGTGCTTGCGGCGGTGCTGCCGGACCTGCGCCTGCTGCGCGAGTTGATCGTGCGCGGCGTCGACGTCAACCAGGCCCATCGCGGCATGACTGCGTTGCTGGCCGCCACTCGCGACAGCTGGCACGGTCGCCCCGAGGCAGTGATGACCCTGCTCGCCAACGGTGCCGACCCGCGCGCCACCGATGCCGATGGCAACACCCCATTGCATCATGCCGCGCGCAGTTCCGATCCCGGTGTGGCCGCGCTGCTGCGCGACGCCGCCGCCGAGCTGGACGCGCTGAACGCCGATGGCCTGTCGCCACTGGCGACCGCCTGCCAGGCCGGCAACTGGCGGCTGGCCAAGTTCCTGCTCGAGCGTGGCGCGCGTCCCGAACCGGAAGGCGGCACCCCGGTACTGCTGGCCGCGGCCGGGACCGAGGAGGATGATCCGGCCGGCGTGCAGTTGCTGCTCAAGTACAAGGCACGCATCGACGCGCGTGACAGCCAGCGCCGCAGCGCGCTGCACGAGGCCGCGCTGGCCGGCCACGGCGAGATTGTCGAGGCGCTGCTCGGCGCCGGTGCCAACATCGAGGCGCGCGACACGCTGGCGCGCACGCCTTTCCTGGACGCTGCCCGCAACGCCCGCGGCGCGGTGCTCGAGGCATTGCTGACGCGCAAGGCCGATTTCACCGCGGTCGATGCCGATGGCCGCAACGCGGTGCTGCTGGCCTGCGGCGCCGAACAGGTCTCGCCGGCGCTGGTACAGCGCCTGCTGGAGCTGGGCCTTCCGGCCGACCAGCCCGACCACGCCGGCCGGCGCGCGGTGGATCTGGCGGCGGGGGCCGGGCGCTGGGCGATCGTCTCGCTGCTCGATCCGGCCTATCCGCTGCCGACCGCGGTCGCCGACGCTGGCGGCGATGCCGAGCCGGCGCACGGTACGCCCGCCCGCCCGCTGCCGGACCGCCCGCCGCTGGTGCTGCTGCGCGAGGGCCTGCAACTCGGCCAGCGCGACGGCCTGGCCGCGCTGGCCCGGCTGTGCGATCCGCTGGAGATGGGCGGCCTGCTGCACGATGCGCACCTGGCGCTCAACCCCGAGGCGGTCGACTGGCTGCTCGCCCATGGCGCGCAGCCGGAAGTGCGCGACGCCTGCGGCGACGTGCCGATGTTCGCGCTGCTGGCGCGCGGCGTGGACGCGGTGCCGGTGCTGCAGGTGCTGCTGCGCCACGCCGTCTCGCCCGGCGGTGGCGGCGGCCTGGGCCGCTTCCTCGCCGCCTGCGTGCAACACGATGCCGCCTCGCGCGGGCTGGAACAGTTCGCGCTGGAATTGCTGGAGCGCGGTGCCGACCCGTTCGCGCCGTCGCCGGCCGGCGATCCGCCATTGTCGTTGGCGGTGCGGCTGGGCTGGCTGCGCCTGCAGCAGGCGCTGCTGGAGCGCGGCGTGGACCGCGAGGCGCGCGACAGCCACGGCATGACCGCACTGCACCTGGCCACCGCCCTGGGCCGCGAAGCCTCGCTGAAGCTGCTGGTGGTGCAGGGGGCCTCCCCGGAAGCGCGCGCCGCCGACGGCCAGACCCCGCTCGGGGTGGCGTTGTCGATCGGTCGCCGCGACCTGGCCGACTGGCTCGACTGGCGGGTGTGGCCGCTGCCGCGCCGCGCGCTGCGGCCCGCCGACCTGCCGGCCGCGGCGACCAGCGGCGATGCCGATGCGGTGCGCCGCCTGATCGACCTGGGCCTGGCGGTGGACGCCACCGATGCGCAGGGCTGCACCGCGCTGCTGCGAGCCGCCGGTGGCGGCCATGTCGCGGCGGTCGAGCTGCTGCTGGCGCGTGGGGCCGATCCGCAGCATGCCGCCAACAGCGGCGCCACGCCGCTTTCGGCCGCGGTCAGCATGCGCCATGCCGGCATCGTCGCCGCGCTGCTGGAGGCTGGCGCGCAGATCGAGCATCGCCTGCCTGGCGGCGTCACCGTGCTGATGCTGGCCGGCGCGCTCGGCCTGCCGGACATTGCCGCGCGCCTGCTCGCCGCCGGCGCCGACGTGCACGCCTGCGACGTGCAGGAACTGGCGGCGTTGCACTGCGCCGCGCTGTACGGCTTCACCGCGCGCGACAAGACCCGCCTGCTGGCTTTGCTGGACACGCTGCTGCTGGCCGGCGCCGATCCGGAAGGCGTGGCCGCCGGCACGGTCAGCCCGCTGTTGCTGCTGCTCGGTGCGCGCGCCGAACCGGGCACCCCGTGCGACGAGCAGGTCGTGCTGGCCGGCGTGGAGCGCCTGCTCGACGAGGACGTCTCGCTCGAGGTGGCCGACCCGCGTGGCTTCGGCCCGCTGCACCTGGCCGCGCTGCACGGCCTGCCGCTGCTGGTGCAACGCCTGCTGCGCACCGGCGTCGACCCCGAGCGTCGCGACGTGCTGGGCCGCACCCCACGCGAGATCGCGATCATGCGCGGCTTCATCGACGTGGCCGGGCAGTTCGAACCGGCGGTACCGGGCGTGGCCTCGATGGCGCGGTTCCTGCGCGAGAGTCGGTAGGCTCCTCCGCCCAGGAGTGGAGAGGGCAGCGCAAGCCCGATAAATTTCATTTTATGTAATTTTTGTCATTGATTGACAAAAACAATGCGTGTAGTGTGCATGGCATTGGCCCAGGTGATGGGGATCTGGCGGGCCATATGAGCAATCTCGTGTAAGGGAAGCCCGGCGTTTTGAGCCCGGGTGAGCGTGGACGCCTGCGACAAGGAAAAGGTAATGGATCTACGGTTGAGTGGATGGATGACGGCCTCGTGGCTGAGTGCGGAAAAGAGGTTCAATGCCTCGCCAGCGGGTCTGTATACGTTTCGCCCGCAACGGGTGGTGCTGGCGGTGGGCCTGTTTGCCGCTTCGATGGTCATGCCGCGGGCGGAAGCGATGCATATGGTCTGCAAGGGCGGCAGCGTTGGTTATGGAGATGGTCCTTCCTGGGCAGTTACCCAGTGCTGGTGGGAGCCGGATGCTTCCGATTTCATGGGTGGCAGGGGACCCGATGTGGGAATACCTGGCGGAGGCGCAGGGTCTTCGATCCCATCCAGGGGTGCGAAGGAACAGCAAACCCAAAGCAAACTCAGTCAGGCTTCGTCCTGCAGTGGCGAAACCAGCGGCAACCCCGTCGTGCTGTCGACCGGCAACAAGGTCGAACCGGAACTGGATTTCTCCACCGCGGGTGAAATGGGGTTGCAGCTGTCGCGCACCTACAACGCCTTCTGGAGCGCGCGTGGACTGTTCGGCAGCTACTGGTTGAGCAATTTCGACTACACGCTGGTGCTGGACGGCAACCTGCTGTGGGCGCAGCGCCCGGACGGTCGCCGGATCAAGTTCGTGCGCGACGCGGCCAGCGGCTATTACCTGGAAGAAAAGGCCGAGCCGATTGCCTACGTGGTCAACAACGGCGACGGCAGCTACACGTTGTTCAACGAGGAAAACGGCAGCGAGCGGTACAACGCCGAGGGCTACATCCTGGAGCGCCGCAACGAACAGGGCATCGCCTGGACGTTCAGCTACTCGGGGAAGTATCTGCAACAGGTGACGCACAGTTCCGGGCGGGCCGTCAGGTTCGCCTGGTCCGGTGGCATGGTCACCCAGGTCACCGACCCGGCCGGCAACGCCTATCGCTACACCTATACCACCAACGTCTACGGCACCGGAGACGGCTATGCCCGGCTGGCCACCAGCGTGCGGCCCGGCGCGCCGGAAACCACGATCGCCTACCACTACGAGGACAGCCGCTTCCCGGGTGCGCTGACCGGCAAGTCGTTCAATGGTGTGCGCTATTCGACGTTCGCCTACGACGCCGAAGGGCGTGCCATCAGCACGGTGCATGCCGGTGATGTGGAACGTTTCGGCTTCGCCTATGCGGTGGCATCCACGCAAGCGGTGACGCCACCGCCGAAACCGGCGCCGCCGGGCGGTTTCCGCGACGGCGAGCCGCGCTCGGTGGAAGCGCCGGTGATGCTGATGGCGGCGCAGGCGCAGGCGGCGGCCGTGACCAAGACGATTCCCCAGAAGCTTTCGGTCACCGAGACCAGTCCGCTGGGCCGCAAGACCACTTACGTCTACGTCGATGACCGGCTGACCGAAGTGGAAGGCGCCGCCACCGCGCATTGTCCGGCCAGCTACAAGGAAAAGACCTACGACGCCAATGGCTACGAGGACATCGTCAGCGACTTCGCCGACAACATGACCGACTTCGACTATGACGCCCAAGGACATTTGCTGAAAAAGGTCGAGGCCAAGGGCAGCAGCGCCGAACGCGTCACCACCCTTGCCTGGGATGTGGTCAACAACCGGCCGCAGCGCGAAACAGTGCAGGGCGATCGCGAAACCCGCTACGAGTACACCGCCGACGGGCGCATCGCCAAACAGACGGTGGCCGACCTCACCGCGCATGGGCAGGGACGAGCACAGGTCACGACCTACAGCTACAGCAAGCATGCCAATGGCCTGTTGTCTTCGGTCGTCGTGGATGGTCCCTTGAGTGGGAAAGGCGATGCGGTGACGTACCAGTATTCCGACAAGGGCGACTTGATCAGTGTCGCCAATGGCCTGGGACACAAAACGACCTACGCGAACCATAACGGCCTCGGCCTGCCGGGGCGGATCACCGGCGCCAATGGCGACATCGTCGAATACGTCTATGACGGACGGGGTCGCCAGACCGCGCGCAAGCAATACGTCAACAACGCCTGGCAGACGACGTCCTACGCCTACAACGGCGCCGGACTGCCCGCCAGCGTGCGCCAGCCCGATGGCGTGACCCGTAACTACGTCTATGACGCGGCGCTGAGATTGAGCGAGGAATCCCAGGCCCGGCCCGGTGGCGGATATGAGCGCAAGCACTATCTCTACAACAAGGCCTCGCAGGTGACGAAGGTGGAAGTGCTGGAAACACCGTAGGCAGCGCTTGCTTCACGGGGACGAAAAATGGACACAGTGGAAAGGACGAGCATGCAGGACAAAAGGAACATGACGGCGGCCTGGAGAGCGGCCGCTGTGCTGATGGCGCCGTTGTGGCTGGGCGGCGGCGGACAGGTGCTGGCCGCGCAGCTGTGTCAATCGATCGAGGCGCAGGGTGAGCGCGTCAGCGCGCAGGCCGCCAAATGCGTGGACGATCCGGCCCCCGAACCTCCACCTCCTCCGGCACATGGCGCGCAGTTCGTGTCGCAGTCGGTAGCGACGACGATGGTGGCCGGACAGAGTTACCCGGTGACGGTAACGCTGAAGAACACCGGCACCGCCACTTGGAACAAGGACGATGCCTACAGACTCGGCTCGCAGAATCCTCGTGACAACACGAACTGGGGATTGCAGCGGGTAGTGCCGCCGGCCGCGATCGGCAATGGTCAGACGGCTGCTTTCAGCTTCACCGTGCGCGCGCCGACGGCAGCGGGAAGCCACAATTTCCAGTGGCGCATGGTGCAGGACGGCGTCGCCTGGTTCGGCGCGACCACGCCCAATCAGGCGATTTCGGTGGTGCAGTCGGTGATCAAGGGGAATATCGACGGCATTACCGATGGGAATCTCACAGGCTGGGCGTGTTCGACCTATCTGGACCACTCGATCGACGTGCACCTGTACGTTGGTGGCGCGGCCGGTACCGGTACCATGGTGGGATCCCATGCTGCCAACAGGTCCAGCGAAGCAGCGGTCGCCACCGCATGCAGCGCGAAGGGCGCCGCATATCGTTTCAGCATTCCGCTTGCTTCTCTGGTGAGCAAGTACGCGGCCAGGACACTTCATGTCCACGGGATATCCCCGGTGGGCGCAAACAACGCGGCCATTGCCGGTTCGGGCAAGTTCGCCGTGCCCGCCAACCAGCCGCCCAAGGTACAGCTGACCGCGCCGGCCAATGGCGCCAGCGTTCCCACGCTGTCCACGCTCAAGCTGGCCGCCACCGCGTCGGACCTGGACGATGGCGTGGCCAGCGTGGAGTTCCAGGTGGACGGCCGCGCCGTGAAGACGGCGACCGCCGCGCCGTACGAACATGCGTTGAGCGGGCTGGGCGAAGGCAGCCACCAGGTTCGCGCCGTGGTGCGCGACACGCGCGGCGCCGCGGTGATCTCCGCCACGGCTACGGTCAGCGTGCGCGCACCGGCGTCCGGCGATGCCGGTGTGACCACCGTGTACAGCAGCAGCACCGAATACGACGAACTGGGCCGGGTCATCGCCGAGCGTGGCAACAACGGACAGGCG
>JASGDF010000206.1:0-9854 GCA_047607345.1 Pseudomonas sp. | reverse complement strand
TCCAGCGCGGGCAGGTCGGCGGCCGTGGCGATCGCCGCGGCGGCACGGGACCGGGCCGGGACCGGGACGGCAGCGGCCTGGCCGGCGACCAGCGCAACCGCGGCGGCACTGGTGAACTGCAGGAATCGACGACGGGCAAGCATGAGGTTCCTCCTGGGCAAGCTTCGATTATTGCCGCCGCGGTGCCACCGGCCCATGCCGATTCACCTGGGGCAGTAGCGGGAAAGTTCCCGGGGCCTGTCATCGATTCAGGGACAGACCAGGCCAAATCGGCATCGAGCGATCCCTTTCCCTGGGTGCGCGCTCATGGCCCGCTTTTCCGGGGCAGGTGGTGCGTAGCGCCGGATGGCGGCGGCGGGGCATTCCCCCCATCCGCCCTGCGGGCACCTTCCCCCGCACGCGGGGGAAGGAAGCGCTTGATGGGTGAGCGAATGCGCTGCCATGGGCACCGCGCGGCCTCACGCGCCTTCCATCAGCGCCATCCATGCCGCCTCGGCGTCGGCCAGCTGCCGGACCGCCACCTCGCGCTCGCGGCCTAGCAGCGCCAGCTTCTCGCCGTCGGCGTGGTGCCCCGGATCGGCCAGGCTGCGGTCCAGCTCGGCCAGCAGCGCCTCCAGCTCGCCCACCTTCTTCTCGGCGGCGGCCAGCTTGTGCGGGTTGGCCGGCTTCCTCGCCGGCAGCGGCGGCGGCTTGGGCGCCGGCGTCGGTGCCGCCTCGGCCAGCTTCTGCTTGGTGCCCTGCGCGCTCGGCCGGGTGCGCAGCCAGGCCGCGTATTCGTCGAGATCGCCGGCGAACGGCTCGACCACGCCGTCGGCCACGCGCCAGTAGGTGTCGCAGACCAGGCCGATCAGGTGGCGGTCGTGGCTGACCATCACGATCGCGCCCTCGAAGTCGTTCAGCGCCTCGGCCAGCGCCTCGCGCATCTCCAGGTCGAGGTGGTTGGTCGGCTCGTCGAGCAGCAGCACGTTCGGCTGCTGCCAGGCGATCAACGCCAGCGCCAGGCGCGCGCGCTCGCCGCCGGAGAAGCCGTCCACCGGCTCGAAGGCGCGGTCGCCGGGGAAGTTCCACTTGCCGAGGAAGTCGCGGAACGCCTGGGTGGACGCATCCGGGGAGATCTCGCGGAAGTGGTCGATCGGTGACTGCCCCTCGTGCAGCGATTCCACCGTGTGCTGGGCGAAATAGCCGATGCGCAGGTCCGGATGCGCGCTGCGCTCGCCGGCCAGCGGCGCCAGCTCGCCGACCAGGGTCTTGACCAGCGTGGACTTGCCCGCGCCGTTGGGACCGAGCAGGCCGATGCGGTCGCCGGCCTCCAGGCCGAAGCCGACGTTCTGGAGGATCACTGTGGGAGGGGCTTCAGCCCCGACGGGGCTTTCCCGGGAAAGCCCCGTCGGGACTGAAGTCCCTCCCACAGAGGGATAACCTGCTTCGACGTGATTGAGCCGGATCAGCGAGAACGGCAGCTTGGCCGGCGGCGCGAACTCGATGCGGAACTCGCGCTCGGCGCGCACCGCCTCGGTGCCGGCCATCTTGGCCAGGCGCTTGATCCGGCTCTGGGCCTGGCTGGCCTTGCTGGCCTGGGCCTTGAAGCGGTCGATGAAGGATTGCAGGTGGGCGCGCTCGGCCTCGGCCTTGTCGTGGGCGATCTGCTGCTGGCGCAGGTGCTCGGTGCGCTGGCGCTCGAAGTCGGTGTAGCCGCCCACGTACAGCTTGGCGCCGCCGCCGTGCAGGTGCAGGGTGTGGCTGGCGACGTTGTCGAGGAACTCGCGGTCGTGGCTGATCAGCAGCAGCGTGCCCGGGTACTTCAGCAGCCACTGCTCCAGCCAGTACACCGCGTCCAGGTCGAGGTGGTTGGTCGGCTCGTCCAGCAGCAGCAGGTCCGAGGGCATCATCAGCGCGCGCGCCAGGTTCAGCCGCACCCGCCAGCCGCCGGAGAACGCCGACACCGGCCGCTGGTGGGTCTCGGCGGCAAAGCCCAGCCCGTGCAGCAGCCGCCCGGCGCGGGCCTCGGCGTCGTAGCCGTTGAGCTCGGCCAGCTTCTGATGGGCGTTGGCCACCGCCTCCCAGTCCTCGCGCGCATTGGCCTCGGCCTCCTCGCGCAGCACCGCGGCGATCACGTCGTCGCCGCCGAGCACGAACTCGATCGCCGGGTCCGGCAGCATCGGCGTCTCCTGGGCGACGCTGGCGATGCGCACCTTGCCGGGCAATTCGACGTCGCCCTTGTCCGATTCCAGCTCGCCGCGGATCGCCGCGAACAGGCTGGACTTGCCGGTGCCGTTACGACCAACCACGCCGACCCGGTAGCCGGCATGCATCGTCAGGTCGACATTGGACAGTAGCAGCCGCTCGCCGCGGCGCATGGCGAAATTACGCAGGGAAATCATGAGGGGATCCGAAATAACCGAAAGGAATGAGCAGATGAACACCACTCCTGCGACGCCATTCTAGCGTTAACGAATACTTGACATCGTCGATGCTGCATCGCCGCCGCCACCGGCTGTCGGGCACGCGACACCCGAGTCCCTGATCGACGCGATTTCATGCGCAACCTGTTTTGCCATCGGGATTAGAAAAGCGTTAATCATGGTCGCAGATCGCCGCAGCCCGCGCCTCAGCCAGGCAGCCAGCCGCGCGATTGACTGTCCCCACCGGAGTCGAATCAGATGAATCGCAAGACCCGCTCGCTCGCCGCCGCCATCACCGCCACGCTCGGCCTTCCCTTCGCCCCGATTGCCTTCGCTCAGTCCACGGACACCGCCACCAGCACCCTGGACACGGTGATCGTGACCGGCACCCGTACCAGCGACCGCACCGCGATCGAGTCCAGCTCGCCGATCGACGTGATCTCCGCCGAGACCCTGACCGAGTCGGGCAGCACCGAACTGGCGACCGTGCTGTCGCGGCTGCTGCCGTCGCTGAACTTCCCGCGCCCGTCGCTGACCGACGGCACCGACGCGATCCGCCCGGCGCAGCTGCGCGGGCTCTCGCCGGACCAGACCCTGGTGCTGATCGACGGCAAGCGCCGCCACACCTCGGCGTTGCTGAACGTCAACGGCAGCCAGGGTCGCGGCTCCTCGGCGGTGGACCTCAACGCGATTCCGATCAGCGCGATCGACCACATCGAGGTATTGCGCGACGGCGCCGCCGCGCAGTATGGCTCGGACGCCATCGCCGGGGTCATCAACATCGTGCTCAAGCACGGCGCCAAGGGCGGCAGCGTGCAGGCCGGCTTCGGCCAGTACAGCGCCGGCGACGGCCAGCACCGTGACGTGAGCGGCGACGTCGGCTTCGACATCGGCAACGCCGGCTGGCTGCGCGTGGCCGCCGAGGTCAACGACGCCGAGGCCACCAACCGCTCCGGCGTGGACTTCCGCGCCCGCTCCTACGGCACCGATTCCAGCTACGGCAAGGTCAACAACCGCTTCGGCGACCCCGAATCGACCAACTACAAGCTCGCCATCAACGGCGCGTTTCAGATCTCCGACAACGCCGAGTTCTACCTGACCGCGCTGGCCAGCCGGCGTGTCAGCGAATCGGCCGCCAGCTACCGCGTCGGCGGCTCGGGGACCGCCTATGCGTCGGTCTACCCGGACGGCTTCCTGCCGCTGATCCAGACCGACAGCCGCGACCAGTCGCTGGTGGCCGGCGTGCGCGGCACCACCGACGGCGGCTGGCGCTGGGACGTCAGCGGCAACTATGGCAAGAACACCCTCAACTTCGACGTCAACAACACCATCAACTCCACGCTGGTGGCGTCCGGCGACGCCCGCACGCACTTCTACGCCGGCCAGCTGCAGTACCAGCAGGCGCTGTTCAACGCCGACCTCGCCAAAGAGTTCGACTGGGGCCTGTACAGCCCGGTGACGGTCGCCTTCGGCACCGAGTACCGGCGCGAGCAGTACGACATCGGTGCCGGCGAATACGGCTCCTACGTGTCCGATGACACCGGCGCCGGCTCGCAGGGTTTCACCGGCTTCAGCCCGACCGACACCGGCAGCCATTCGCGCCACAGCTATGCCGGCTACGCCGAGCTCGACGCCGACCTGAGCGCCAAGCTCAACGCCTCGGCCGCGGTGCGCTACGAGAACTACAGCGACTTCGGCAGCACCGTGTCCGGCAAGCTCGCGCTGCGCTATGCCTTCACCGACAAGCTGGCGCTGCGCGCCACCGTCTCCAACGGCTTCCGCGCACCGTCGCTGGTGCAGCAGTACTACTCGGCGGTGTCCTCGACGCTGATCAGCGGCAGCTATTACCAGATCCGCACCCTGCCCGCCTCCGGCGCGCTGGCTCAGCTGCTCGGGGCCAAGGACCTCAAGGCGGAGAAGTCGCTGAACTACAGCCTCGGCCTGGTCGCCCAGCCCAGCGACCGGGTGACCCTGAGCCTGGACCTGTACCAGATCGGCATCAAGGACCGCATCGTGCTGTCCGAGAACGTCTACGGCAGCAGCGTCGCCAGCTACCTGGAGTCGCTCGGGGTCAGCGGCATCGCCGGTTTCCGCTACTTCACCAACGCGATCGACACCCGCACCCGCGGCGCCGACCTGGTCGCGACCTGGCGCCTGGACGCCGGCCCCGGCACGCTCGACCTCTCGGCCAGCGCCAACTACAACAAGACCGAGATCACCCACGTCGACGAGAGCAGCGGCGAACTGGCCGCGCTGGGCTTCCAGACCATCGGCCGCGCCGAGATCGGCCGCATCACCAAGGGCTCGCCGCGCGACAAGTACGTGCTCGGCGCCGACTACAAGCTCGGCGGCTGGGACCTCAACGCCAACCTGACCCGCTACGGCGAAGTCACTTCCTACTCGTCCAGCAAGGGCAGCGACGGCAAGTACCTGGACCAAACCTTCGGCGCCAAGTGGATCACCAACCTGGCGGTGAGCTACAAGCACCATGGCTGGACCTACACGGTCGGCGCCGACAACGTCTTCAACGTCTATCCCGACAAGGTGCGCAAGGAGAACTGGGGCAACCCGACCAGCGCGGCCAGCGGCCTGTACCTGTACAGCAGCTACTCGCCGTTCGGCTTCAACGGCGCCTACGTCTACGGCAAGGTGGGCTACAAGTGGTGAGGTAAGCCGCCGCGCGCGACCGTCGCGTTCGACACGAGCCCCGGGAAACCGGGGCTTTTTTGTGGGTCCCTCACAAAAGCAGCGCACATCCATGTGCCCGGGTCCTTGTTTTATGGGTCCCTCACAAAAGCAGCGCACATCCATGTGCGCGGGTCCTTTCTTGTGAATCCCTCACAAAAGCGGCGCACATCCATGTGCGCGGGCCCTTTTCTGTGGGCCCCTCATGGGAGCGTCGGTCATCCTTCGCATTCCCCACGCCATTGCCAAACCCGCCACGCGCGGCAACACTACGCAATCGATAACAATTCTCATTAATTCCATAGCCCTCGCGATGGCCCCGTCCCTGCGCACCGCGCCGCCCTCCACCGACATCAGCGCCGTGCATGCGCTCTACAGCGACCATCACCGCTGGCTGCTGGGCTGGCTGCGGCGCCGCCTGCCTGGCGACGAGAACGCCACCGACCTGACCCAGGACACATTCACCCGCATCCTCGCCGCCGGCCAGGCGCAGGCGATCCGCGAACCGCGCGCCTACCTGGCCACCGTCGCCAATCACCTGTTCTCGCAGCACCTGCGCCGGCAAGCGCTGGAACGCGCCTACCTGCAGGCGCTGGCGGCGCTGCCCGAGCCACTGGTACCGTCGGAGGAAGTGCGTGCGCTGGCGCTGGAGGCACTGAGCGCGGTCGCACGCATGCTCGACGGACTGCCGCCACGGGTGCGCGAGATCTTCCTGCTGTCGCAGTTCGAGGAACTGACCTACCCGCAGATCGCCGAGCGCCTGGGCATCAGCGTCAACGTGGTGCAGAAAGCGATGGGCAAGGCATTCCGCCACTGCTACGCGGCCGCGTATGCGTGAGCCGGCCGCGCTGCCCGTCGGCGACGACGGCGCGCCGATCCGCGCCGAGGTGCTGGAGCAGGCGATGGACTGGCTGGTGGCACTGCAATCGGGTGTCGCCGACGCCGCGGAACTGGCCGCCTGCGCGCAATGGCGCGCTGCCGATCCCGAGCACGAGCACGCCTGGCGGCGTCTGCACGCGCTGCACCGGAACCTGCGCGATTCACGCGGCGGGCTGCCCCCCGCAGTGGCACGGACGACGCTGCAGCAGGCCGCGCGGCCATCACGGCGGCTGGCGCTCAAGTCGCTGGCCGGGCTGGCGCTGGCCGGCGGCGGCGCCTGGTGGCTGCAGCGCAACACACCCCGGCGCGCCTGGAGCGCCGACTACGCCGCCGCCACCGGCGAGCGCCGCCACCTGCGCCTGGACGGCGGCGGCGAACTGCTGCTCAACAGCCGCGGCGCGATCGACCTGGACGGCCCCCGCATCCTGCTGCGCCGGGGCGAGCTGCTGGTGGACGCGGCATCGGCCAGGCGGACGCTGGAGGTGGTGCTGGACTGCGGCGTCGTCGTGCGCAGCGACGGCGGCCGCTTCTGCATCGGCTACGGCTGGCTCGGCCAGCGCGAGGAGCAACGCCGACACAGCGCGCAGCTGGCGGTGCTGCGCGGACGGGTACATGCGGCCAACGCCAGCGCCGGCGCGCAGGTCGAAGCCGGTCGCCAGCTGCACCTGGACGCCGACCGGATCGACGCGGGGGAAGCGCTCGCGCCCGCGACCACCGCCTGGATCGACGGCATGCTGCTGGCCGAGCGCCTGCCGCTGCGCGCGGTCGTCACCGAACTGGCCCGCTACCGGCGTGGGCTGCTGTACTGCGACGACGCGGTGGCGGCGCTGCCGGTGTCCGGCGCGTTCCCGCTGGCTGACGTCGATGCGGTGCTGGCCGCGCTCGCGCGCGTGCTGCCGGTGCGCATCCAGCGCCATGGGCGCTACTGGGTGTCGCTGCAGCCGGCCTGAGCACGCGTCTGTCGTAAACGCCGGCATGGGCCGTTCTGTTGCCCTGTAGGAGGGACTTCAGTCCCGACGGGCTTTCCCGGGAAAGCCTGTCGGGACTGAAGTCCCTCCTACAAAAAACCGGGAAGCCAAAAAAACCGGCAGGTTTTTCCGGCTCGCGCGTCTAGACCAGGGAAACCGCTCGCCACAGCGCGATCCGGCCCCATCCACCGTCTTCATTCGAGCGAGTCCCCATGTCCGTTCCGCACTTCCCTTCCGCCGCCCGGCGGCTCTCCCGCCTCGCCCCGCGCCCGCTGACCGGCGGCATCCGCGCCGCACTGCTCGGCGCCGCGCTGCTGACCGGCGCGCCCGCCCAGGCCGTGCCCGCACAGGCCAGGCTCGCGCTCGACATCCCCGCCGGCAGCCTGGATTCGGCGCTGCTGCAACTGGGCCGCAGCGCCGGGGTGCTGATCGCGATCGATCCGGCGCTGACCGCCGGCCTGCGCAGCGATGGCCTGCGCGGCGACTACACGCTGGAGCAGGCGTTGCAGACCCTGCTCGCCGGCAACGGCCTGCGCGCGCAGGCCGACGCGGGCGGCTACCACCTGGTGCGGCAGCCACGCAGCGCCGCCAAGCCGGCACCGGCACCGGCGCCGACCGCCGCCACCGTCAACACCCTGGACGCCGTGCAGGTCACCGCGGTGTCGCGCATGCCGCAGAACATCGCCGAGATCGCCGGCACCGTCCAGACCATCGGCGGGCCCGAGATCGCCCAGCAGTCCGGGAGTGGCCGCAAGCTCGCCGAGGTCCTGGCCCAGCTCGTGCCCTCGCTGGCGCCGAGCAGCGGCACCACCAGCAACTACGGCCAGACCATGCGCGGGCGCAACGTCCTGGTCATGATCGACGGGGTCTCGCAAACCGGATCACGGGATGTCGCGCGCCAGCTCAACAGCATCAGCCCCGGCATGATCGACCACATCGAAGTGGTTTCCGGCGCGACCAGCATCTACGGCTCGGGCGCGACCGGCGGGATCATCAACATCGTCACCAAGCGCGCCGACAAATCCAGGCCGCTCAGCTTCGAAACCAAGTTCGGCGTCACCTCGGGCAACGATTTCCACAAGGACGGCCTGGCCTATCAAGCCGGACAGAGTGTGTCCTTCGATGCTGGCAGGATCGATGGTTTCCTGGGCCTCGACTACACCAGCCGCGGCTCGCAGTACGACGGCCACGGCGAGCGGATCTCGCTGAGCCCCTGGCAGGGCAGCACGATGGACACCGACACCCTCGACCTCAACGGCCGCCTGAACTTCGCGCTGACCGATACGCAGAGCCTGAGCCTGGGCGCGCAGTACTACCACGACCGGCAGGACACCCGGTACGGTCCGGACTACGCGTACCTGACCGACGGCGGCACGCCTTCCTACGAGGCGGTCAAGGGCTGGAGCCTGGACAACCAGCCGTTCACCAAGCGCCACGCCATCAACACCCAGTACAAGGACACCGACTTCCTCGGCCAGACGCTGGACATCGAGGCGTATTACCGCGACGAGAAGGCACGCTTCATCCCCTACGGCTATTCCAAGGACGGAGGGAGCGTCAAGCAGAGCCAGTCGAACATCGAGTTCGCCGGCGTACGTTCGACCCTCCAGTCCGAACTGAAGCTGGCCGGCCGCGACCTGAAGCTGTCCTATGGTGTCGACTACGACTGGGAAAAGGACCGGCAGTGGTCCGATTACTACATCGCGAGCAACACCGGCCTGGTCTATACCGCGACAGGGGCACGGCAGGGCCAGGGCCCGGACACCGAGATCCAGAATATCGGCGCCTTCGTCCAGGGCGACTACGCCTTGAGCGAACGCCTGAGCCTCCAGGCCGGCATTCGCTACCAGTACGTCCAGGCCGAAACCGATAGCTACCTGACCGCCCGCACCAGCGTGCTGATGCCGGCCGACTCGACCCGCGACGGCAAACTGCTGTTCAACCTCGGCAGCGTCTACAAGCTCGACGATGCACAGCAGGCGTTCTTCAACTTCTCGCAGGGATTCAGCTATCCGGACGTGCAGCGCGTATTGCGCGACGTCGCCGCCTACACGCTGACGACCTCCGGCATCGCCCCGATCCTCGTCAACAGCTACGAACTGGGCTGGCGCATGAACCAGACGCAGGGCCTGAGCCTCGGCGTGACCGGGTTCTACAACACCTCCGACAAGGTCGTGCAGTTCAATTCGAACAGGTCGGTGAACATCGTCGATACCGACCAGCGCATCTACGGCGTCGAAATGACCTCCAGCCATGCCTTCGCCACGGACTACAAGATCGGCGGAACGCTGGGCTATACCCGCGGCCAGTACAAGGACGCCGCCGGCGACTGGCACGAGCTGAATGCCTTCGTGATCTCCCCGGCCAAGCTGACGCTGTTCGCCGAATGGAACAACGACGCGGGCTATGGCGTCCGCCTGCAGACCCAGACGATCAAGGGAACCGACAGGGCCTACAAGGACGACCTGAAACTCGCGGCACTGGCCGAAAGCGGCAGCGCCGCGCTGCAGGCGGCGGCGAACAACGACAGCAACAGCGCCGCGGACATCCGGGGCTACACGACGATGGACGCGCTGGCGCATTTCCCCCTGTCCAAGGGCCGGATCGACGTCGGCGTCTACAACCTGTTGAACCGTTACTACCGCACCGTGTTCGCCCAGCAGGCCGCGATCACCAACGCGAACGCCTTGTTGAACATCCCCGCCCAGGGCCGCACGTTCGCGTTGAGCTACACCCTCGACTACTGACCGGCACCGTTGCGCCGGGTCTGTAGGAGGGACTTCAGTCCCGACGGGGCTTTCCCTTTGAATCCGCGCACATGGATGTGCGCCGCTCTTGCGAGGGACTCGCGCTACAGCCCGTCGGGACTGAAGTCCCTCCTACAGCATTGGCGCAACGGTGCCGGTCAGTAGTCGAGGGT
>JASGDF010000205.1:0-18486 GCA_047607345.1 Pseudomonas sp. | reverse complement strand
GGCGCGCAGGTAGCGCACGGCGGCCTTGCCGTCCTGCACCAGGGCCGGGAACTTGTCGGGCACCACGCGGTACTCGACGGCGGCGACCACGAAGCCGGCCTCGGCCAGGGCCGAGCGCAGCTCGATGAACTTCTCGTGGTCGGCCGAGGTGAAGCCGCCGCCGGGGAAGTAGACCACGGCGGGCTTGAGGTCGGCGCTGCGCGGCACCAGCAGCGACATGCGCAACTGGCGTACCGCGCGGGTCGAGGCGATTTGCGAATAGATGACGCCGCTGATCTGGTCGATCTGGCCGCGCTGGCTGTCCACGCGCAGGATCTGCGCGCCGGGGGCGTAGCCAGGCAGGGACGCGGCATCGGCGGCGAGCGCCTGTGCGCCCAGCAGGTTGGTCACTAGCAGGCCTCCAAGGCAGAAGGATCTGAACAACGACATCGCTTGCACTCCCAGGGCGGGCCCGTGGCCGGGCAGTCAATGGCTCCGGCCAGCGCCACGGCAGGCACGCATCCGGTCGAGATATTCACTGCCGAAGCATACGACCTTGCGCAGCGCCTCGGCGATTCGGCCCGGGAAAAGCATCAGGTGCTCGGCCAGGTCGATGGCGTCGCGGAAGCCGGTCGCTCCGTCCCGCGAGATCGCGCGGATCTCGCCGGGTCACGACCGGACCATCGGGCCACCTGGTCACGCCGCCGGCACGACCATCAGAACCGCAGCGACACCCCGCCGAACACGCTGAAGCCGTCGCCCACGTAGAACACGTTGGCATCCTGACCCTTCAGGTCGTAGGCGGTGCTGGTCGCGGTGGCGTAGCGCTTGTCGGTGAGGTTGCGCAGGTCCAGCCACGCGCTCCAGCGCCCGCTCGGCAGGCCATAGCCGATCTTCGCCCCGAAGATCGCGTAGCCCGGCGCCTTGAACGTATTGGCGTAGTCCACGTAGTAGCTGGACACCGCGCGCGCGTTGAGCTGCGCGTAGAAACCGCTGGCATGCGCGTACTGCAGCTCGGCCTGGTAGACCTGGCGCGGCAGGCCCGGCAAGCGGTTGTCACCCCAGGCCGCGTCGTGGCGGTAGTGGAAGTCGTTGAGCGTGTAGGCCTGGCGCAGGCTCAGGCGGTCGCCGCGATCGTTCTGCCACAGGCTCGCGCTCAACGCCGCCTCGATACCCTGGTGCACGGTGGCACTGGCGTTGGAGGTGGCGGTCACCGCGTCGGTGGTCGCGGTCGCCTGCTGGATCACCACGGTCAACAGCTCGTCGCTGATCCAGGAACGATAGACGCTGAGACTGCCATCGAGGCCGCCACGGCTGCCGCGCACGCCGAACTCGGCACTGGTCGCCTTCTGCGGCACCAGCGGCCGCGCGTACGGCGTGCTCACGCCACTGCCGCTGATCTGCCAGGTGATCGGCGGATCGATCTGGCGGCTCAGGTTGGCGAACAGCTGCGCGCCTTCCGAAAGCCGGTAGCGCCAGCCCAGCCGCGGCGCGGCGTACCAGCCATCCAGGGCGTAGCGGTCCGGATAGATGCTGGTGTTGGCGCGGGTCGAGTACACCACGCGCACGTCGCGGTCGATATTGACCAGCGACAGCCCGGCCGACAGCCAGCTATCCTCGGTGGTCTGCAGTTCGCCGCCGAGCGCCAGCACGGTGTCGCGCGAGCCGTCGTAGACCACGCGCTTGAGCAGCTGCCAGCTGTCACGGTCATAGACCCGGGCATCGCCGGCGAGCAGCCGCGAATCGCTCCATGCCACACTGGTGTTCAGCGGCCGGCCGAACAGCGTGTCGCCGCTACGCAGGTAGCGCACGCTGGTGTTGAGGTCGGTCGAGCGCCAGCGGTTCGGCGTGGTCGAGTAGCGCCAGCTGTTGAGCAGCGGATAGTCGTTGACGTCCACGCCCAGCTCCAGCCGCGCGTCGTCGTCGAACACGTAGGTGGTCTTGCTGCCGAGCAGGGTGGTGCCCTTCTTCCTGCGGCCGTAGGGCGATGGATTCAGGCGCGGGCTGTGATTGACCTGCGCCAGGGTCAGGGTGCCGCCGTTGACCAGCTGCTCCTCGCGGTAGCGCAGCAGCAATCGCGTGTCCAGGCGCGGCGCGATGCGCCAGCCGAGGTTGGCGACCAGCTCCCTGCCGCTGTTTCCGCTCTGCTCCTGATAGCCGTCGCGCTGGTTGTGCAGCAGCGCGACGTACCAGTCGAAGTCGCCGGCCACCCCACCGTGGCTGACCTGCTGCTTGCGGTAGCCGTAGCTGCCGCCCTCCAGCCGCAGATAGCTGCCCGGCGAGGTGTGGCCGGTGTGGGTGACGAAATTGACTGCCCCACCCAGCGTGGTGGCCGCGTACTGGAAGGCGTTGGGCCCGTACAGCACCTCGGTGTAGTTGACCCCGGCGATGCTCAGCAGATCCTCCTGGGTGCCGCCCGGGCCGGTGATCGGCAGGCCGTCGAACAGGAACTTGATGCCCAGCACGTAGCCGCCGTAGAAGGTGTTCAGGCCCGAGCCGCGGATCGAGATCTTGGCCGCGGCGTTGCCGCTGGTGGACTGCGCGAACACGCCCGGCTGCAGCGCCAGCACGTCCTCGGCGCTGGCGGCGCGGCCGCGTTCGACCTGTTCGTTGTCGACCACCGCGGCATGCCCGGCGACCTTGTCCAGCGCCTGTTTGGCCCGCTGCTGCTCCGGCTTGCGCTCGGCCTTGACCGTCAGCGTGTCCAGCGTCCCCACCCGGGTTGCGGCATCGGCCGCCGTCCCCGTTTCCTGCGCGTGCAGCGGTCCCGTCATCGCCAGCGCGATGGCCGAATACAGCACCCCGATCCTGCTCATGCCCACATCGCTCTCCGGTTGATCGCCGGCGGCGTCGATGCGCCGGCCCGATGCTGCATACGCACATCGCATGCCAGCGAGCGATAGGGATGAAAACCGGCGCCAATATCCCGGATCGATGCCTTCGGCGCCGCAATCGACGGCCACAAGTGCTGACCTGGTGTTTCCCGGAGAACATTTTCCAGGCGCACATGCACCAGAAAAATATGCTCATCACCTAAAGCGTATGAATGATCGGAGAGAAATTCGAAAAACATCCGGATTCTCCCGATTTTTCATCAACTCATTATCAAAATTGATAAGCAACCGTCCAATTCGCGGCGCCACGCCATTGCCGCGCGCGCCGGGCTGCGGTGATATGAAAAACCACGGTGTCCATCCACGCACAGCGTATCCGGCGGCACCGCTGTCCAACCAGCAACACGCCGGATCGAATGGATGGCACGGACATTGCGTGAGTTCCATCGCGTGAGTCCCTTCGCAAGCGCCCGCACCCGCACGCGGGTCCTTTCCATCGCCCGCCGGCTACCCCAGGACCTCCAATCCCATGCGCACTCCCCTCAACGTCGTCGCCGTCTCCGGCAGCACCGCGCGCCCCTCGCGCACGCTCGCCCTGGTCGAGGCCACGCTGGCCGAACTCGGGCAGCGGTTGCCGATCCGCGCCAGCGTGATCGAGCTCGGCGACATCGCGCGGCCGCTCGGCGCGGCGCTGTGGCGCAGTGAGCTGGGCGAGACGCTGGAGCAGCCGCTGCGCCAGATCGAGGCGGCCGACCTGCTGCTGGTCGCCAGCCCGGTGTACCGCGGCTCCTATCCCGGCCTGCTCAAGCACCTGTTCGACCTGATCGACCTCGACGCGCTGATCGACACCCCGGTGCTGCTGGCGGCGAGCGGCGGCAGCGAACGCCACGCGCTGGTGATCGAGCACCAGCTGCGGCCTCTGTTCGGTTTCTTCCAGGCCTTGACGCTGCCGATCGGCATCTACGCCGCCGAGGCCGACTTCCACGACTACCGCATCACCAGCCCGGCGCTGCAACAGCGCATCGCGCTGGCGGCCGAGCGCGCCGCCGGGCTGTTCGGCGCCCGCCCCGAGGCGCTGCGGCGCATCGCCTGATCCAGGCGCCCGGAGGATGAAGTACTGACGCCCGCGAGGCCCCCCCAGCTTTGAATCCCCGCTCCCGGATGTGCGGGCGCTTGCGAAGGACTCGCCCCTTTGAATCCCCGGCCATGGATGGCCGGGTTCTTGCGAGGGACTCGCCCCAAGGACTCGCACCAAGGAGACCCAAGATGGACGTGTTCTGGTTCATTCCCACCCACGGCGACAGCCGCTACCTCGGTACCAGCGAAGGCGCGCGCCAGGTCAGCGCCGAGTACGTCACCCAGATCGCCGTCGCCGCCGACACGCTCGGCTACGAGGGCGTGCTGATTCCGACGGGACGCTCCTGCGAGGACCCGTGGGTGGTCGCCGCCAGCCTGATCGCCGCCACCCGCAGGTTGAAGTTCCTGGTCGCGCTGCGCCCTGGCCTGATGGCGCCGGCGCTGGCCGCGCGCACGGCCGCCAGCTTCGACCGGCTGTCCGGCGGGCGCCTGCTGGTCAACCTGGTCACCGGCGGCGACCGCGGCGAGCTCGAGGGCGATGGCGTGTTCCTCGACCATGCCGAACGCTACGAGGCCTCGGCCGAGTTCATCCGCATCTGGCGCGAGATCATCGCGCGCAGCCATGATGGGGACAGCTACGACTTCGAAGGCCGACACTTGCGCGTCAAGCAGGCCAAGCTGCTCTACCCGAGCGTGCAGCGCCCGTATCCGCCGGTGTGGTTCGGCGGCTCCTCCGACGCCGCACAGGCGCTGGCTGCCGAGCAGGTGGACACCTACCTGACCTGGGGCGAGCCGCCGGCCGCGGTGGCCGGGAAGATCGCGGCGGTGCGCGAGCGCGCCGCCGCGCACGGGCGCACGCTGAAGTTCGGCATCCGCCTGCATGTGATCGTGCGCGAGACCGAGCAGCAGGCCTGGGCCGACGCCGAGGCGCTGATCAGCCACCTCGACGACGACACCGTCGAGCGCGCCCAGGCCGCGTTCGCGCGCATGGACTCGGTCGGCCAGCGGCGCATGGCCGCCTTGCATGCGCAGGGTGGGCGCCGCGCGCGCGCCGACCTGGAGGTCAGCCCCAACCTGTGGGCCGGCGTCGGCCTGGTGCGCGGCGGCGCCGGCACCGCGCTGGTCGGCGACCCGCACACCGTGGCGCAGCGCATCCAGGAGTACGCCGCGCTCGGCATCGACACCTTCATCTTCTCCGGCTATCCGCACCTGGAGGAGGCCTATCGCTTCGCCGAACTGGTGTTCCCGCTGCTGCCGCGGGTGCTGCGGGAAAAACTGCCGGGCCAGACCCTGAGCGGCCCGTTCGGCGAGGTCATCGCCAACCAGATCGTGCCCCGCGCCGCCGCGCGCTGACCAGGAGTCCCCATGAAACGCCGAGACCTGTTCGGATTCGCCGCCCTGGCCGCCGCCTCGCCGCTGCTGTCGCATGCCGCCTTCGCCCAGGGCCGGCCGGCGCCGCCGCGCGAGCTGCGTATCGACTACGCCTACTACTCGCCGACCTCGCTGGTGCTCAAGCGCTTCGGCTGGCTGGAAGCGGCGCTCAAGCCGCAGGGCACCGAGGTGAAATGGGTGCTGTCGGCGGGCAGCAACCGCGCGCTGGAGTACCTGGGCGGCAACAGCGTGGACTTCGGCAGCACCGCCGGGCTGGCCGCGCTGCTGGCGCGCGCCAACGGCAACCCGATCAAGTCGGTCTACGTCTACTCGCGCCCGGAATGGACTGCGCTGGCGGTGGCGAAGCACTCGCCGATCCGGCGCGTCGCGGAACTCAAGGGCAGGAAGGTCGCCGCCACCAAGGGCACCGATCCCTACCTGTTCCTGCTGCGTGCCCTGCACCAGGCCGGGCTGGACCGGCGCGACGTGCAGATCGTCCATCTGCAGCACGCCGACGGCCGCACCGCGCTCGAACGCGGCGACGTCGATGCCTGGGCCGGGCTCGACCCGCACCTGGCCGCCAGCCAGATCGAGGCGGGCTCGCGGCTGATCTACCGCAACGTCGGGTTCAATTCCTACGGCTTCCTCAACGTCAGCGAGGCATTCGCCACGGCCCATCCGGACCAGGTCGCGCAGGTGATCCAGGCCTACGAGAAGGCGCGGCGATGGGCCATCGCCCATCCGGACGAACTGGCGCAGCTGATCGCCGACGAAGCCCGGCTGTCGCTGCCGGTGGCCAAACTGCAGCTGCAACGCAACGACTTCGGCCATCCGCTGATCGGTGCCGAGCAGCGCGACGCGCTGCAGGCCGCCGCGCCGATCCTGCTCGAGGAAGGCCTGGTCAAGCCGGGCACCGATCTGCGCGCGGTGCTGGCCGGCCTGATCGATCCCGCTTACGCGCGGCGCGCGGGCCTGACCTGACCCCGACGGAGACGCGCGATGAACGAGAGCACGCTTGCCAACGACCACCGCCTCGGCGCAGCCCCGCGACGGCTGCGCGTACCCGGGCTCGGCCGCGGGATCGGCCTGCTGCTGCCGGCGGCCCTGTGCGTGGCCCTGGAGCTTGCCTCGCACCTGGGCTGGGCATCGCCGTACCTGCTGCCGCCGCCAAGCCGGATCCTCGCCACCCTGGTGGAGGAGGCCGGTCGCGGACTGGCCGGCCACGTCGGCGCGAGCGTGCTGCGGGTGCTGGCCGGCTTCGCGCTCGGGGCCGGGCTCGGCCTGTTGGCCGGCGTCGGCGTGGGCCTGAGCCGCTGGCTGGAACGCCTGCTCGATCCCAGCTTCCAGGCGCTGCGCGCGGTGCCGAGCCTGGCCTGGGTGCCGCTGCTGCTGCTCTGGCTGGGCATCGACGAGGCGCCGAAGATCACCCTGATCGCGATCGGCGCATTCTTCCCGGTCTACCTGGGCGTGGTCAGCGGCCTGCGCAACACCGACCGCAAGCTGGTCGAGCTCGGCGAGAGCCTGGGCCTGTCCAAGGCGCGGTTGGTGCGGCGGATCCTGTTGCCGGCGGCGCTGCCGGCGATCTTCACCGGCCTGCGCACCAGCCTCAGCCTGGCCTGGATGTTCCTGGTCGCCGCCGAGCTGATCGCCGCCACGCGCGGCCTGGGCTACCTGCTGTCCGACGGCCGCGAGACCTCGCGGCCCGACATCGTCATCGCCGCGATCGTGCTGCTGGCGCTGCTCGGCAAGCTAAGCGACGGCGCGCTCAAGGCGATCGAGGCGCGCGCGCTACGCTGGCGCGACAGCTTCGGCGAGCGCCTGGAGCAGGCGCCGTGAGCGCCTCCGGCCTGCATGTCCGCATCGCCGCCAAGGCGTTCGGCACGCATACCGTGCTGCACGACCTGGAACTGCGCGTCGCCGCCGGGGAGATCGTCGGCCTGATCGGCGCCAGCGGCTGCGGCAAGAGCACGCTGCTGCGCCTCATCGCCGGGCTCGAACCCGATTACAGCGGCGAGATCGTGCTCGACGGCGAGCGCCTGCGCGGGGTCGATCCGCGCATCGGCTTCGTGTTCCAGGAGCCGCGCCTACTGCCGTGGCTGGACGTAGCCGCCAACGTGGCCTTCGCCGACGAGGCCGGGTTATCGCCCGCCGCCGCCGCCGGCAACCCGCGCGTGCGGCAACTGCTCGCCGAGGTCGGCTTGGGCGGCCATGCGCAGGCGCTGCCCAAGCAGCTCTCCGGCGGCCAGGCCCAGCGCGTCGCGCTGGCCCGCGGCCTGTATCGCCGGCCGCGCGTGCTGCTGCTCGACGAGCCGTTCAGCGCGGTCGACGCGTTCACCCGGATCCGCCTGCAGGACCTGCTGCTGCGGCTGGCCGCCGAGCACCGCTTCAGCGTGCTGATCGTCACCCACGACATCGACGAGGCGGTGCAACTGGGCGATCGCGTGGTCGTGATCGGCGGTCAGCCCGGATCGATCGCGGCCGAGGTGGCGGTCGCCGCGCCGCGCCCACGCGAGCGCGCCGCACCCACGCTGCGCGAGGCTCGCGATGCCCTGTTCAGCGCGCTGCACGACCTCCACGTCTTCTGACCGCCGCCCCCGGCTCGCCACGATCCAACACCACGCCCCGTCCCGTCCTCCCGCTCCCGAACGAGATCCCGCTCATGACGAGCCGCCAGCCGCAACCGATCCTGCTCAACCCGCTGCACATCGCCCGCCGCCTGGCCGCCGAGTTCGCCGAGACCGCGGTCGAGCGCGACGCGCGCGGCGGCACGCCCAAAGCCGAGCGCGACGCGATCCGCGCCAGCGGCCTGCTCGCGCTCAGCATCCCGGTCCAGTACGGCGGTCTCGGCGCCAGCTGGAGCCAGGTGCTGGAGATCGTGCGCGAGTTCGCCCGGGTCGATGGCTCGATCGCCCACGTGTTCGGCTTCCACCACCTGCTGCTGGCCACGGTGCGGCTGTTCGGGCGATCGGAGCAGTGGCAGCCCTGGTTCGAGCAGACCGCGCGCAAGCAGTGGTTCTGGGGCAACGCGCTGAACCCGCTGGACACCCGCACGGTCGCGGTGCGCTGCGACGGCTGGCGCGAGTTCTCCGGCAAGAAGAGCTTCTGCTCCGGCGCGATCGACTCGGAGATGCTGATCGCCTCGGCGCTGGACGAGGATACCGGCGCGCTGCTGATCGGTGCGATCCCGACCGCGCGCAGCGGCATCAGCCTGGTCCACGACTGGGACAACATCGGCCAGCGCCAGACCGACAGCGGCAGCACCACCTTCGAGCGGGTGCGGGTCGAGGAGAACGAGCTGCTGCTCGATCCCGGCCCGCTCAGCACGCCGTTCGCCTGCCTGCGCCCGCTGATCGCCCAGTTGCTGTTCGCCAACCTGTTCCTGGGCATCGCCGAGGGCGCGTTCGAGGAAGCGCGCCACTACACCCTCGGCGAGAGCCGCGCCTGGTTCCGCTCCGGCGTCGCCCAGGCCAGCGAGGACCCCTACGTGCTGGCCCGCTACGGCGAGTTCCATCTCGGCCTGGAAAGCACGCGACTGCTGGTGCAGCGCGCGGCCGAGCTGCTCGACCAGGCCTGGCGCAAGGACAACGCACTGACCAGCGAGGAACGCGGACAGCTGGCGCTGGCGGTGAGCACGGCCAAGGTCAGCGCCACCCGCACCGGGCTGGAGCTGTGCGACCGCCTGTTCGAGGTTACCGGCGCGCGCGCCACCCACGCCGCGCTGCGGCTGGACCGCTACTGGCGCAACCTGCGCACCCAGTCGCTGCACGACCCGCTCGACTACAAGCTGCGCGAACTAGGCGAGTGGGCGCTGAACCAGCGCCTGCCCACGCCGAGCTTCTATTCCTGAGCCGCGCCGGATGCCCGCCCATCGCCATCGCATCCGGGGAACCCGCGTTCGGCCGTGTTGACACGACGCCGCCTCGTGCCCGCCCCCTCCCCCACGCCCGAGCCCGTCCCATGTCCGACTTCCGCTTGCTCACCCTGCCCCCGTCGCACCAGCGCGCGCCCGCCGCCAGCGCCGTGCGCGCCACCGCCCACGTGTTCGAGGACCCGTCCTCGCAGGCGATGCTGGCCCATCTGGAGCGGGTCGCGCCCAGCGAGGCCAGCGTGCTGATCATCGGCGAGTCCGGCACCGGTAAGGAGCTGGTCGCGCGCCACATCCACAACCTCAGCGCGCGCCGCCGCCGCCCGTTCGTCGCGGTCAACTGCGGCGCCTTCAGCGAATCGTTGGTGGATGCCGAGTTGTTCGGCCACGAGAAGGGCGCCTTCACCGGCGCGCTCAGCGCCAAGGCCGGCTGGTTCGAGGAAGCCGACGGCGGCACCCTGTTCCTCGACGAGATCGGCGACCTGCCGATGCCGATCCAGGTCAAGCTGCTGCGCGTGCTGCAGGAACGCGAGGTGGTGCGGCTGGGCTCGCGCAAGAGCGTGCCGATCGACGTGCGCGTGCTGGCCGCCACCAACGTGCCGCTGGAGCAAGCGATCCAGACCGGGCACTTCCGCCAGGACCTGTACTACCGCCTCAACGTGGTCGGGGTGGAGCTCAAGCCGCTGCGCGAGCGTCCCGGCGACATCCCGCCGCTGATCCGCCATTTCATCGACAAGTACAGCCAGCGCCTCGGCCACGGCCAGGTCGCGATCAGCCCCGAGGCCGAACGCAGGCTGGTCGAATATCCATGGCCGGGCAACATCCGCGAACTGGAGAACGTGATCCACCACACTCTGCTGATCCATCGCGACGGGGTGGTGCGCGCCGAGGACATCCGGCTGTCGCAGCTGCGCCTGCCGGGCCAGGCCGGCGGCGAGCCACACGAAAGCGGCGAGGCGCTGCTGGCGCGCGCGTTCGAGGCGCTGTTCGAAAGCGCCGGCGGCGCCCTGCATGCGGCGGTCGAGGATCAGTTGCTGCGCGCCGCCTACCGGCACTGCCACCACAACCAGGTCCGCACCGCCACCCTGCTCGGGCTGAGCCGCAACGTCGTGCGCGCACGGCTGATCGAGCTGGGCGAGCTGGTGGTCAACAAGCGCGCGACCTGATCCACGTCGCGCCTGGCCGGTACCGCGCAGCCGTGCAGCAGATCCGGCGGGAAAGTACCCACTTGGATTGGGCTAGACTTTGCCCATGAACGCTCGTCCGCAAGCGCCCGCGCTGGAGTTCGAAGCCCTCTGCACCGCCATTCGGCAAGCCTGTCCGCAGGCCCTGGGCATCTGGCTGTTCGGCAGCTTCGCCAACGGCCATGCCAATGCGCAAAGCGATGTCGACCTGGCGCTGCTGCTGCCGGGCAAGGCCGATCCCGTCGAGCTATGGAACCTCGCCCAGCAACTGGCCGTGCTGATCGATCGCGACGTGGACCTGCTGGACCTGCGCGCCGCCAGCACGGTGATCCAGTACCAGGTCGTCACCACTGGCAGGCTGCTTTGGGCGGCGGATGCCCAGGCGGACTTGTACACCAGCTTCATCCTGAGTTCGAAGACCGCGCTGGATGAAGCCCGCGCCGGGTTGATGGACGACATCCAGCGACGCGGGCATGTGCATGGCTGACGACGTGCTGGTGAACAAGGCGGCAAGCATCGAACGCTGCGTCCGACGCGCCCGCGAGGAATACGAGCGCGACCCGGCCACCTTCGCCGGCGACCACACCCGACAGGACGCCGCCATTCTCAACATCCAGCGTGTGTGCGAGGCCGCGCTGGACGTGGGCCAGCACCTGATCCGCCGCGACGGGCTCGGGTACCGCAGAGTTCACGCGACGTGTTCGCCCTGCTTGCCACCGCCAACCGCATCGGCGCCGGACTGTCGCATCGCCTGCAGGCGATGGTTGGCTTTCGCAACATCGCCGTGCATGACTACCAGACGTTGCAGTTGCCGATCGTGATCGCGGTCATTACCAAGCACCTGGATGATTTCCCGGAGTACAGCAAGCAGTTGCTCAGCGGTGACGCATCGCCGCTGAGTGCGCAGTGAACCCGGCTGATGCCCTTGAATCAGCGACGCAGGTAATCCACGAACTCGAATGCGAATTCGTGCTTCGCATCGGCCGGATGCGCCTTGCGGACGACGACGTCCCACTCATCCACGTCGAACGCCGGGAAGAACGCATCGGCGCCCTCGACCTCGGTCTCGACGTGGGTCAGGTGCAGCACGTCGGCCGCCTCCAGCGCCAGACGGTAGACCTCGCCCCCCCCGATCACGCACAGCTCGTGCGCGCCCTCGGCCTGCGCGCGCGCGCGCGCCTGCGCCAGCGAGGCCACCGCCTGCATGCCATCGAACGGCACCGTACCGCCGCGAGTCAGTACCAGGTTGGTGCGCCCCGGCAGCGCCCGCCCGAGCGACTCGGCGGTCTTGCGCCCCATCAGGATCGGCTTGCCGAGCGTGAGCGCCTTGAAGTGCCGGAAGTCGTCCGGCAGGTGCCAAGGCATCGCGTTGCCACGACCGATGGCGTTGCGGCGATCCAAAGCCGCTATCAGCGACAGCCTGGGCGGCCGGGACCCGGAGAACGCGGGCCGGGCAAGCCCCGTGGTGGCTTCTGCCGTTCCCGGGTCCCCGTTCCCGGGTCCCCGGTCCCGCCCCCCCGTCATACCGCCACCGGCGCCTTGATCGCCGGATGCGGATCGTAATCCTCGATCGCGATGTCCTCGTAGGCGAAGCCGAACAGGTCGCTCACCTCGGGATTGAGCCGCAGCCGTGGCAGCGCGCGCGGCGTGCGCAACAGCTGCTCGCGCGCCTGCTCGACGTGGTTCGAGTACAGGTGCGCATCGCCCAGCGTATGCACGAAGTCGCCCACCTCCAGCCCGGTCGCCCGCGCCACCATGTGGGTGAGCAGCGCATAGCTGGCGATGTTGAACGGCACGCCGAGGAAGATGTCGCCGCTGCGCTGGTACAGCTGGCAGCTGAGCTTGCCGTCGGCCACGTAGAACTGGAACAGGTTGTGGCACGGCATCAGCGCCATCTTCGGCAAGTCGGCCACGTTCCAGGCGCTGACCACCAGCCGGCGCGAGTCCGGATTGCGCCGGATCTCCTCGACCAGCCAGCGCATCTGGTCGATCTCGCCGCCGTCCGGCGTGGCCCAGCTGCGCCACTGCTTGCCGTAGACCGGGCCGAGGTCGCCGTTCGCGTCGGCCCATTCGTCCCAGATGCCGACCTTGTTTTGCCTGAGGTAGGCAATATTGGTGTCGCCCTTCAGGAACCACAGCAGCTCGTGGATGATCGAGCGCAGGTGCAGCTTCTTGGTGGTGACCAGCGGGAAGCCTTGCCCGAGATCGAAGCGCATCTGCCAGCCGAACACGCTGCGCGTACCGGTGCCGGTGCGATCGGACTTCTGCGTGCCGTGTTCCAGCACGTGCCGGAGCAGATCGAGGTATTGCTTCACTTGGTGGGCTCCGCGGCGGGCATCGGCCGCAGCACCGGCGCACGGCGCGACAGCCACAGCAGGAACAGGCCGACCGCGATCAGCGGCAGGCTGAGAATCTGGCCACGGGTCAGCCAGCCGAACGCGACGTAGACGCCGTTGTCGGGCATGCGCACGAATTCCACCGCGAAGCGGAACACCCCGTACAGCAGCGCGAACAGCCCGGATACCGCATAGCGCGCGCGCGGCTTGATCGAGAACAGCCAGATCACCGCGAACATCACCAGGCCTTCCAGCGCCGCCTCGTACAGCTGCGAGGGATGCCGCGCGTAGCGATCCAGCAACCCGGCCGCGTACTGCTGCTGGATCTGCGCGGCGCTCATCAGTTCCTGCATCGGCGGCTGGCCGGCCGGGATGTCCGCCAGTGGCGCATGCGGGAAGATCACGCCCCAGCCGGCCTGGGTGAACTTGCCCCACAACTCGCCGCCGACGAAGTTGCCGAGCCGGCCGAAACCCAGCCCCAGCGGCACCAGCGGCGCGACGAAGTCGACCACGTCGAAGACCTGCAGGCGCTGCCTGCGCGCCCACCAGAACACCGCGACCAGCACGCCGAGCAGGCCGCCATGGAAGCTCATGCCGCCCTCCCAGACCTTGAACAGCGCCAGCGGGTTCTGCACCAGCGCGCCGAACGCATAGAACAGCATGTAGCCGATGCGCCCGCCCAGCACCACGCCCAGCATCGCGTAGAACAGCAGGTCGGAGAAACCGTTGGCATCCACGCCCGGCAGCCGCCCGGCGCGGATGCGCGCATTGCCCAGCAGCCAGGCGGCGAGGAAGCCCAGCAGGTACATGATCCCGTACCAGTGGACCTGCACCGGCCCCAGCGAGAAGGCGATCGGGTCGATGTCGTGCAGATAGGTCATGCGCGGTGGAGCCTGGCGGAAAGCGAGGCGGCCATTTTGCCAGCTAACCCGCCTGCGAACATTGACGGCCCCACAAGCCCGTGTAGGAGCGACTTCAGTCGCGATGGAGCTTCACCGGTAAAACCCCATCGCGACTGAAGTCGCTCCTACGACACCTACAGCACCTGCGGCCGGTTCGGCAGCTCGTCCTGGTCCTGCTCGCCCTGGCCACGCGGAAAATGCTCGGCCAGCAGTTCCGACACCGCCTGGATGCCATGGATCACCGCCGCCTCGGCCGCGCCGGCACGCAGCCCGTCCTCCATCCGCCGGCAGACCTCGCGCCATTGCGCCTCGGTCACCTTCCCACGCAGGCCGCGATCGGCCACGATCTCGATCGCGCGATCGGCCAGCAACAGGTAGATCAGCACGCCGTTGTTGGCCTCGGTATCCCAGGTCCGCAGTTGCGCGAACACCTGCTCGGCGCGCGCGCGCGGCGCCAGTCCGCGCAGCAGCGCCGTCAACGCCAGGCCCGATTCCACCGCGAACATGATCTCGCCGCGATGCGCCTGCTCGCAGGTGGCAATGGCCGCGGCGATCGCGTCCAGCCGCGCCGATGGGAACAGCCGGCGCGCCGACCGCGCAAACAGGTGTTTCAACAATCGCATCACCAGCTCCCCGAGGCGCCTCCGCCTCCCGACGAACCGCCACCGCCGCTCCAGCCGCCACCGCCGCCGCCACTCCAGCCACCACCGCCAATCCTGCCGCTCCCGCCGCTCCCGCCGCGGGCGACGTCGAGCGTCGATCTCCGGTCGAACATGAACCAGAAGATGATTAAAAACACACCTATACACCGCAAGATGAACGACACCGGTATCGGATCGGCATCGTCCTTCGCGTCCTGAGCGCTGACCGGCGCCGGCAGGTCCTCGCCCTCGATCAGCTTGACCAGCACCGCACTGGCCTGCTCGATGCCGCCGGCGTAATCGCCCTGACGAAACTGCGGCACCAGGTACTCCTGGATCACGCGGTTGGCGATCGCATCGGGGATCGCACCCTCCAGCCCGTAGCCGGGCTGGATGCGCACGCGCCGGTCGTCCTTGGCGACCACCAGCAGCACGCCGTCGTCCACGCCCTTGCGGCCCAGCTTCCACGCGTCGAACACGCGCTGGGTGTATTCCTCGATCGTCTCCGGCTGGGTGCTGGCCACGATCAGCACCTGCAACTGGCTGCCCTTGCTCTGCTGCAGCGCCAGTGCCTGCTGTTCGAGCCGCTGCTTCTGCGCCGCATCCAGCGTGCCGGTCTGGTCCACCACCGGTGAGCCGAGCGCAGGAATCGCCGCGAGCTGCTGTGCCGGCAGCAGGCCGGGCACCAGCGCAAGCAGCAACACGATCAGCAGTCGATACGCCATCACCAGCTCCCCGAGGCACCGCCGCCGCCGCTGCGGCCACCCCCACCGAACCAGCCGCCGCGCCGGCGGCTGGTTCGGCGGTTCGACCGCGCGCCCTTGAACGCGCCGGACGCCAGCCCGGCCAGCAGCGCCGTGAACAGATCGCCGAGCGGCCCGATCCAGCGCGTCCAGGCCAGGATCGCGCCCACGCCCACGCCGGCGGGCACCGCCCAGGGACCGACGAACACACTGGCGAAACCGCCCAGGCCGCCGCCGATCAGCGCACGCCGGCGACGCTGCGCCGGATTGGCGACCAGCAACAGCGCGACGAAGCCCATGAACAATCCCAGCCCGGCGCCGCCGAGCAGTTGCTCGCAGATATCCATGGGTTCAGTTGCTCGGCGCGGGCGCCGGCTGCGCGCTGCCGAAATCCACCTTCGGCGCCTGCGCGACCTGGGCCTCGTTGGCGACGCTGAAGTTCGGCTTCTGCTTGGCGCCGGTGACCTTGGCGGTCAGCACCTGCGGGAACTGGCGGATGTAGGTGTTGTAGTCCTGCACCGACTGGATGTAGCGCCCGCGCGCCACGGTGATGCGGTTCTCGGTGCCTTCCAGCTGCGCCTGCAGGTCGCGGAAGGACTGGTCGGCCTTGAGCTGCGGGTAGTTCTCGCTGACCACCAGCAGCCGCTGCAACGCGCTACCGAGCTCGCCCTGGGCCTGCTGGAACTGCTGCAACGACTGCGCGTCCTCGGCGTTGACCTGGATCTGGCCGACCTTCGAGCGCGCCTCGGTGACCTGGGTCAGCACCTGCTGCTCGTGCTGGGCGTAGCCCTTGACCGTGTTGACCAGGTTCGGGATCAGGTCGTAGCGGCGCTGGTACTGGTTGAGCACCTCCGACCAGCCCGCCGTCACCGCCTCGTCCTTCTGCTGGATGGTGTTGTAGCCGCATCCGGACAACGACGCGATGGCCACCCACAGCAGCAACGAACGGATCAACAGGCGCATGGCACGACTCCGGTGCGATCTAGGGGCGCCAAGCATGCCACGAACCCTGTATGCGCGGCGGGAAGGCTTGTGGGAGGGGCTTCAGCCCCGACGCCCACCAGGCAGGCCGGTCGGGGCTGAAGCCCCTCCCACAGGGATCACCATTTGCCGGCGCCGGGCACCTCGTGGGCGGCCGCGCGGCGACGCATCAGCAGGTTGAGCCACTCCACCAGCACCGAGAATCCCATCGCCGCGTAGATGTACGGCTTGGGTACGTGCACCTCCAGGCCATCCAGGATCAGCACCACGCCGATCATCACGATGAAGGCCAGCGCCAGCATCTTCACGGTCGGGTTGGCGTCGATGAAGCGGCCCAGCGGGTTGGCGGCCAGCAGCATCACCGCCACCGACAGCAGGATCGCGCCGACCATCACCGGGATGTGCTCGGCGATGCCGACCGCGGTGATCACCGAGTCCAGCGAGAACACGATGTCGATGATCGCGATCTGCAGGATCACCATCCCGAACACGCCGGTGGTCTTGCTGGTGGTCGGGTCGCTGTCCTCACCGCCGGAGATCAGCTCGCGGATCTCCATGAGGCCCTTGACCAGCAGGAACAGGCCGCCGACAACCAGCACCAGGTCACGCACCGAGATGCCCATGCCGGCCACGCTGAACAGGTTCGACTGCATGTGCGCCAGGTACGCCAGCGACACCAGCAGCGCGATGCGGGTGATGCAGGCCACCGCGATGCCGAGGCGGCGCGCGAACGGACGGCGCTCCTCCGGCAGCTTGCTGACCGCGATCGAGATGAACACCAGGTTGTCGATACCCAGCACGATTTCCAGCGCGCTGAGCGTAAACAGCGTCAGCCAGGCGTGGGGATCGGTCAGCAGTTCGAGCAGCATGGGAAAACCTTCGATTGGGGAATATCAGAAATAACGGGGGAGCAGGATCAGCCCCCAGCACAGCAACACGTTCATCATCAGCACGAACACCGCCGCCGAGCCCATGTCCTTGGCGCGTCCGGCCAGTTCGTGGTGCTCGGGGCCGTAGCGCTCGATCACCGCCTCGATCGCCGAGTTGGCCAGCTCCATCGCCATCACCAGCAGCAACGAGCCCGTCATCAGCACGCGCTCCACCGGGGTCTGGCCCAGCCACAGCGCCAGCGGTACCAGCACCACCGACAGATAGACCTCGAGCCGGAACGAAGACTCGTGCAGCCAGGCCGCGCGCAATCCCTGGAACGACCACACCGCCGCCTTCAGGATGCGCCCCGGCCCGCGCGGCAGATGCCCGGACTTGTCGGCCATCTCAGCGATGTCCCGACGCCAGGCGAAGCTGCGGCGCGCGACGGCGGCAATCGGTCATCAGACAGTTCATCTGGCGCGGAAACGAGGGCGGCAAGCCGGCAATTCTGCCACATCCGCCATTTCAGTCGCCCCGATCGGCCTGTCGCGATTTGCCCGGACCCGGCCACTGACGCACCATGACCGCTCATTTCGCCGCACCGGGATTGCCTTGAAACACCGTCTCATGCGCTCCGCGCTGCTCACACTCGGCGTCCTCGCCGCCCAGGCGCACGCCCTCGACCCTCCGGTGCCGAAGATCCCGCAACAGGTCTCCAACCCCACCTGGGAAGAGGACATGCGCAAGTTCGAGAGCGCCGACGCGACCGACCCGCCGCCGCCGCACGGGGTCCTGTTCGTCGGCAGCTCCTCGATCCGGTTCTGGGAGTCGCTGGCCAGCGACTTCCCCGGCCAGCCGGTGATCAACCGCGGCTTCGGCGGCTCGGAAGTGCGCGACAGCACCTGGTACGCCGACCGCATCGTGACGCCCTACGCCCCGCGCCTGATCGTGTTCTACGCCGGCGACAACGACCTGCAGGCCGGTCGCAGCCCGGCGCAGGTGCGCGACGACTTCGTCGCCTTCGTACAGCGCGTGCGCAGGGACCTGCCGGACGCCCGCATCGCCTACATCTCGATCAAGCCCAGCCCCGCGCGCGCGCAACTGCTGCCGAAGATCGCCGAGGCCAACGCCCTGATCCGCCATTCCGCCTCGCGGTTGCCACGGGTGGACTTCATCGATATCTACAGTCGCATGCTCGACGCCGCCGGCAAGCCGCGCCCGGAACTGTTCGGCCAGGACCAGTTGCACATGAACCGGACCGGCTACGCCATCTGGCGCGACGCGGTGGCCCCGGAGCTGGCCAAGCAGTGAGCCGAACTGTTGCTGTTGCTGTTGCTGTTGCTGTTGCTGTTGCTGTTGCTTCCACGATTTTGATCTACCGGGGCCCCTGTCGGAGCGGCGAAGACGGCGGGAAAAACCCGAAGGGCGACGCACATGGGCTCGCCGGGAAAAGGCGAAGCACTGCTTCGCCCCGGCCTCGGCAGCGTAGCGGACGAGTGCGTCGTTTTCGGCCGGGGCAGGATGCCCCGTCCGAAAATCCCGCCGGCTCCGCGGCCCCCCGAAGGGGGCGCGCAGGCGGGGTGTGTTTCTTTTGGTTACTTTTCTTTACGCGGCACATCCCTGTGCCGCGCCCTGCGGGCGGCTGCGCCGTGCGGCGCCGCTCCTGCGGCGCACGTGCACAAGCAAAGAAAAGTGACTCGCCG
>JASGDF010000204.1:0-12565 GCA_047607345.1 Pseudomonas sp. | reverse complement strand
GCACGCCAACCTCGCCGCCGGGCCCGACCGCCGCGCGCCGCGGTCGCTGGTCGGCCCGCTTTCCGCGGTCGCCGGCGCGAGCCCAGCGGTGCCATCGCGCCCCGGCTCATCCCCCGCACCGATCGTCCGCGCCTCGCGCGCTCCCCGGAGGCCCGGCATGGCCTGAACACCGTCGCATCCGCATCGCCCGTGTCCGTTGTTGTTTTTCCATTCGCGCCATTCGTCGCGCTTCAGTTCCAAACCGCCCGTTTTTGCGTTGTCCCTTGGGAGAGGGTTGCCATGAAGAAGAATCATCGTTCGCTGTCGAGCCTGCCCGCGCGCAGCCTGCTGTACTGCGCCCTGGCCACCGGCCTGTTCGCCGCCGCGCCGCTGGCGCTGGCCCAGACCAGCACCGCCACGCTGCGCGGCCAGGTCGCCGCCGCCCAGAGCGGTACCGAAGTCACCGTCACCAACACCGCCACCGGCTCGGTGCGCCGCGCGCCGGTCAACGCCGCCGGCAACTACACCGTGGTCGGCCTGCCGCCGGGCACCTACACCGTCGAGTCCGGAGGCAGCAGCCGCACCGTCACGCTGTCGGTCGCCTCCACCGCCACGGTCGATCTCGGCAACGAGGCGCCGGCCGCGCCGGCCGGCGATGCCACCACGCTGGACACGGTCAACGTCAGCGCGCCGCTGATCCGCGACGTGAAGACCTCCGAGGTCGGCAACACCGTCTCGTTGCACCAGATCGAACAGCTGCCGCAGGCCACCCGCAACTTCCTGGAGTTCGCCGACACCGTGCCAGGCATGGCGTTCCAGATCGACGGCAACGGCAACACCAAGCTGCGCGGCGGCGCCGCCAACGCCAGCGCCGGCAACCTGTACATCGACGGCGTCGGCCAGAAAAGCTACGTGCGCAGCGGCGGCATCGCCGGCCAGAGCGATACCCAGGGCAACCCGTTCCCGCAGCTGGCGATCGGCGAATACAAGGTCATCACCTCCAACTACAAGGCCGAGTACGGCCAGATCAGCGGCGCGGCGATCACCGCGGCAACCAAGTCGGGCACCAACGAGTTCCACGGCGAGGCGTTCTACCGCTTCACCAACCAGGACCTGCGCGACAAGCGCCCGGACGAGGAGGCCGGCGGCAAGATCGACTCGCAGACCAAGGAATACGGCTTCGCGCTGGGCGGCCCGATCATCCAGGACCGCATGCATTTCTTCGTCGCCTACGAAGGCAAGGACAACGTGGCGCCGAAAAGCATACAGCCGGCGGCCGAGGCGGCGCCCTACGTCGGCTACCTGCCGTCGAACCTGAGCAGCCAGTACGGGGCCGCCAACATGCCGTTCTCCGAAGACCTGTACTTCGGCAAGATCGACTTCGAACCGACCGACCGCGATCGTTTCGAACTGAGTGGCCAGTACCGCGACGAGACCCAGGTCGCCAACGTCGGCGGCACCAGCGCCACCGACCACGGCACCAACAAGATCAACAAGGACAAGCGCGTCAACCTGCGCTGGCAACACAGCGCCGACGCCTGGTACAACGAGCTGATCGTCGGCACCGAAAACTCGGAGAACAATCCCACGCCGATGAGCATCGGCAACGGCTCGATCTACAAGTACCTCAACTACGACGACCCGAACATCGGCGAGTACACCTTCCTGGAAACCGGTTCGGCCGGCGGCCTGAACGTGCAGCGCAAGAGCCAGAAAGGCTGGTTCCTGCAGAACGACCTGACCTTCACCAGCTTCGAGTGGCACGGCGACCACACCATCAAGATGGGCGTCAGCTACAAGGACATCAAGCTGACCTCGCAGGATGCGGCCGCGCTCAATCCGCAGTTCTCCTATTCGGTGGACGCCGACGGCGTATCCTCGATCCCGTACCGGGTCGATTTCGTCGCGCCGTTCAGCACGCCCGGACAGCAATCCACGGTCGAGTCACCGTCCAAGCAGTACGGCATCTACATCCAGGACGACTGGGTGGTCAACGACAAGCTGACGCTGAACTTCGGCGTGCGCTGGGACTACGAGGACAGCCCGGCCTACACCGACTTCGTCACCTCGCAGGACTTCGTCGACGCGCTGTATTCCGACGACCCGGACAACCCGGGCCAACCGTGGGCCGACCGCCTGCTGGCCAGCGGCATCAACGTCGCCGACTACATCAGCACCGGCCACAACCGCAAGAACTTCAAGGACGCCTGGGCGCCGCGCTTCGGCTTCTCCTACGATTTCTTCGGCGACGAAAGTGCCGTGCTGCACGGCGGCGCCGGCCGTTCCTACGACCGCAACCTGTTCGAGCAGCTGGCGCTGGAAACCAGCAAGGCCGCGCTTTCGCCGGTGGTGGTGTACTTCAAGGAATCGGAGAGCGGCTCGTGCTACCGCGCCGATCGCGTCTGCGCGGTGTGGGATCCGAGTTATCTGGAAGGCGTCGACCAGCTCAACACCATCGAGGGCGTCAGCAAGAGCGCCGAGCTGTTCATGTTCAACAACAAGCTCAAGACCCCGTACAGCGACCAATACAGCATCGGCATCACCAACCAGGTGGGCGAGTGGCTGACCGACGTGACCTTCCAGCGGATTCTCAGCAAGGACGGCTTTGCGATGTCGCTGGTCAACCGCTACCCGGACGGATCGTACTTCCAGGACGGCAGCGCTCCCTGGGGCGAGCCGGTTCCGGGCTACCAGAACACCATCCTCGGCATGAACGGCCTGGAGCAGCGTTCCAGCCAGGTGCTGCTGTCGGCCGAGAAGCCGTACACCAAGGAGTCCGGCTGGGGCCTGACACTGTCCTACACCCACACCAGCGCGCGCCAGAACCGCAACATCGACGAGCCCTACGCGTTCGACAAGGCGACCATCCACGACTACCCGTTCGTGAAGTCCGACGCGGTCTCGGCGCACCGCTTCGTCGCGTCCGGCTCGATCGACGGCCCATGGGGCGTCACCTTCGGTGCCAAGGTGGTGCTGGCCACGCCCGAGCCGATCAACACCATCGCCTGCTACGGCCACACCGACGCGGACGGCGCCACCTGCCAGCAGGTGGCGGCGATCCCGCCGGGCAGCGGCAAGTTCCTGCTCGGCGGCAAGATCTGGGGCTATCGCACGGTCGACTTCCAGGCCACCAAGGAGTTCACCGTGGCCGGCGACTTCAAGCTGTCGGCGCGCATCAACCTGCTCAACGCCTTCAACTTCAAGAACTACTCCAGCTACGCGTACAACAGCTTCGGCAGCGACGGCGTGTACGACCCGGACATCACCATCAACACCACCGGCGACATCCTCTACGTGCCGCGCACGGTGACGTTCGAGATCGGCGCGAAGTTCTGATCGACGTGGCATCCGGCCGGTGCGCTCCCGGCGCACCGGCCATCCTCGATGTTCTTGCGAGAGACTCACCCCAATGGCCCCCGGCACAGGGATGCACCGTGTTCTTACGAGGGACTCGCCCAAAAGGACCCGCGCACAGGGATGCACCGTGTTCTTGCGAGGGACTCGCCCAAAAGGACCCGCGCACAGGGATGCACTGTGTTCTTGCGAGGGACTCGCCCAAAGGACCCGCGCACATGGATGTGCGCTGCTCTTGCGAGGGACTCGCAAAAAGAGCTCGCAAAAAAAAGAGGCCGGGCACCGAAGGCGCCGCAGACCTCTCGAAAACCGGCCGGAGCCGGAAGGACTGTGTTGTGGCACATCTCCGGCCGCAAGGCCGGACGGCGGCATCGTACGTGGTTGCTGAATCTAAGGCAACACTTTAATTTACACGATGCAAGTAATTGTTTTACTTAACAAAATAACTTGAAATCTCACCCTGTATAGCCTCCGCGGCCGTCCTCGGATCGGCCGCCAGCCGGATCGGCCGCCCGACCACGATCGCGTCGGCGCCATCGGCGAACGCCTGCGCCACGCCGACCGTGCGCTGCTGGTCGTCGCCGACCGGCCCGCCCGGCCGGATCCCCGGGCAGACGATCGAGAACCCGGCGCCCGTGGCGCGACGGATCGGCGCGGCTTCCTGCCCGGAGGCGATCACCCCGTCGATACCGGCCGCCTGCGCGGCCAGCGCGCGCTCGACCACGACCTCGACCGGCTCGCGGTCGATACCCATCTGCGCCAGGTCAACGCGGCCCATCGAAGTCAGCACGGTCACCGCCAGCAGGCGCATGTCGCCGCCGTTGGCCTCGGCGGCGGCCCGCATCATCGCCGGGTGCCAGCCATGGATCGTGCAATAGTCCACCGGCCACTGCGACAGCCGTCGGATCACGCCCGCCACCGTGGCCGGGATGTCGAAGAACTTCAGGTCGACAAACACGCGCTTGCCTCGCTGCGCCAGCGCATCGAGCACGTCGAAATACTCGCCCGAAGCCAGCAGCTCCATGCCGATCTTGTAGAACGCCACCGACTCGCCGAGCCGGTCCACCCATTCGATCGCCTCGGCGTGGCCGGGCACGTCCAGCGCGAAGATCAGCCGCTCGCGCGGGCCCAGCGGCAGCGGCGGCCGGCTCACGGGGCCACCTCCAGCGCGGCGCGCTTGGCATCGTGGCGGACCTGCCACGGCTGCGCGTAGTCGTCGCCGAACAGCGCCGACTCCCAGCCGCCGTAGCTCGGGTTGGGCAGCATCCACCAACGCTCGCCGAACCAGTCGTGGTACTGCGCCAACAGCGCGCCGCGGCCCTCGGCCGTGTTCGCCACGACCTGCACGAAATCGCCCAGCTGGTCGCCGAACTGCATCAGCACCCGGTACTTCTGGCCGGCCAGGCGGCGGCGGCAGTTCTTCTCGCTGCCGGCCTGCTCGCAGCCCTCGACCACGGTGCCCAGGCCGAGGAACACGCCGTCGTCGGCCACCGGCATGCCGACCGCGCGCAGGTTGGCCAGAGTCGCTTCCTTCAGGTGCACCGCGCGGTTGGAGATGTACAGCACGGTGACGCCCCTGGCGCGGGCGGCGCGGGCGAAATCGACCACGCCGGGAATCGCCCTGGCCTTCTTCTCGGCCACCCAGGCGTCCCAGCTCACCTCGTCGTACTCCTTGCCGCTGCGCACCAGCCGCGCCATGTAGGGCGAGTTGTCGAGCACGGTCTCATCGACGTCCATCACCACCGCCGGCTTCAAGCCGGCGGCAGGATTGCCGCGCTCCTCCGGCACCAGCGCGTCCCAGTTCTTTTCCTTCAGCGCGACATCGAGCTTGTCGGCAGCCGCACGGTAGGTCTGCTCGGCCAGCGCCTTGTACTCCTCCGAACGCTGCATCCACAGCACCGCGTTGAGGTTGTCGTCGCCGGCCGGCCGGGGCGGCGCCTGCCCGGCATCGTTGGCCTGCGCGACAGCCTGCTGCGCCGCATGGGTCGTGGCCTCGTCGAGGCGCTTGCACGCCGGCAGTGCCAGGGCGGCCGCGATCAGCAGCGAGAGAAACAGCGGGACATTGCGACGCATGGGATCGGATCAGACAAAAAGACAGCTGATTCTACCGGCTCGGACCATGCCCGCGTTCCGGCGCGGCCCCGCCGGCGTCGGCTATCCTGCCTGCCCCGTCCCGGAGCCCGCGCATGAGCCACGCCCCTGTTTCCCTGCCGGTCCTCGACCTCGCCCAGGCCCGCGCGCTGGGCTGCCTGATCGAGAAGGAGGCGACCACGCCGGACGCCTACCCGCTCACGGTCAATGCGGCCCAGGTCGCGGCCAACCAGAAGACCGCGCGCGACCCGGTACTGGCGCTGGAAACCGGCCAGATCCACCACGCATTGCGCCAGCTGGAGGCGATCGGCTGGGTACGCCAGCAGTTCTCCTCGCGCGCCGAGCGCTACGAGCACCGGCTCGAAGCCGCGCTGGACCTGCCGCGCCAGCAGGTCGCGCTGTTGGGCCTGCTGTTGCTGCGCGGGCCGCAGACCGCCGCCGAACTGTTCGCGCGCAGCGAACGGCTGGCCCGCTTCAACGACCTGGAGGACCTGCGTCATCACCTCGACCGGTTGCAGCAGCGCTCGCTGGCGGTGGTGGTGCCGCGCGCCGGCGGCCAGCGCGAGGACCGCTACATGCATCAACTGTGCGGCGCGGTGGACGTGGAGGCACTGGCGGCCGCGTCGCCCCGGCGATACCCGCCGGTATCCGGCGACGACCTGGAAGGCCGCGTGCAGGCGCTGGAAGAACAGGTGGCGCAGTTGCACGAGCAGCTTGCCCTGCTGCTGAGCCGACAGGACATACCCGGCTGAGTTCATCACTTCTTCGGTTACGCCCGATGCCGGAATCGCGAACCGGCACTCAGAAGATGATTTCGTAATACGCCAGCGGCTCGCGTTCCTCCGCCAACGTGTACTCGCCGCAGCGGCGCAGCCCGAGCTTCTCCAGCAGGCGCACCGAGGCGGCGTTGCCGGGCGAGACGATCCCGCACAGCCCGCGCATGCCCAGCGCGTCGCGCGCATGCGCCATCACCGCGCGCGCAGCCTCCTCCGCATAGCCGCGCCGATGGTGGGCGCTGAGCAGGCCGTAACCGATGTCGGCCAGCGCCAGGTCGGCGCGCTGGATCAGGCCGGTGGTGCCGATGAAGGTGCCGGTCTCGCGCAGCTCCAGCGCGTAGTGGCCGAAACCATAGCGCGCGTACTGCGCGCCGTGCCAGCCGCGCAGGTAATCGGCCGCCTGTGCGACGCTGCGCACGCCGCGATCGGCGATGCCGGCGATGAATGCCGGATCGTTCAGCAGCGCCAGCATCGAGGCGGCATCGCGCTCGGGCTCCAGCTCGCGCAGGCGCAGGCGTTCGGTCTCGATCGTGACGGTCAAATCCGGCTCCAGGCAGAGGTGGCAATGCTCGAACACATTGTAGGAGCGACTTCAGTCGCGATGGGGCTTTGGTACGAATCCCTCGCAACAGCAGCGCACATCCATGTGCGCGGACTCAAAGGGCGAGCCCCATCGCGACTGAAGTCGCTCCTACAAGACCACGCGCCGCTGGCAAATCTCAGTCGAACAATGCCTGGATCGCCGCCAGCCCCGCCTTGGCCCGCTCCTGCTTGCGCTCGGCATCGGCGACCGGATCGGCACCGTCGCGCTGGATCTCGTCGGCCGGGATCTCGTCGAAGAAACGACTCGGCTTGAGCCGGATCTGCTCGCCGAACTTGCGCGTGAGCTTGCTGTAGCTCATCCACAGCTGTTCCTTGGCGCGGGTGATGCCCACGTACAGCAGCCGCCGCTCCTCCTGCAGGTTGCCCTCGTCCAGGCTGACCTCGTGCGGCAGCACGCCGTCCTCGCAGCCAACGATGAACACGTAGCGGAACTCCAGGCCCTTGGACGCGTGCAGCGTCATCATCCGCACCTGGTTGCCACCGTCGTCCTTGTCGTTGCGCGAGAGCAGCGCCAGCTGCGCGGCCAGGTCACCGGCACTGGCGCCGCGCGGGCCGCCCTCGAACCACTGCGCCAGCTCCTCCAGGTTAGCCTTGCGGCGCTGGAACGAGGGCTCGTCCTTGCACTGGTTGCGCAGGTCGGCGACCAGCCCGGACTTGTCCGCAAGCAACCTCACCAGCTCGCCGGCCGGCAACCGCCCGGCCTGCTGGCGCAGCTCGCGCAGGATGTCGGTGAACCCGCTCAGGCCGTTGGCCGCGCGCGGCGGCAGCTGCTGCAACGCGCCCATCGACTCGGCCGCGCGCGCCATCGGCACCTGCTTGGCCCCGGCCAGTTCGGCCAGCCTGGCCAGCGAGGCCGCGCCGACCTCGCGCTTGGGCGACTGCACCGCGCGCAGGAACGCCGCGTCGTCGTCAGGATTGACCAGCAGCCGCAGCCACGCCAGCACGTCCTTCACTTCCTGGCGTTCCAGGAACGCGGTGCCGCCGGTCAGGTGGTACGGCACCCGCAGCAGCTGCATCGCCTTCTCCAGCGGCCGCGACTGGAAGTTGCCACGGAACAGGATGCAGAAATCGCTCCACGGCACTTGCTTGGCGGTACCCAGATAGGAAATCTCGGCCGCGACCTTCTCGGCCTCGTGATCGCTGTCGCGGCATTCCCAGACGCGGATACGCTCGCCGTCCTTCTGGTCGCTCCACAGCGTCTTCAGGTGCTCGTGCGGATTGTGCGCGATCAGCGCATTGGCCGCGCGCAGCACCCGGTTGGAGCAGCGGTAGTTCTGCTCCAGCTTGACGATCTCCAGCTGCGGATAGTCCCTGCCCATCTGCAGCAGGTTCTCGGGGTTGGCGCCACGCCAGGCGTAGATGCTCTGGTCGTCGTCGCCCACGCAGGTGAAGTTGCCCTTCGGCCCGGCCAGCATCTTCAGCAGCCGGTACTGCGCGTCGTTGGTGTCCTGGCACTCGTCCACCAGCAGGTAGCCGATGCGCTCGCGCCAGGCCTTCACGATGGCCTCGTTGCCCTCCAGGATCTGCACCGGCAGCCGGATCAGGTCGTCGAAATCGACCGCGTTGAACGTGGTCAGCCGTGCCTGGTAGCGCGCATACAACGTCGCCGCCTCCATCTCGCGGGTGCTGCGCGCGGCCGCCATCGCCTGCTCCGGCGACAATCCCGAGTTCTTGGCCCGCGAGATCAGATTCTTCGCATCCTCGATCGCATCGGGTTTGGCACCGTGCAGCAGGTCCTTGATCTGAGCGCTGGCATCGTCGGTATCGAAGATCGAGAAACCGCGCTTGAGCCCGGCCGCCTCATGCTCGACCTGCAGGAACTTCAGTCCCAGCGCATGGAAGGTGCAGATCGTCAGCCCCTCGGCCCCATCGCCACGGATGCGCTTGGCCACGCGCTCGCGCATTTCCTTGGCCGACTTGTTGGTGAAGGTGATCGCGGCGATGCGCCGGGCCGGGTAGCGCCCGGTGCCGATCAGGTGCGCGATCTTCTCCACGATCACACGGGTCTTGCCGCTGCCGGCGCCGGCGAGCACCAGCAGGGGACCTTCGCAGTGCAGGACCGCGGCGCGCTGGGGAGGATTGAGACCGTGCATGGGGCGAGCTTGTCGTCGGCCGTCCATTGTAAGGGCGATCGCAATGGGGCTGGCCACCGTGGGAGGGACTTCAGTCCCGACGGGCTTTACCGGTAAAGCCCGTCGGGACTGAAGTCCCTCCTACAGCCGCCTCCACAGAGGGCCTGCGCTTAGAATTCCCGCCATGGCCAAGCTCTACTTCTACTACTCGGCGATGAACGCCGGAAAGACCACCACGCTGCTGCAGTCGGCGCACAACTACCGCGAACGCGGCATGCGTACGCTGATCCTCACTCCGAAGCTGGACCACCGCGCCGGCAGCGGCGTGGTCGCCTCGCGCATCGGCCTGCGCGCGGAGGGCACTGGATTCGAGCCAGCCACCGCCCTGGACCAGCTGGTACAAGCCGACATCGCCGCGCACGGCAAGCTGAACTGCGTATTGGTCGACGAGGCCCAGTTCCTCAGCCGCGCCCAGGTCTGGCAGCTCAGCGAGGTGGTCGACCGGCTGCGCATCCCTGTGCTGTGCTACGGCCTGCGCACCGACTTCCGCGGCGAGCTGTTCGAGGGCAGCCAGTACCTGCTGGCCTGGGCCGACGAGTTGCAGGAGATCAAGACGATCTGCCACAGCGGCAGCAAGGCCACCATGAATGTGCGTGTGGATGCACACGGCCGGGCCGTGCATGACGGCCCGCAGGTGGAGATCGGTGGCAACGAGCGCTACGTCTCGGTCAGCCGCGCCGAGTTCAAGAAGATCATGCGCGGCGAAGGCCGGATCGAGCCGCTGCAGGAACCGCTGCGCTGAGCGCGCCCACGCTCTCGTAGGAGCGACTTCAGTCGCGATGGGGCCTTGCCAGGAAAGCCCCATCGCGACTGATGGCCCAAGGCCACCCGGAGTCGCTCCTACCCAGGCCCCGAGTCAGTACAGCTTGCGCTCGGCCGCCGGCGGCGGCGTCCACTGGTACAGCCAGGTCTCGGTCAGCGGCCGCCCGTCCCCGCTGCGCAGGTACAGGCGGATGTCGATCTGCTGGGTCGATTCGTCCGGCGGCACCACGTCGAACATCGCGCGGTAGCCGGCGATCTCGTGCAGCGGCCGCGCCGAGACGATCTCTGTCTTGCCGCGCGACAGCTGCAACACCGCCTCCACCTTCAGGTCGTTGGCCTTGGCCAGCGCGGCCAGCTCGCCACCGGCGAAGTCCACCGCGAAACGCCAGGAGAAGTGCGAACGCTTCTGCCCCACCACACCGCCCAGGCCGGCACGCGTCGCCACGCAATGCGCCAACGGCGAGGACGCTGGCGGCCGCGCGCCCCAGTACAGGCGGTAGCCGTACAGCAGCTCCTGCCCGGGTTGCGGTTTCTCGGCCGGATTCCAGAACGCGACGATGTTGTCGAAGGTCTCGTCGACGGTGGGAATCTCCACCAGCTGCACCGATCCCTTACCCCAGCCGCCCTTGGGCTCGACCCACAGGCACGGGCGCTTCTCGTAGAACACCCCGTCGTCCTGGTAGTGGTCGAACTCGCGGTCGCGCTGCAGCAGGCCGAAGCCCTTCGGGTTCTCGTCGACGAACATGTTGAAACGCAACTGCGGCGGGTTGCACAGCGGACGCCACAGCCACTCCCCGCCGCCGGTCCACAGCGACAGACCGTCGGTATCGTGGATTTCCGGACGCCAGTCCCAGGCCATGCGCCGGTCGTTCTCGCCATACTGATACATGCTCGTGCACGGCGCGATGCCGAGCCGCTCGATGGCCTTACGCGGATACAATGCGGCGTCGATGTCCATCAGCAGCACTTCGCCGTTGGTGATCGCGAAACGGTATGCACCGGCCACGCTGGGCGAATCGAGCAGACCATAGACCACCAGCGTGTCCGAGTCGGCCGCCGGTTGCTCGAGGTAATAGGCGATGAAGTCCGGGAACTCCTCCGGACCGCCGGTACCGGTATCGATCGCCAGCCCACGCGCCGACTGGCCGTACTGCCCCTCCTTGCCGACCGCGCGGAAATAGCTCGCGCCGAGGAACGCGCCGAAGTCGCGGTCGGTGTCCTGACGCGTGTTGAGCCGGAAGCCGGCAAAGCCGAGATCCTTCGGCAGATGCGCGCTCTTCAGGCCACTGCTGCCGTAATCGAATGCGGCCGAGTCGTAGGCCAGCTCCTGCGCCTTGCCGTCGACCACGTCGAACATCCGCACCGGCGTATGGAAGTACAGGCCGAGATGGAAGAACTTTGCCTGGAACTTGCCGGGCACGTTGGCCCACAGCGCATGGTCCTGGCGATAACGGATCGACTGGTACTGATCCCAGTTCAGTGCCTCCACCGGCGCCGGCAGCGTGCGTTTGTGACTCTGGTAGGCACGCCCGGCCAGCTCGCGTGCCTGACCTTTCAGCCAGGCGTAGTCGAACGGTTGCGCCTGACCGAGCCGGCGCAGGCCGACCGCACCGGAGGCGGCCAGCGCCCACTGTGGAATGGCGGGCAGTCCAAGCGCGGCGAGCGCGGCGGTGGCGTTCTTCAGGAAATCGCGTCGTTGCATGAGACGGTCTTGTCAGACATCGGAACCCACATGATAGCCAGCCGGCGATGAGCGCACAGACACCGCTTCGCCGGTTCTCAGGAAGTTGGCCTTCCGTGCGGACGCTCCCGGCAGCTCGCCGCGCAGCGTCAGCATGAGCCGATATGGCGGGAATGACCTCTTATTTGGAGGATCGCTAGCGTTGGCAATGCCCGCACCACACACTGGCGCGCTGCCCGATCGTGGCGTGCTTGAGCGTGCGCCCGCAGCGCACGCAGGCCTCGCCCTCGCGGCCATACACCATCAGCTCCTGCTCGAAATAGCCAGGTGCGCCATCAGGACTGATGAAATCCCGCAACGTCGTGCCGCCGCGGGTGATTGCATGGCCGAGGATCTCCTTCACCGCCCCCGCGAGACACTCGTAACCGGCCCGCGACACCTTGCCCGCTTCGCGGCGGGGCTGGATGCCGGCGCGGAACAGGCTTTCAGCGGCATAGATGTTGCCGACGCCGACCACGACACGCTGGTCCATCAGGAACGTTTTGACCGGCGCGCTGCGGCCCCGTGCCAGCCGATGCAGATAGGCTCCAGCGAAATCATCCGAAAGCGGCTCCGGTCCCAATCCAGCCAACAGCGGATGCACCTCGCCGGCAGTCTGCCAGAGCAGGCACCCGAAACGGCGCGGGTCGTTGAAGCGCAGCAGGCGACCATCGGCCAGGCAAATGTCGACATGGTCATGTGCCCGCGGCGGCGTATCGCCAGGCAGTACCCGCAGGCTTCCGGACATGCCGAGATGGAGCAGCGCGCTGTCACCCTGCTCGGTATCGAACAACAGGTACTTGGCGCGGCGCCGGATGCCGACGATGCGACGTCCCGGCAGCTGAGCCTCGATTTGCGGGGGAATCGGCCAGCGCAGGTCAGGTCGACGCAAGATGACCCCATGGATCGTCTGTCCGACCAGATGGGGCTGAAGACCGCGCAGGGTGGTTTCGACTTCGGGCAATTCGGGCATGGGCGGGATTGTATCGAGCCAAACCGCGGCAGGCTCGGATCGTCCCAGGCATTTTCCTTTGGCGCAAAGACAAACCCCCAGCCTTGAGGCTGGGGGTTTGGGGGAAAAGCCCCTGGCGATGACCTACTCTCGCATGGCTTGAGCCACACTACCATCGGCGCAGCTGCGTTTCACT
>JASGDF010000203.1:0-22650 GCA_047607345.1 Pseudomonas sp. | reverse complement strand
TTCGATCCCCGGCCCTCGCGCACCGCGCGTGGGCGTTCGGCCGGGTGCGAGCCAATGGCTCGCAAGCCACCCGTCCTCATCCCCGCGCAGGCGGGGGTGAGGACGGGTGGCTTGCGAGCCATTGGCTCGCACCCGGCCGAACGCCCTCGCGCGGTGCGCGAGGGCCGGGGATCGAAGATCCAGGGACTTTCGTGCAGAAGATTGCCGAGCAAGTCCATGGGCTTCCGCCTACGCGGGAGCGACGATCGGGATTTCTCCAGGCAGCAGTGTGCTTGCACGGGGACGGCGCCAGCGTGAACACTCGCCGAGACCTGCTCCAGGAAGATGCCGTCGATGCCATTGCGCTCCACCCGCACCGCCCGTTACCTGATCGGCCAGATCGCCGTGTTGTGCCTGCTTTCCGCGCTGTCGCCGGCCACGGCGGCGACGCCGGACCCGCTGCGCGAGGTCGATACCTTCATCGGCAGCAAGGACGAGGGCAACACCTATCCGGGCGCGTCTGCGCCGTTCGGGATGATCCAGGTCAGCCCGATCGGCGCCCACTACGCCGGCTGGCGCTACGACGACGAGCGCATCCGCGGCTTCGGCCATTCCTTCCTGTCCGGCGCCGGCTGCTGGGAGCAGGGCGGCCAGGTCTCGGTGCTGCCGGTCACCGGCAGCATCGGTCCCGGCGGCGACTTCGATCCGGCCGACCCCGCGCACTTCGACCAGGCCCGCTACGCCAGCCGCTACACCCATGAGGGCGAGGTCGGGTTGCCTGGCGACTACCGGGTGCGGCTCACCGACTACGGCGGCATCGACGTGGAGGCTACCGCGCTGACCCGCGCCGCCGCCGAGCGCTACACCTTCCATGGCGGCGAACAGGGCCATGTGCTGGTCAACGTCGGCCAGGCCACCAGCCGCCACGCGGTGGTCGGCAGCGAGGTGCGGGTGGTCGGCGACCGTGCGGTGGAGGGCAAGGTCACCACCCAGAGCTTCTGCGGCGGTCACCAGTACACCACCTGGTTCCGGATCGAGTTCGACCGCCCGTTCACGAGCTTCGGCACCTGGAGCGGAGAGGGGGGCGTGCCGGGGTCGCGCCACGGCATGCAGGGCGAGCTCAGGCACAACGGTGCCTGGCTCAGCTTCGACCTGGACCAGGGCCGCAGCGTCACCGCGACCAGCGCGATCTCGCACGTCGATGCGGAGGGCGCGCGCGAGAACCTGCGGCGCGAGGGCATGGCCGGCGATCGCCCACTGGGCCTGGAGGCGATGCGCCGCCAGGCCCAGGCGCGATGGCGCGAGGAACTGCGCAGCGTGCGCGTGCACGGCGGCACCGCCGAGGACCGCAGCGTGTTCTACACCGCGCTCTACCACGCGCTGCTGCAGCCGCTTACCGGCAACGACGCCGACGGCCGCTACCGTGGCTACGACGATGCGATCCATCGCGCCGAGGGCTGGACCTATTACGAGTATTTCTCGCTGTGGGACACCTACCGCAGCCAGAACCCGCTGCTGGCGCTGCTGCGGCCGCAGCGCGCCGGCGACATCGCGCGCTCGATCCTGGCCATCCACGCGCAGGGTGGCTGGCTGCCGCGCTGGGGCTATGCCAACTACGAGACCAACGTGATGACCGGCGATCCGGTGACGCCGTTCCTGGTCGACCTGTGGCGCGCGGGCGCGCTGGCCGGGCGCGAGGACCAGGCCTGGCAGGCGCTGCGCCAGAATGCCTACGGCGTGCCGCCGTCCGGTTCGCGCTTCGCCGGCCGCTCCGGCAACCCGCGCTACCTGGCTGACGGCTTCGTGCAGTACGACATCACCGTTCCGTCCGGGAACAATGCCGGCGCCGACCCGCGCCGCGGCGGTTCGGCGACGCTGGAATACGCACTGGCCGACTGCGCGCTGGCGCAGATGGCGCAGGCGCTGGGCCATGTCGGCGACGCCGCCGACCTGCGCCGCCGCGGCGGCAACTGGCGCAACGTCTGGGACGCGAGCGTGCGCGACGCGCCCACCGGCTTCAGCGGCTTCCCGCGCCCGCGCGGCGAGGACGGGCAGTGGTACGTGCCGGCCGACGGCCACTACAGTCCGCGCTCGGAGCATGGCTTCGACGAGGGCACCGCCTGGCAGTACCAGTGGCTGGTGCCGCAGGACGTGCCCGGGCTGGTGCAGGCGCTGGGCGGGCGCGAGCAGGCGCTGCGGCGGCTGGACGCGTTCTTCGCCTACGACGCGCTGCAACGCGACCTGGCCGGCGGCGCGCGCGCCAACTGGGTGGTCGGCGCCTACAGCTACTTCAGCCAGTACCGCTACAACCCCAACAACGAACCGGACCTGCACGCGCCATGGATGTACACGCTGTTCGGCCAGCCGTGGAAGACCACCACCGTGCTGCGCGCGGCGCGCGCGCTGTTCACCCAGGCGCCGGACGGCGTCACCGGCAACGACGACCTGGGCACGATGTCGGCCTGGTACCTGTTCAGCGCGATCGGGCTGTACCCGGCCGTGCCCGGCAGCGGCCAGTTCCTGCTGCATGCGCCCGCGTTCGAGCGGGTCGAGCTGGACCTGGGCGAGGGCCGCACGCTGCGCATCGACGCGCCGGGCAGCGACCCGCGCCGTCTGCAGTACGTGCAGGGCGTGCGGGTCGACGGCCGCGCGCACGCGCCGGTGTGGATCGGCGTGGACCGGCTGCGCCAGGGCGGGCGCATCGACTTCGCCCTGACCGGGCAGGTACCGGTTCAGGGCTGGGGCACCCGGCCCGAGGATGCGCCAGTCTCGTTCTGCGCTGCGCCGGGCGGGGGCGCGGAATGAACCGCGTGCCGGCGCGGCCCGTCATCGTTGCCAATGAAACGGTAGCGCACACGCAAATACCGTGTTATCAATGCCGCCCATGAATGCAGCCCGTGCCCGCTTTTATTTTTGGTACTACTTTCCGAAGCCGCTGGCGGAGGAAGGACTGCGCTCACCCTGAAGAAACTTTCAGACGCATTCCCGAAAGCCGCCAGCGCAACTGGCGGCTTTTTTTGTGGTCCCTCACCAAGAGCAGCGCACCTCCCTGTGCGCGGATTCAACAAATCGCCACCTTGCCCTGGGGCAAGCCATCAAAACCGGAGAACCAGCAATGCCCCCGCACACCGATGACCTTCGTATCCGCAAGATCGAACCGCTGACGCCGCCGGCGCAGCTGCAGTCCCTGCTGCCCTGCGACGAGCGCGCCTCGCAGACCGTGTCCGCCTCGCGCGCGGCGCTGCACGAGATCCTGCACGGCCGCGACGACCGCCTGGCGGTGGTGATCGGCCCGTGCTCGATCCACGATCCGGTCGCGGCGATGGAATACGCCCAGCGCCTGCGCCCGCTGCGCGACACGCTCGGCGACGCGCTGGAGATCGTGATGCGGGTGTACTTCGAGAAGCCGCGCACCACCATCGGCTGGAAGGGCCTGATCAACGACCCGGACCTGGACGGCAGCTTCCGGATCAACAAGGGCCTGCGCATCGCGCGCGGCCTGTTGCGCGACATCAACCACCTGGGCCTGCCGGCCGGTGTGGAGTTCCTCGACATCATCTCGCCGCAGTACATCGCCGACCTGGTGGCCTGGGGCGCGATCGGCGCGCGCACCACCGAGAGCCAGGTGCACCGCGAGATGGCCTCGGGGCTGTCGTGCCCGGTCGGTTTCAAGAACGGCACCGGCGGCGACGTCAAGATCGCGGTCGACGCGGTCGGCGCGGCCTCGCACCCGCACCATTTCCTGGCCGTGACCAAGGATGGGCAGACCGCGGTCGCCGCCACCGCCGGCAATCCGGACTGCCACGTGATCCTGCGCGGCGGCAAGCAGCCCAACTACGATGCCGAGAGCGTGGCGGCGGCCTCGCAGGTGCTGAGCAACAACGGGCTGGCCGCGCGCCTGATGATCGACGCGAGCCATGCCAACAGTGGCAAGAACCCGGACAACCAGCCGAAGGTGATCGAGGACATCGCCGCGCAGCTGGAGCAGGGCTCGCAGGCGATCGTCGGGGTGATGGTGGAAAGCCACCTGGTCGGCGGCCGCCAGGAACTGGTGGCGGGCTGCGAGCTGACCTACGGCCAGAGCATCACCGATGGCTGTCTTGGCTGGGATGCCTCGGTGCAGGTGCTGGAGCGACTGGCCGAGGCGGTGCGCGCGCGCCGTCGCCGCGCGCTGTCCGCCGCGGCCTGAGCGGGCCGCGCGATCCAGGCTTTCTGTAGGAGGGACTTCAGTCCCGACGCTTTACCGGTAGAGCTTGTCGGGACTGAAGTCCCTCCTACAGGGGCCGCCAGGAGCCGCTCGCTTCGTCAGGGCGGCTTGGGCAAGCTCGATTTTTATCGTCAGCGCTACCCCATCGATGAGCTGACGCGATGCAGATTCGCTGAGGCGCGCAGCGTCGCCTGGCGGCGCTTTTCAATAAAATCGACCTGTTTGGCCGTCACCGCCCGCACCAGTTCCTCAGACGCGGAGCGCGGCGAGCCGCAGGCAAACGGCGGTGCTGGATCGTACTCCAGCTGCAGCTGTATTGTTTGCGCAGCCGGTGCGCCATATATATCTGCCACCACGTTCAGCGCGAAATCGATGCCGGACGTGACGCCCGCGCCGGTAATCCGGTTGCGGTCTCGCACCACGCGTTCATTCACCGGCTGTGCGCCCAACAAGGCCAACTGATCGAGAGACGCCCAGTGGGTCGTTGCCTGATAACCCTGTAACAACCCGGCAGCCCCCAGCAACAGCGACCCGGTGCATACCGACGTGACATATTTCACTTCCTGCGCTTTCTGGCGCAAAAAGTGCAACGTCTCCGCATCGTCCATCAGATCGATTTGTCCCGGTCCGCCCGGCACGCAGATGATATCCAGCGCCGGACAATCGGCCAACGTGACGGTTGGCAGCATCGCCAGTCCGCGATCGGACGCGACGGGCTCGCGCGTTTTCCAGATCAGATGAACCTGCGTGCCAGGCGCGCGAACGAATACTTCATACGGCCCGGTTAAATCCAACTGCGTCACACCGGGAAACAGCAAAAGGCCAATGGAAAGAGAAACGGGTGCGGTCACGAAAAATCCCCTGTCGTGAGATCCATTCCTCAAGAATGTGCCGATTTATCGTGGGAATTCAACAACTACGCGCGTCGTTTGCCACTCTGCCTGCCTACATGGCTCGACTTCATGAGGCGAAAAACCCGGGGCAGAAAAAGAGCCTGCAACCCTTTATTGTTCGCGGCGAATGGCAGGCGCACAAAAAAACCGGGCAGGCGAGCCTACCCGGTTTCGGACGCGGTGGTCCGTGTCAGGCAATCATCGTTGGCAGGAGAGAGTGCCGCGAACGATCACCGGACAAGGCCATCCTGGCGCGGCAGCTTGTCGATGGTTTGTCCGTGGGTGTGTCGGTTGGCCATCGTGTGACGGCGAGCGACGCTTCCGGTCATCTCGCCTTGCTCGTCGAAAGAACCATGTTGCCGAACAGGCCCGGTTGCATGGTTCCCGTGAGTGCTCAGGCGCGCATCGTGCCGGTATCCAGCCAGCGCTGGTGCCAGGACAGCGCCTCGGGCAGTAGGTGCGGGGTGTGCTTGCCGTAGCTGTCGCGGCTGGCGCGGTCGAAGTAGTCCTGCAGCTGCGCCTTGTAGTCCGGATGCACGCAATGGTCGATCACCGCCTGCGCGCGGCGCTTGGGCGGCAGCCCGCGCAGGTCGGCCAGGCCCTGCTCGGTGACGATGATCGCCACGTCGTGCTCGGTGTGGTCGACGTGGCTGACCATCGGCACGATCGCCGAGATGGTGCCGTTCTTGGCGGTGGACGGGCTCAGGAACGTGGACAGAAAGCCGTTGCGGGCGAAGTCGCCCGAGCCGCCGATGCCGTTCATGATCCGCGAGCCCATCACGTGGGTCGAGTTGACGTTGCCGTACAGGTCGGCCTCGATCATGCCGTTCATGCCGATGCAGCCCAGCCGCCGCACCAGCTCGGGATGGTTGGAGATCTCCTGGGTGCGCATCACGATGCGCTGGCGGTAGAAGTCGATGTCGCGCTTGAACGCCTCGTTGGCCTGCGGACTGAGCGCGAAGCCGGTGCACGAGGCATAGCGCAGCACGCCGCGCTTGAGCAGGTCGAGCATGCCGTCCTGGATCACCTCGGTGAACGCCTCCAGGTCGCGGAAGCCGCTGTCGGCCAGCCCGGCCAGCACCGCGTTGGGGATGTTGCCCACGCCCGACTGCAACGGCAGCAGGTTGGCCGGCAGTCGCCCGCGCGCGACCTCGTGCTTGAGGAACTCGATCAGGTGCCCGGCGATCAGCCGGCTGGTCTCGTCGGCCGGGGTGAACGGGCTGTTGCGGTCCGGTCCGTGGGTACGCACTACCGCGACGATCTTGTCCGGGTCGCAGCGCAGCGTGGTCTGGCCGATGCGGTCATCGCCGTGCACCAGCGGGATCGGCTTGCGCTGCGGCGGCAGCGCGGTGCCGTAGTAGATGTCGTGCATGCCCTCGATCGCGGCGGGCTGCCAGTCGTTGACCTCGACGATCACCTTGCGCGCCAGGTCGAGCCAGGTCTTGTTGTTGCCGAGCGAGGTCGAGGGCACCAGCGCGCCGTCCTCGCGGATCGCCGAGACCTCCACCACCGCGGTGTCGATCTCGCCGTAGAAGCCAAACCACACGTGCTGGGCGACGTGGCTGAGGTGGATGTCGATGTAATCCAGGGTGCCGGCGTTGATGCGGTTGCGCGCGTCCGGGTCGCTCTGGAACGGCATGCGCATCGCGATGCCGTCGGCCTTGGCCAGCGCGCCGTCCAGTTCCGGCGCGGTCGAGGCGCCGGTCAGCAGCTTGATCTGGAACGCCTGCCCGGCCTGGTGCGTCGCCTCGATCCGCTGCGCCAGTGCCACCGGCACCGCCTTGGGGTAGCCCGAGCCGGTGAACCCGCTCATCGCCACGGTCTCGCCGGGGGCGATCAGCGCGGCGGCGGCTTCGGCGGAGACGATGCGATCGCGCAAGCGCGGATCGAGGATGCGTTCTTCGGACATGGGCGGCGACGGGTGGCGGGGATCACGCATTATCGCCGCTGGAGCTGGAGCTGGAGCTGGAGCTGGCGCGGCGACTCCCCGCGACGAGGGTAGGCGTGGGGTCGTGGCCGCTGGCGCTCCCGGCGCGGGTATGACGCATCGCAATGTGGACATGCGGCATGTCCATTTCCGATGCTGGAGAAGCCTGGACGATAGTCGCGGGCTTTCCTTGCCCTGCGGTGTGCCAATGCGTTCGATGCTGCGCCCTCGTCCCCCTGTCCTCCAGGTCGCAGCGGCGGCGGGTGGCGGGCGCCTGCGTGCGGCGCTGCTGCTGGCACTGCTCGCCAGCGCGTCCGCGGCGGTGGCGGCGGAGTCGTCCGGCACCGATGCTGGCGCGGATGCCGACGACCGGCGCCGAGTGCATGAGCTGGACGCGGTGAGCGCGGTGGCCGAGCGCGAGGGCGATCGCCAGCAGCCGCCGGGATCGGTCAGGACGATCTCCGGCGAGGAGCTGGAGCAGCAGCGCATCGAGCGCCTGGAGGACCTGCAGCAGCTGGCACCGGGGCTGGACGTGGCCACGGTCAGCGACTACGACACCCGCATCACCTTGCGCGGCATCGGCGATGGCGGCGGCACCGAGATCAACATCGGCATGGCCAGCAGCGTCGGCTTGTTCCTCGACCACGTCTATCTGAGTCGGCCGGGCATGCTGTCCGGCGATCTTCTCGACATCGAGAGCGCGCAGGTGCTGGCCGGCCCGCAGGGCACGCTGTACGGCTACAACACCACCGGCGGGGCCATCGACATCCGCACCCGTGCGCCGACGTTCGAGCCGGAGGCCCGGGTCAAGCAGTCCTTCGGCCAGCGCGGCTACACCCAGACCCAGCTGATGGCGTCCGGACCGCTCGGCGGCGACTGGGCCGGGCGCATCGACGTGATCCACACCGAGAAGGGCGGTTACGTGCGCAACGTCGCCAGCGGCCACGATCTCGGTGGCAGCATCCGCGACGGCGTGCGCGGGCAGCTGCTGTTCGCGCCCGGCGAGAACTTCAGCCTGCGCCTGAGTGCCGACTGGCAGAGCGCGCGGGCGCGGCCGGTATACGTCTACGCCGGCAGCGGCGTGATCGACGGTACCAACCTGTTCGAGCAGCGGCTGGCCGCGACCGGCGCCAGCGTGGTCGGCGGCAGTCGGGTCAACCAGGACGAGGAGGGCAGCACTCGCACCACCCAGGGCGGCGCCTCCGCGGTGGCCGAATGGACGCTGGGCGGCGGCTACCGACTGCGCTCGGTCAGCGCATTCCGCTATTTCGGTTTCAAGCCGCGCACCACCGATCCGCTGGACATCGACCTCTACAGCGACAGCGGCGCGGACGTGCGCGACCGCACCTGGCAGCAAAGCCTGCGTCTGGATTCGCCGCGCGGCGAACGCTTCGACTACGCGCTGGGGCTGGACTACTTCGGCGAGGATCTGAACACCTTCGCCCACGACCACTACGGCAGCGGCAGTGAAGTCACCACCTGGTACGGCAGCAGCAGCAACACAGGCAAGTACGTCAAACGCTGGGGCAAGCTGGAGGACAACGTGTTCTCGGCCTATGCGCAGGGTACCTGGCACCTGGCGCCGCGCTGGGACCTCACCGCCGGCGCGCGCGCCAGCTATGAGAAAAAGAGCGGCTCGTTCCGCCGGGTCAACAAGAGCGACTTCTACTCCGGCGAGCTGACCCAGTACAACGTGCTGCCGGCGGCGCTGGTCAATCTGCGCTGGAACGTCGACGAGCATCTGAGCGCCTACGCCAGCCTGTCCTACGGCGAGAAGTCCGGCGGTCTCAATGTCTCCTCTGGTGCCGCCAGCAAGGCCGGTACCGACAGCCTCTACATCGATCCGGAGCAGACCCGCAGTGCCGAGCTGGGCATCAAGAGCCACTGGCTGCAGCACCGGATCGACTTTGACGCGGCGTTGTTCTGGAGCGAGATCTCCGATTTCCAGACCACCGCCTACGACCTGGAGAGCCAGAGCAGCTACCTGATCAATGCCGGTCGGGTGCGCTCGCGCGGGCTGGAGACGGCGCTAACGCTGCGGCCGTGGGAGGGATTCTCGCTCGGCTTCAACGGCACGTTGCTGGATGCGCGCTACCTCGACTTCGACAACGCCAAGTGCCCGCCGGAGGTGTCGTTGTCGGCCAGCGCCACCGCGTCGTGCGATCTTACCGGCAAGCGCGTGTTCCGCTCGCCGCGCGTCACCTACAACGTCAACGCGCGTTACGAGTGGGCCGCGCACGACAACGGCAGCTGGTTCGCCGCGACGCGCTGGTCGTACCGCAGCTGGGCCTATGGCACCGTCGACGATTCGCGCTTCACCCGCATTCCCGGCTATGGCCTGCTGGCGCTGTCGGCCGGGTATGGCCGCGAGGTCGGTGGACACAGCTGGAACGCGTCGGTGTGGCTGGATAACGCCACCGACCGCCGTTACTACCGCACCCTGGTCGCCGGCGACTACGGTTCGGCCTTCGGCGTGCTCGGCGATCCGCGCACGCTCGGGGTGAGCCTGGAGTATCGCTACTGATGACCGAGGCCGACGCCGCCCCGGCCACGCTCGATCGCCGCGGTTTCCTGCGCGGGCTCGGCCTGTTGGCCGGTGCCGCGCCGCTGCTGGCGCGCGCCGGTGGCGTGGTTGCGCCGGCCGTCGACGACGCCAACGCAGCGACATTGCCGGATGACGGCCGCGCGCCGTTGCGCTGGCTGCCAGGTCATGCGCCGGCCGCGTTTGCCGGTGTTACCTGGGGTACGCCGTGGCCGCCGGGCCGGGTCGCCGCCGATGCCGGCTTCGTGCTGCGCGACGCTGGTGGCGCCACGGTGCCGGTGCAGAGCTGGCCGTTGGCGTACTGGCCGGACGGTACGCTGAAGTGGAGTGCGCACGCGCTGGCGCCGCAGGTGGCGGTGTCCAGCGGCTACACGCTGGAACCTGCCCGCAAGCACGGCGCGCCGGCTGGCGCGACACGGGTCACGGTGTGCGAGCACGGCGACACGGTGCGGGTCGATACCGGCGCGCTGCAGGCGACGATCCCGCGCTCCGGCGACCAACTGCTGCGCGAGGTGCGCCGCGCCGGCATGCCGGCGTTGGCCGATGGCCACCTGTTGCTGCAGATCCAGAACGATCCGGAAGCCGATGATATCCACGTGCGCGATTACCGCGGCCAAGTCGAGCGGGTCGAGGTCGAGCAGTCTGGCTCCCAGCGCGCGGTGGTGGCGATCCGTGGCCGCCATGTCGCCGTCGATGGCGGCGCGCGGTTGCCGTTCGTGCTGCGGCTGTACTTCTACGCCGGCTCGGCGGCGCTGCGGATCGTGTACACGATCGTCTACGACGCCGACGAGAATCGCGAGTTCGTCAAGGGCCTTGGCCTGCGCTTCGCCGCGCCTCTGCAGGGGCCGCTGCACGACCGCCACGTGCGCTTCGCCGGCGCCGACGGCGGCGTGTTTGCCGAGGCGGTGCGCGGGCTGACCGGGCTGCGCCGCGATCCGGGCGAGGCGATCGCCCAGGCTCAGCTCGACGGCCGCGCCACCCCGCCGCTGGAGCGGTTCCCGCCGGCGCTGGCGCAGCGGCTGGACTACGTGCCGGCGTTCGGCAGCTACCGGCTGCTGCAGGCGCACCCGGACGGCTTCTCGATCGACAAGCGTACCGCCGCCGGGCAGGGCTGGGTGCACGCCGCCAGCGGCGCGCGGGCGGCCGGAACCGGCTGGATCGGCACGTCGCAGGGCGGGGTCGCGTTCGGCGTGCGCAACTTCTGGCAGAGCTACCCCGGTCAGCTCGACATCGAGGACGCGCACACCGACGCGGCGCGGGTGACGCTGTGGCTGTGGGCGCCGCAGGCCGCGCCGATGGACCTGCGCTTCTACCATGATGGCGAGGGATTGGAGGACTTCGCCCGCCAGCGCGAGGCGCTGGAGATCACCTACGAGGACTACGAGCCCGGCTTCGGCAGCCCGCTCGGCGTGGCCCGCACCAGTGAGCTGCAACTGGAGTTCCTGGCGGCCACGCCGTCGCACGCGCAGCTGCTGCGCATCGCCGAGCGCATCGCCGAGCCGCCGCAGCTGGTGGCCGCGCCGCAATGGCTGCACGCGGCCGGCGCGTTCGGCCCGGTGTGGACGCCGCAGCCGCCGCGCGGCGCGCTCGCGCGCGAGCTGGAGGCGCAGCTGGCGTGGTACTTCCACTTCTACCGGCAGGAGGTCGAGCAGCGCCGCTGGTACGGCTTCTGGGACTACGGCGACGTGATGCACAGCTACGACGGCTATCGCCACGTCTGGCGCTACGACGTCGGCGGCTACGCCTGGGACAACTCCGAGCTGAGCACCGACCTGTGGCTGTGGTACTACTTCCTGCGCACCGGCCGCAGCGACGTGTTCCGCATGGCCGAGGCGATGACCCGCCACACCGGCGAGGTCGACGTGCACCACCTCGGCCGCTTTGCCCCGCTCGGTTCGCGCCACAACGTGCGGCACTGGGGCGACAGCGCCAAGCAACTGCGCATCTCCACCGCCGCCAACCGCCGCTTCCTCTACTACCTCACCGCCGACGAGCGCACCGGCGAGCTGCTGCGCGAGCAGGTCGAGGCGCTGCGCACGCTGCAGAAGGTGCTGCCGGGGCGCAAGATCGGCCAGCAGGCACCGGCCGATCCGGGCCGCGCCAGCATCTACTTCGGCACCGACTGGGGCGCGATCGCCGCGGCCTGGATGACCGAGTGGGAGCGCACCCTTGATCCGGCGATCGGCCAGCGCCTGCGCGCCAGCATGGCCTCGATCGCCGCGCAGCCGCACGGCTTGTTCACCGGCGTGGCGGAGATGGACCTGGACAGCGGCGTGTTCGCGCGCAGCGACAGCGACGCGCTGTGGGTCTCGCACCTGAGCGCGGCGTTCGGCCTGGCCGAGACCTGCGCCGAGCTGCTGCAGGCATTGCCCGAACCGGCGTTCGAGCGTGCCTGGCTGGACTACTGCCGGCTCTACAACGCCGATGCGCAGGCGCAGCGGCAGGCACTCGGGCGCGAGCTCGGCCATCTCAACCTCGCCCAGGGTCATGCGCGCCTGACCGCCTACGCGGCCTGGCGGCTGCGCGACGAGGACCTGCGACGGCGCGCCTGGCGCGAGTTCCAGGCCGGCGACGGCGGCATCGCCCATCCGAGCCGCCGGCTGCGGCGGATCGCGCCGCCGGCGGTGCTCAACCCCGTGGACGAGGCCGAGCCGGTCTCAGGCATCGATCGCGCCTCCGGCAGCACCGGCGCCGACAACCTGTCCACCAACGCGGTCGCGCAGTGGTCGCTGGCGGCGATGACGCTGCTGGCGCTGGCCGGCGAGCCGCCGGAGCCGGACCGTTGAGTGCAGGGCGCGTGCTGCTGGCCGACGACTTCGGCTGGCGCCGGCCATGGCGCTGGATCGCCGAGGTCGAGCAGCCGGCGACCTCGCGGCTTTACCTGCGCGGCGGGCGGCTGTGGCTGGACAGCAGCGCCGGCATGACGGTGTGGCTCGGCCGTCGGCTGTCTGGCCGCTACCGCATCGAGTACGAACGCGAGGTATTCGATGCCACGGCCGGCGGCAACGCGCGGCTGTCCGACCTCAACCAGTTCTGGGCCGCGCGCGACCCGCGCCGCGCGCGCCTGTTCACCCGCCACGGCGCGCTCGCCGAGTACGACATGCTGGATCTGTACTACGTCGGCCTCGGCAGCAACGGCAACACCACCACGCGCTTGCGCCGCTATGACGGCCATGGCCAGCGCCTGCTGCTGGGCGAGTACACCGACCCGGCGCACCTGCTGCAGGCCGGGCGCCGCTACCGCGTGCGGATCGACGTGGACGGCGAGGGCACCGCGTTCTGGATCGATGGCGAGCGCTGGTTCGTGCAGCGTGGCGCGGTGGCGGACGGTTATTTCGGCTTTCGCACGACCTGGTCGCTGCAAGCGATCGACGCTTTCAGGATCACCGCGCTGTAGGCTTGGCTCGCGCCGTTCCTGCGCGCGCGGCCACGTCCCCCACGTTTCGGGAGCATTCGCGATGAACACGGACACCAATGGCTTCGATCCTTCCCGCCGGCGCTGGCTGAAGGGCTCCGGCGCGGGGCTGGCCGCTGTTGCTTTACCGCTGCCGGCGCTGGCGGTTCCCACGGCCGCCACGCCCGGGCCGATCCGCCTCGATCTCAACGAGAGCAGCTATGGCCCTTCGCCGCGTGTCGCCGAGGCGATCGCGCGGGCACTGCCGCAGCTGCCGCGCTACGTCGATGCGGGGCAGACCGAGGCGTTGCAACGGCAGATCGCCGCGATCGAAGGCGTGGCGCCCGAACAGGTGATCCTCGGCGAGGTGCTCGAGGCGCTCGGCCAGCATCTGGCGATCGAGCACGGCGGCGGCAGCTTCGTCTACTCGGTGCCCGGCTACGGCGCGCTGGTGGAGGCGGCCGCGCCGTTCGGCGGGCGCGCCATCGAGGTGCCGCTGGGCGCGCAGCTGTGTAACGACCTGCCGGCATTGAGCGCGGCGATCGCCACCGACACCCGCGCGCTGTTCGTGGTCAATCCGCACAACCCGTCCGGCACGCTCAGCGAACGCGCCGCGTTCGACGCGTTCGTGCGCGACGCCGCGCGGCGTACGCTGGTGATCGTCGACGAGGCTTATCTCGACTACCGCGAGGACTTCGCCGAACGCACCGCTGCGCGGCTGCTGCGTGCGGGCGCGAACGTGGTGGTGTTCCGGACCTTTGGCAAGCTCCACGCGCTGGCGGGATTGCAGATCGGCTACGCACTGGCGCCGCGCCTGCTGGCCGACGCGCTACGCCAGCGCGGTGTCGGCGGCGCGCATGCGCAGAACCAGTTGTCGATCGCCGCTGCCGCGGCCAGCCTCGCCGATCCCACGCATGCGGCGCGGGTGCGCGTGCAGGTCGCACGCGAGCGCGAGCGCTGGCTGGCGCTGCTGCGCGAGCTGGGGCTGCGGCATGCCGAGCCGGCTGCCAGCTTCGTGTTCTTCGATGCCGGACGGCCACAGGCCGAGCTGGCGGCGGTGCTGCTGGAGCGCGGGATCCGCATCGGTCGCGCGTTCGCGCCGTACACGGACTGGGCGCGCATCAGCATCGGCACACCGGACGAGAATGCAGCGGTGCAGGTCGCGTTGCGGACTATCGTTGGAGCAGGCCGCGCAATGCGCTGAATGTGTCCAAATGTACCGCCCGGTATTGTTTTGCACTGCAGCGTGCATCCTGGAAAATTTGTGCGCACTATGGCCCCGCATCCCGACGTGGGGGAGGGAGCAAGGCCCGCTGGCAGTTCGCTGCAAGCGGGCTTTTTTAATGGTCTCGCCTGTCCGGCTTGCGGCGCAGGGGGCGCTCAGTTGCCATAGGCGATGGCATAGGTACGGCCTGCGCGTCTTATCTGCGCGAATCCTGGCTCGCCAAGGTGCATTCCGGCGATCAGGAGCCGGTCCGCACTGACGAGGTCCAGCAGCCTGGATCGTGTGGCTGCCGCAAGCACGGGGTCCTGATCGAACGCGATCGAGACCTCCGGGCGCGGAATCTGGATGTGCGGGAAATGGACGATGTCGCCCCAGACCAGCAAGCTGCGGCCTTCCGACTCGAGGCGATAACCGCAATGCCCGGGCGTATGTCCCGGCAGTGCTATGGTGCTGAGGCCCGGAAGCACCTCCGCGCCGCTGAGCATGCGGAGCTTCTCGCCATAACCTGCGAAAGCCGTTCGCGCGAACAGGAAATTGCCGCGCGCGCGCTCGCTGGCGCGACTGAGATTGCCGTCGTCCTGCCAGAAAGCGATCTCCCGGGGATGCACGACCAGCTCGGCGTTCGGAAAGACGGCCTCGCCGGCTGTGTCGATCAGTCCTCCGACGTGGTCGGGGTGCGCATGCGTCAGCACGATCGTGTCGATCTCGCCGGGTTGCACGCCCGCCGCGGCGAGATTGCCGCGCAGTCCACCGCCACATTGCCTGTGCCCGCCGGCACCGGCGTCGATCAGGATCGTACGGCCGTGGCCGCGGACCAGATAGCAATTGATGTGGATCGACGAGGGATCGCTCGAACCCGCCTGCATCTGCAGCGCGGATGCAGCGTCCACGGTGATACTGGATAGAAGGTCCAGACTTGCGGAAAGATAGCCATCGCTGAGGGCCATGATCGAGAACTCGCCTATCCGCAGGGCCGGAAATGCGGTCTCATTCATCGGCGTCGTCGATGCCGGGCGGTCAGTTGCGTGCATGGATGTCGGTGGCTGCGTGGCCGAAGCAACGGATGCGCGCGGAAAGGCCCGTGGCGTGCCTTATCGCGTGCTCCAGACCGTCCAGGAACCTGTTCATCAACGCCTGCGTACGCAAGGGCTCGATGCGGTAGTTGATCTCAGCATACGCTGGATGCCCTCGTCCTTGCTTCACGGCGACATAGAGGATGTGCACGTTTTCGATCGAGGTCTGGAGCATGTCGGTGCAAAGCCGGGTGCATTGCAGGGTCAGCTCGGCAAGCGCGTCGTCCGCGGGCATTCTTTCCGAGGCGATGAACATCGTGACGTTCGGCATCGCGCGGCTACCTTGATCCTTGCGCACGAGCAGGGGCGTCGCTGGTCAGTTGCGCGGTCATCGGCGAATAGACATGGACGCCTTCCGGAATGGCCGGCGAAACGGACGCCACCGGGGCGTCCAGCCTGGCAAGCCAGCGTTGCGCCGGCGAGCCATCCAATGCGATCGCCTGCATATGGCTTGGACTGAGCCCCATCCCGAGCAGGGGATCGGGACCGATCGCGCTCACGATGAGGCATTGCCCCGCGGCGACGCCGGGCGCGCGTTCAAGGCCGGCATAGAGATTCCTGTGCCAGTCGGTGATGTGGTACTGCCAGCGCGCGAAATTTCCGCCGCCTTTGCGCCGGTACTCCTCTGACTGCAGGACGTCGAGACCATCGATCGAGTGCAGCGCGAGGTAGTGCGGGCAACCTGCGGTCGATGCCCGGAACCGCTGCGAGGTATGGAATCCGCTGACCGAAATCAGCGCCGGAAGTTTTTCCAGACTGTAGAAATCGTTCCATTTCGCTTCGCCCGCCGGATCGGCAAAGCTGCATTCGACGCTGTAGATCATCGGTTCACTCCTGGACGTTGCCCTGGCTGTCCGGGCGCCTTGTTGATGGTCCGTCATGCTGCCGGCTTTGCATTGGCATGAAAAACGACTTTTCGATACGCTTCGGTGACAAAAGATCAAGGTTCATGGGATGCCCGGTCGTTACCCAGGAGCGCCGCCGCGGCGCAGGGTCCCCAGTAACACGGCTTTGATGGCATTCGAGGCCGCCGCCCGCCATGGCAGTTTCGCGCGCGCGGCGGAAGAGTTGTCGCTGACCGAGGGGGCGATCAGCCGCCAGATCGGTCGCCTGGAAGCCTTCCTGGGCGTGGCGCTGTTCGAACGCATCGGCAATCGCGTCCGGGTACTGGCGAACGCGCAGCGCTATGCGGCGCAAGTGCGCGAGTCGCTCGATCGGCTGGAGCGAGACAGCCAATACCTGATGGGACAGCCGCGCGACGGCGCGAGCCTGGACATCGCCACGGTCCCCACCTTCGCGATGCGTTGGCTGATTCCCCGGCTGCCGCGGTTCCAGCAGCGCCATCCCCACATCACCGTGCATCTGAGCGAGCGCATGGAACCGTTCGCGCTCGCCGGAAGCGGCTTCGACGCCGTGATCCATTTCGAGCATCCGGCCTGGACGGGCATGCACACGCATCGCCTGTTGCACGAGGTGCTGGTTCCGGTGTGCCATCCCGCGCTATTGCAGGACGGCGGCGCGGTGACCGCACTGGACACGCTGCCGCGGCTGCACAGGCGCCAGATCCCGGATGCCTGGCAGCACTATTGCAAGGAGACCGGGATCGCGCTGGGCAGTCCCGCGGTCGGTGCGCGCTACGATCTGCACGCGATGTCGATCGAGGCGGCACTGGCCGGTCTCGGCGTCGCCCTGGTCCCGCGCCTCTACGTCGAAACCGAGCTGGCACAAGGCACGCTGGTCGCGCCATGGCCGCAGGGACGCAGCATTTCCAAGACCTTCTGCCTCGTCCTTCCCGAGCCGATCGGTCTGAGCGATGGGCCGATCAGGGCCTTCGCGCAATGGTTGCTTGACGAGGCGCAGATGGTCGCGGCCGGCGCGGCGTAGGGGGCTGCTGCACGGCTGCAACCCGGGAGATGCCAGAATCCACGCATGCCCGTCCAAGCCGATTCCCTGCAAGCCCTCGTGGACCGCCACCACGCCCGCATCTGCCAGGCCGCTGCCGGGGCGTGGCCCGAGCGCCCCGGCTTCGACGCGGATCTGCGCCGCGTCCTGCTCGCCAGCGATTTCGCCGCTGACACCCTGGTGCGCCAGCCGGTGCTGCTGGTGGCGCTGGCGCAGCCCGATCCATCGCCGCTGTCGCTGCCGCGGCTCGATCCGGAACGTCCGGACGAATGGCCGGCGCAGCTGCGCCGCTACCGCAGCGCCGAATCGGCACGGCTGGTCTGGCGCGACGTGCTCGGGCTGGACGACGTCGATGCCACCCTGGCCGGTGCCACGCGGCTGGCCGAGACCTGCCTGCAACTGGCGCTGTCCGCGCTGGAGCAGCAGTTCGCGCAGCGCCACGGCCGGCTGCTCGCCGCCGACGGCGGCGTGCAGCGGCTGGTGGTGTTCGGCCTGGGCAAGCTCGGCGGCGGCGAGCTGAATTTCTCCTCCGACATCGACCTGGTCTACGCCTACCCGCAGGGCGGGCAGTCCGACGGCGCGCGCCCGCTCGCCGCCGAGGAATACTTCGCCCGGCTCGGCCAGCAGCTGGCGCGGCTGCTCGACGAGACCACGGTGGACGGCTTCTGCCACCGCGTCGACCTGCGCCTGCGCCCGTTCGGCAGCGCCGGGCGGGTGGCGCTGTCGTTCGCGGCGATGGACCAGTACTTCCAGCGCGAGGGCCGCGACTGGGAGCGCTACGCCTGGATCAAGGCGCGCGCGGTGGCCGGCGACATCGACGCCGGCGAGGCCTGGCTGCTGGCGCTGCGCCCGTTCGTCTACCGCCGCTACCTCGATTTCACCGCGCTCGACGGCCTGCGCGAGATGAAGGCGGCGATCACCGCCGAGGTCGCGCGCCACGACCGCCTCGACGACATCAAGCGCGGGCCGGGCGGGATCCGCGAGATCGAGTTCCTGGTGCAGGCGCTGCAGCTGATCCGCGGCGGCCGCGAGCCGGCGCTGCGCGAACGCCGGCTGCTGCCGGCGCTGGCGGCGCTGGTCGCGCTGGGGCAGGTCGAGCCGGGCAACGGCGCGGCGTTGGCGGAGGCGTACCGCTTCCTGCGCCGGGTCGAGAACCGGCTGCAGATGCTGCGCGATGCGCAGACCCACGCCTTGCCGGTGGACGCGCTGGAGCGCGCGCGCATCGCATGTGGGCTGGGATTCGATGATTGGGATGCATTGTTCGCGGCCTTGCAGCGGCGGCGCGATCGCGTCGCGGCCGAATTCGCCGAGCTGCTGGCGCCGCGCCGCAAGCCGGGCGCGCCCGATGCGGTGGCCACGTACTGGCGCGGCCTGCCCGGGGCCGGCGATGCCGGCCAGCTGGCGGATCTGGGCTTTGCCGATGTCGCCGCCGCTGACCAGTCGCTGCGCGATTTCGCGCAATCGCTGGGCGTGCGCGCGCTGTCCGATGCCGCGCGCGCGCGCCTGGACCGGGTGATGCCGGCGCTGCTCGGCGCCGCCGCGCATTCGCCGCAGCCGGATGCCGCGCTGCGGCGTGTGCTCGGCCTGCTGCAGTCGGTGTTGCGGCGGACCAGTTACCTGGCGCTGCTCGACGAACAACCCACCGCGCTCGCGCGCCTGGTCGACGTGCTCGCGCGCAGCGCGCTGCTGTCGGAACGCCTGGCGAGCTATCCGTTGCTGCTCGACGAGTTGCTCGACACGCGCATCGCCGGCCCGATGCCGGACCCGCGGGCGATCGCCGCGCTGTGTGCGCAGACGCTGGCGATCGACGATCCGGAGGCGGCGCTGCGCGAGCTCAACGAGCGCCGCCTCGCGCTCAGCTTCCGCATCGCGCTGGCCACGCTCGACGGGCGCCAGCCCGGGTTGCAAGGCACGCGCCAGCTGGCCGCGCTGGCCGATGCGGTGGTCGCCAGCGTGCTGGCGATGGCGTGGTGGCAATTGGTCGAGGCGCACGGCGAGGTGCCGGGCGGCGCGTTCGCGATCCTCGGCTACGGCAGCCTGGGCGGCCGTGAACTCGGCTTCGGTTCGGACCTGGACCTGGTGTTCCTGTACGACCACGCCGTGGAGGCCGAAGCTTCCGCCGGCGCGCGTCCGCTGGAGGCCAGCCGCTGGTTCGCGCGGCTGGCGCAGAAGGTGATGGCGCTACTCGGCGCCGAGACCGGCGCCGGCCGGCTCTACGAGATCGACGTGCGGCTGCGTCCGGACGGCGGCAAGGGTGCGCTGGTGTCCTCGCTGGCGAGCTACCGCGAGTACCAGCGCGAGCGCGCCTGGACCTGGGAACACCAGGCGCTGGTACGCGCGCGCGGCGTCGCCGGCGATGCCGCGCTGCTGGCCGCGTTCGAGCAGGTGCGCGGCGACACGCTGGCGCGTGAGCGCGATCCACAGTCGCTACGCGAGGACGTGGTGAAGATGCGCGGGCGCATGCGCGCCGAGCTGGACCGCAGTGACGCGGGACGCTTCGACCTCAAGCAGGGTGCAGGGGGACTGGTCGACCTGGAGTTCGTGCTGCAGGCGGGGGTGTTGCTGCAGGCGCATCGCGACGCCGCGCTGCTGGAGCCGCGCGACACGCCGGCGCTGATCGACGCGCTGGCGGCGAGCGGCTGGCTGCCCGTCGCCGAGGCGGCGGCGCTGCACGCCGCGCATGCCGCGCTGCTCGATGCAGGGCTGGCCTGCACACTGGACCGGCGTCCGCGCCTGATCGCTCCGGACGAGACGATCGAGCAGGCGCGCGCGACGATCGCGCGGCTTGCGCAGGCGCAGGGACTGCCGTTTCCAGCGGGGCGGGATTCGTAAGGGCGCAGGAGTGGGCCCGGCATGCCGGCCCACTCCTACGAATCCCCAATCCCGAATTCCCAGTCCCGGCGCTTCCACAGCAGCGCGCGGAACGGCGCCAGCAGGACCATGCCCATCGCCAGCTTCACCGCCAGGTCGCCGGTTGCCCAACTGATCCAGGGCAGGTTCGATCCGGCGAAGGCGATCGACCAGAAGATCGCCGTGTCCAGCGTCGCGCTGCACAGCGTGGCCACCGCCGGAGCGCGCCACCAGCTGCCGGCGCGCAGGCGATGGAACACGGCGATGTCCAGCAGCTGCGAGCAGATGAACGCGGCGCACGAGGCCGCCGCGATCCGCGGCGTGGCCACCCAGACCGACAGCGCCACCGCCGCGACGAAGCCGCACCAGGCGACCCAGCGCGCGGTGCGCGGGCCGAAGCGCAGGTTGACCACGTCGCTGACCAGGAACGCTGCCGGATAGGTGAACGCGCCCCAGGTCAGCCAGTCGTTGATCGGGTACTGCACCAGCACGTTGGACAGCACCACCACCGCGCCCATCGCGGCGATCGCGGCGAGCAGCGCAGGCAGGGTCGGGCGTGCGAACACGAAGTCGGGGCGCGAAGCCATGGCTGGCCGGGGATGAGGGGGAGGACGCGGATTATCCCCGTCGCGCTGCGACCGGGCCAGCGCGGCCGCTTCAGGCGTCGGTGCCGCGCGCGCGCTGGTAGCGGCGCTCCTGGGTCAGCCCGCCGTAGCCGTAGGCACCGGCGCGCGCATCGATCACGTGGATGTAGCTCTCCTCGTGCAGCGCGCCCAGCAGTCCGCGCAGGCCCGCGTAAGCCTCGGCGATGTAGCGCGCCTTCTCGTCCTTGCTGTTGGTCTCGTCGGTGACGCGGATGTCGAAGTAGACGCTGCTCTGGCCCAGCTCGGCCAGGCTGCGGCCGCCGACGTACCAGTCCTGCGGATCGGTGAAGTCGATCGCGATCGCGGTCAGGGCCGGGTCCTTGCGCAGGATCCGTTCGGTCAGCGTGGACAGCAGGTTGGCGATGTCGCGGCTCAGGCCGGGGCTGCGGGGAGCGGCGACTTTCACGTTCAGGATCGGCATGGCGGTTCTCCTGGTTCGTCGTTGCGATGGATGAAGTTAGCTATGCAACCATATCGGCGAGGATCAGCCGATCAGGCCGCGTGCCTGGTGCAGGCGTGAAACCACGTCAGCGAAGGCCTGCTCGCCCAGCGTGCGCTTCATGCGCCGGGTGGCCTGGGTACTGGCCTGCTGCAACGCGCTGGCGATCGCCTGCGCGGCGGCGGTCGGGTGGATCTCCGATTCGCGTCCGTCGGTGGCCGAACCGCGCCGTTCGACCAGCCCGTGCCGCTGCAGGCCGTCCAGCAGCCGAGTCGCGGTGGGACGGGTGATGGTCAGGGTCTGGGCCAGCTCGCGCTGCGGCATGCCCGGCCGCGCCAGCACCGCGCGCAGCATGAATGCCTGTGGCGGGCTCAGCCCGAATGGCTGGAAGGCCTGGCTCCATTCGCGTTCCAGCAGGCGCGACAACGCGGCGGTGTTGAAGTAGAGGCATTGCTCGAACATGCGTCGCAGGCTACGTCGATAAGATTAGTTATGCAACTATGTCGCAGGCCGCCGTGGCGGCGGGGCCGGCCTCGTACCAGGGGTTGCCGGATTCGGCCGCAGCACGTCGCGCATCGCTACGAACCGTAGAGCGGAGCTTGCTCCGCTGGAGCTTTCCCGGTACGGCCCCAGCGAAGCAAGCTCCGCTCTACGGTCCTGGTTCGCGCCGTGCAATGGGTCTCGACAGGCCTCAGCGAATGGGCGGAGTCGGCAATCCCAGCCGCTCGCGCACCTGCGCGGCGACGCGCGCGGTCTCGCGCAGCGGGATGATCGCGACGCCGGGCTGAGGCAATGCTTCGATCGCAGACAGGCGGCCGTGCCCGCGCAGCGCCTGCACGAACTGTTGCACGCGGCCCTGCGCGACCTCGGCGAAGGCGGCCGCGACCGGCACCGGAGTGGCGCAGGCCTCCGACAGCAGATTCACCGAATCGGCCGTGGCCACGATCGCATCGGCCCAGCCGAGCAGGCCGTGATACGGGTTGGGGCCGTCGTCCTCGTCCAGCCACAGCAGCGCCGAGGGCAACCCGCGCAACGCCTGGCGAAGGACCGGCCGGGCCCGCGCCGGGGTGCGCCGCGAGGCGGTCACCAGCAGGCTGCCGCCTTGCTCGCGCAGTTGTGCGGCCAGTTGCGCGCATAGCGGACCGAGCTGGTCGGTATGCCAGGGCACCTGCGCGGTCGGGCCACCGACCAGCAGCGCGATGCGCGGGCCGGGCAACGTGCCTAACTCGGGAAACCCGGTGCGGCCGGCGGCGAGCCAGGCATCGTCGACGGAATTGAGACTGCCGAGCAGGGTCAGCACGTTGCCGCCGCGCAGGCGGTCGTGCTCGGGGACGATCACCAGGTCCCAGTGGTGGGGCGACAGGCGCGGATCCAGGATCTGCACGGTCAGGCTGCCGCGTGCGCGCAGCAGGCGAGTCGCCAGCGCGGCCTGGCGGCCGCAGCCGATCGCCAACGTGGGCGGTGCCTGCAGCCGCCGCGCGAAAGCCGCGCCGAACGCGGCGCGATCGCCGGGCAGGCGCCGTGGTGACCACCAGCGCCAGGGCGCACGCGGCAGCCTGACCGTGCAGATCCTGG
>JASGDF010000202.1:0-14891 GCA_047607345.1 Pseudomonas sp. | reverse complement strand
TGCTGCCGCCTGCGGCGCCGCCGATGCCGGTGGCGCCGCAGGAGGCGCTGCAGCCCACGCCGGAGAGCGCGACCCGGCCGCCGCGCCGGCAGGCCGAGCGCGAACCGGTGGTCGATCGCCCGGTCGCGCAGCCGCTGCCGGCACCGTCGCCGCCAGCCGAGACCGCATTTGAGCAGACCTCGCCGGTCCTTGCCGAATCCGATGCGGACGCGTCGCAGGCGTCGCAGGCCGCCGCGCCGCCGTCCCCTTCGCTGCCGCCGGGTGCGCAGCTGGCGGGGGCCAGCGACCCGAACTGGGAAGGCGAGGTGCTGGCGCGGCTGGAGAAGTTCCGGCGCTATCCGCGGCAGGCACGGACGCGCAGGCAGCAGGGCGTGGCCTACGTCCGTGCGCTGGTCGACCGGCAGGGCCAGGTGCTGTCGGCGCGATTGCAGCGCGGCAGCGGCCACCCGCTGCTGGATCAGGAAGCGCTGGATACCTTCCAGCGCGCGCAACCGCTGCCGCCGCCACCGAGCACGCTGCCCGATCCGGTCGAGCTGGAGGTGCCGGTGGAGTTCTTCCTGCGTTGAGCGACAGCGCGCTATTTTTTGCAGAAGATCATCGTTGCGATGAACAGCAGGGCCACGAAGATCTTCTCGTTGGTCACTGGCCGGCCGAATGCAAAATAGTTGAACAGGCTCTGGCAGGCGAACGATAGCAGGGCGATGTAACAGAGGGTGCTTTTCATCATCTAGAGGCTCTCCAGGAAGGCGGTGATCGCCTCCAGTTCGGTGCGGTGCAGATCCAGGGGCTGCAGCAGCGGATCGGGTTGCGGGAACAGCGGATCATCGCGCTGAGCGGGTGTCGGCTCGGGACGGGGCATGCCGACGTTGTACATGTTGACCACGCCACGCAGCACCGGGAATGCGCCGTTGTGCATCCACGGCCCGGTCTTGCCCACGTTGCGCAGGGTAGGCGTGCGGAACTTGCCGCTGTCGGCCGGGTCGCCGGTGACGCCATAGCGTCCGAGATCCTGCTTGCTGCGGCCGTAGAAATGCAGGCCGAGGTTGTGGAAACGGTTGTCGGTCAGCGTCGGCCCGCTGTGGCAATTCATGCAGCGCGCGTGCGTGCGGAACAGGTGCAGGCCCCACAGTTGCTGGTCGGTCAGCAGGTCGCGCCGGCCTTCGAGAAAGCGGTCGAATCGGTTGAAACGGGGTACCAGTGTGCGCTCGTAGGCGGCGATGGCCTTGCCGACCTCGCGCATCGTGATCGTGTCGTCGCCGAACACGCGGGCGAATTCGGCCGGATAGTCCTGGCTACGGTTCAGGCGTCGCTCCAGCTCTTTCGTGGTGAAGGCCATTTCCTTCGAGTCCTGGATCGGGAACGCGGCCTGTTCCTCCAGCGTGACGGCGCGGCCATCCCAGAACAGCGGATGTGCGTAGGCTGCCATCGCCACGCTCATCGCGTTGCGGGTGCCGGCCTGGCGGTCGTGGCCGAACGACACGCTGCGGCCGTCGCCCCAGCCGAGCTGGCGGTCGTGGCAGCTGGCGCAGGCGATCTGCCCGGAACGCGACAGGCGCGGGTCTTCGAACAGCTTCTTGCCCAGCGCGATCTTTTCCGGCGTACCGGGGTTATCGGCCGGTTCCGGCGGATGCTCCGGCAGCGGTGCGAGTTCCTGCCATTCCACGCCGTCGTCGATCTGCGGCGCGGGCCATTGCCCGCTCGGCAGCGCATAGACCCGGCGCAGACAGTCGAAGTCGATACTGGGGGCACTGGGTGCGATGCGCTGGCGGCATTGTTCCAGCGGCGGCGCATCAGCGGAGTCGCTTGTTTGCGCTGGTGCGAGATGCAGCGGCAAGCCGAACGACAGCAACAACAGGCCGCCGAGCAGTCGACGTGACCGGGGCGAAAGACGGGGCATCAGGCGACGGACAAGGGGGGGATATGCGCCAGCGGCTTCAGAATCCGCTGGCGATCATTGAAAAGCGCGCCACCACCAGCCAGGCCGGAACCAGCAGCAGTCGCAGCGGCCACCAGATCCGGTTGGCGAACGGCAACGCCGCCAGCCCTGCCAGCAGCCCGATAGCGGTCAGCGACAGGCTGCCGAAAGCGAAGGCATTGCTGGTGTGAGGCTTGTTCCGGAACAGCGCCAAAAGCGGTAGGAGCAGCATTTGCAGCGCGAGGACCACCAAGGGCGACCACACCAGTTTATTGGCGGGGCTGGCGAGTCGGCTGCACACGGTAACGGATGCGTTCATGGGATGGCCTTCCGGGACGGGGAAAAACGCGGGCGGGAACGCTGCCGTCCCCGCCCGTGCTTGGCTCAGAACTTGTAGCCCAACTCCAGCCAGTAGCTGCGTCCGGTCTCGTAGTACGCCGAACTGCTGGTGGTTCCGCTGATCTTGTTGGAACGGTTCAGTACGTTGCTGGCTTCGAGCCGGACATAGGCCTGCTGCTGGCGCGGCAAGTCCAGCGTGTATTCGAGGGTGGTGTCGAAGGTGAACGCACGCGGGTAGTTCCTGTCGCTGTAAACGGCCAGGGTTTCACCGTTGTAGTCGGCGCTGCCGGTTTCAACGATGTCACGGAAGCCGGCGCGGTAGCGCAGGAAGTTGCTCCACAGGAATTCGCCGCGCCACAACGGCAGGCGGGTCTGGGTGGACAGGCGCGCGGTCCACTTGCGGGCGAAGTCGGTGGCCGGCAGATCGTACAGCCATACCGCATTGCCCTTGTACAACACCAGCTCGTCATCGGAATCGCTCCAGCTGGTCTGGTAGTCAGTGTAGTTGCGGTGCACGTCGGAGTAGTCGAAGGCGAACTGCACCTTGGTATGGCTGCGGCCCCAGTCCAGCGATTCGGTCGGGCTGGCGCTCAGCGTGTAGATCTTGCTTTGGCTGCGACCCTTGTTGACGTACTCGTAGACGCTGGTGGAGTAGTAGCCCGTGCCATCGTTGCTGCGCACATACTGACGCAGCACTTCGTCGCGGTTGTCGCGGTTGACGTATTTCAGGCTGAAATCCCAACCCTTCCAGTGCTGGTCGAAGCCGATTGTCCACTCGTTGGTGTAGGGGATGTCGATATCGGAAAGACGGTTGGTCGAGGTGGAGGTGGTGCCGGTCACGTCGTCCCACGAGGTGCTGCTGCTGGTGCGGGTCTTGACCAGGGTCAGCCGTTCGCGGCCTTCGCGCAGCAGGTAGCTGAAGAAGTTGCGCCCGTAGTAGCGGTTGACGCCGGCAGTCAGCACCGAGTCGCGGGTGCCGAGGATGTCCCACGAGGCCGCCAGGCGCGGGGACAGCGTGGTCTTGTTCCAGATGCTGTCGTCCTCCGCGCGCACGCCGGGGCGGAGGTTCCAGTTGCCGATGCGGATGTCGTCCTGCATCCAGCCGGCCCATTCGTCGCCACTGACGGTGAATTCACCTTCTTGATAGATGGTCAGGCGGCGAAAATACTGGCCGCTGCCGGCCACCAGGTTGCCGGTGGTGGTCAGTACCGGGGACAGCGAGCAGCTGTCGCTGTCCAGCGTGCCGTCGCTGAGCGTACAGCTGGTGGTGGCGTAAGGTTGCAGGTAGCTGTAGTGGTTGTTGAGGCGCTTGTAGTTGGCCTTGCGGTGCTGGTAGGACGCGCCGAATTGCAGGGTGTGGCGGGTCTGGCCCCAGTCGAAGCTCTCGCGGCTGGCCTCGAAACGGTAGCCGAGCTTGCGGTCGTGCTGGTCGACGTTGCCCCAGCTGCCTTCGAAACTGCTGTTGTTCACGCCCCAGTCGTAGGCTTCGGACTTGGCCCATGCCTTCCAGTAATCCACCTGGCTGCGGCGCGAGCTTTCCAGGTCGCTGTAACTGAGCGTGTTGTTGAACGTCCACACATCGCGTTCGACATCGGCGCGCAGGCTCAGCACCGGGCCGCCCTGCTTGAGGTCGAACCAGGCGTTCTTGGCGTTCTGGATGAAGTAGCGATCCTCGGTCGGCGCGTAAACAAGGTTCGCGCCCAGCGTCAGCCCTTCGCCGTTGTTCCAGTCTACCTTGAGGGTGGCAGCGGTGTTCTCGCGGGTCTGTGTCTTGGTGTTGGCATCGGTGTCGCTGATGCTGCCGGAGGTGTAGCCGCGCAGCGGAATTTCCGAGCGGGTACGGGTGACGGTGCCGATCAGGCCGATGCCGGAAGCGGTGCGGCCTTCCAGCATCACGCCGAGCTTGTACTTGTCGTAATTCGGCTGGTAGGCATAGGTGGCCGATTGTTCGTAGGTGGTGGCCTGACCTTCGGGGACCAGCACCTCGTCCCACGCCGAACGGGCCATCCGGAACCACACCTTGCCGTGGACGCCGTCGCCGGCCTTGCGCATCTGCGCATCGACCACGCCGCCGGTAAAGCCACCGATGGCGACGGGCACGTTGCTGTCGTAGACGGTCACGCTTTCCAGCAGGTCGGTATCGATGGCGATGCCCTGCGACTGGCTGGGCACGTCGGCGTAGTGGTTGGGATTGTCGAAGGTCGGGTCGATGTCGTTGTTGACGTTGATGCCGTCGAGCAGGAACGCGTTCTGGTAGAACGGCGCGCCGTTGATGCTGATGTCGGCCGGTCGGATTTCGCCGCCGTTGCGCGAGGTGCGCGCGGTTTCGCTGAACTGCACGGCCGGGTTGATGCGCAGCAGGGTGGCGAGGTCGCCATTGCCCTTGTTGGTGTCCTCGATATAGGTCTGGTCCAGCACCATGCCTTCCGAGTACGGAAAACTGCGCTGTGCGCCGATCCGCAACGGCGAAAGCGCGACCACGCCGGTTGCCGGCGCCCTCTCCAGCGTATAGCTGCCATCGGCGCGCTCAAGCAGGCGCAAGCCGGAGCCCGCCAGTAGGCGCTGCAGACCTTCGCGGTCGCCGACCTCGCCGCGCAGCGCGGGTGCCTGCAGTCCGGCGGTCAGCGCCGGGTCGAACGACAGCGCGATGCCGCGCTGGCTGGCGAAGGTGCCGAGCGAGTGGCCGAGCGGACCGGCGGGCAGGTCGATCGTGGTTTCCCGGGCAGCGGCTGGGGCGGCGACGGCGGCCAGGGAGATAGCGGCCAGGGCAGCGGCCAGCAGGCTGGCGCGGAGGGGACGGTTGAGTCGGCGCATCGGGTGGACGCTCGGTGGTAGTGGGATGTCATCCCCTTTGCCACGCGAGATCGGAAAAAGTGTCAGCGGGTTCCTGCCGCAGGCGATCAGGGATCGCGGCGGGCGACCACCGTGGTCCACCAGCCGCCGGCGCGGCGTTCGACCGTGATCGGATAGGTCGCTGCCAGCATCGCCAGGCTGCGGTCGGTATCGTCCAGCGGGAAGGCACCGGAGACCGGCAGCGACGCCACCGCGGGGTCGCAGCGCAGCACTCCGCGACGGTAGCGCGCCAGTTCTTCCAGCAACTGGCCGAGCGGCAGGGCGTCGGCGGCGAACATGCCACGATGCCAGGCGATGGCGCGTGCGTCGGCGTCCTGCACCGGACCGAACCCGTGCCGGTCGAACCAGACCTGCTGGCCGGTGTCGATCCGGCGTGCATGCCCGGCCTGGCCGTCGGGTTCGACCTGCACCGCGCCTTCCAGCACCGCCAACTGCGTGTGCGTCGGCTCGACCCGCACGCTGAAGCGCGTGCCCAGTGCCTGCATCCGCCCGTGCGCGGTGGCGACACGGAATGGACGCGCCGGACGCTGCGGGTCCGGGGCGGTGGTGAACAGCGCCTGGCCTTCGCGTACCCGCAACAGGCGCTGCTGTGCGCCGAAGGCGATGTCGAGGACGCTGCCGGTGTCCAGTTCGATGCTGCTGCCGTCGGGCAGGCGCGCGTGCCGGCGCTCGCCGACAGCGGTGCGCAAGGTGGCGTCCCAGGCGGCCTGGTCCCAGAGCCGCCAGGCCAGCCAGCCGCTCGGGGCGAGCAGCGCCAGCGCGCCCAGGTGTTTGACCGCGGCCCGCCGGTCCAGTCGCGCGGGCCGGTCCAGCACCGGCCGTGCGACTGCGGCCGGCACCGTGGCGAGCAGGCCGAGCAGGCGCTCGGCCCTGACCCAGGCGCGCGCGTGTTCCGGGTCCTGGCGACGCCAGCGCTCGCAGGCGTCGCGATCGGCGTCGCTAACGGTGCGGTCGCTCAGGCGCAGCAGCCAGTCGGCGGCCTGTTCGAGCGCGTGCGGGTCGAGCGGGCGCTCGCCGGCAGCGGCGTCAGGGCGCATGGGCCAGACAGCCGAGGAAGGCGCGCTTCATGTGGCGCTTGACCGTGCTCAGCGAGATGCCCAACTGCCCGGCGATCTCGGCATAACCCAGGCCGTCGAGCTGGGAGAGCAGGAACACGCGCCGGGCCTGTGCGGGGAGGCCGTCGAGCATCGCGTCGATCTGGTTCAGTGCCTCGCGCACCAACACCTGCTGCTCGGCCGAAGGCATGCAGCCTTCCGGCAGCGCGGCCAGGCTCTCCAGGTAGGCGCGTTCGAGCGACTGCCGCCGGTACCAGTTGGCGAGCAGGCCCTTGGCGACGGTGGTCAGGAACGCGCGCGGTTCGTGCAGGCCGGACAGGTCGCGGTTGAACAGCAGCCGCGCGAAGGTGTCCTGGGCGAGGTCGGCGGCCACCTCGCGGCAGCCCAGGCGCCCGGCCAGCCAGTTGCGCAGCCAGGGCTGATGGTCGCGGTAGAGCGTGCCGAGGGTGTCGTGGCGGGCCTGCATGGGTGTGGATGTCCGAATGGCGACGTGTTTGCCGTTCTGGGGAGGCGATTTGGATTTTAATAGAAATGAGAATTGTTATCGATTATGTCAGGTTGTGGTGCGATTACCAAGGTTGGTGGGGGCGCTGCCGGTCGCAGGGACGGCATGGTCCGCCAGACAGCAGCCGTTGATGAGATCTGCGCATCAGCGTCGGGCATGCATGCGGGCTTCCGCGGAGCGGGTGCATCGGTGGAGATGACGGTGAAGTGCCCTACGCGCTCTCCCGCCGCACCAGCCGGCATTCCAGCTTGATCGGCGGGCGTGGTGCCGGTTCGGGGGGCAGAGCGCCGGCCGCTTCCAGCAGCAGCTGCGCGGCGTGCTCGCCGATCTCGCGGGCCGGCGGCCGGATCGTGGTCAGGCTGGGCAGCAGCAGCTCGGCGAACGGGTAGTCGCCGAAGCCGAACACCGCGCAGTCCTCCGGGATGCGCAGGCCGGCGCGGACCCCGGCCAGCAGGCCGCCGGCGGCGAGGTTGTCGTTGGCGAACACGATCGCCTGGGGCCGTGGCGCGCGCGCCATCAGTTCCTGCATGGCCTGCCGGCCGGCCTCGAACGGTGCGCTGGGGGTCGGGGTGAACAGCCGCGGTTGCAGGCCCGCCGCCAGCATCGCCGCGCTGTAGCCGTCGGCGCGCTGGCGCGCGCTGTAGTCCCCGGCGATGCTGTTGTGGACGAAGGCAATGCGGCGGTGGCCCTGCGCGAGCAGGTGCGTGACCGCGTCGATGCCGACCTGGCGATGGCTGAAGCCGACCTGCGGGCTGGCGCGCTCCGGTGCGTATTCCCAGGCCTCGATCACCGGGATCCGCGCGCTGGCGATCAGCCTCTCGGTCGCGGTGCTGTGGACGCGGCTGGTCAGCACCAGTCCGGCCGGGTTCCAGCCGAGGAAGGCGCGCACCGCGCGCTCCTCGGCCTCCAGCGAGAAGTAGCTGGAGGCCAGCAGCGACTGGTAGCCGTGCGCGTCCAGGGTCTCGTTGAAGGCCTGGATGGTGCCGGCGAAGATCGGCCCAGAGATGTTCGGCACCACCATGCCGGCGATCCGCCCGCGCGCGGAGGCCAGGCCGCCGGCCACCTGGTTGGGCACATAGCCGAGCTGTTCGACCGCCGCGGCGATGCGTTCGCGGGTCGCCGCCGACAGCCGCTGGGGACGGTTGAAGAAGCGCGACACCGTGATCGCCGAGACCCCGGCGGCGGCGGCCACCGTGTCCAGGGTGACCCGGCCGGCGCCGCGACGCGGCCGTGCCGGTGCGCGGCTACTCATCCGCGCGGGCTTTGTGTGCGTTGCGACATAAGCACCTGAGCATTGGTTATTGGACGGGGCGGCGGCGGCTTTCGAGGATGGATGCTAGCGCTAGCATTCGCTGCTGGCTCATTCCATAACGTTCACCGGGCGCGCTTCCAGGGCATGAGCCGCGGTGTAGGACCAACCCAGGGAATCGCCGTGCTCGAGCCAGAGACCGTTCAACGCCAGATGCATCGTGCCGCGCATCCGCAGGGGGCCGGCGCGCGCCGCCCGGACGCGATCCGGGATCGGCTGCGCCCTGGGCTGTTGGCGCTGGCCCTGGCCGCGGCCTGCGCCGTGCCTGCCGGGCGCGCCGCCGCCGAGACGCCGGCCGTCCCGGCAACGTCGACCAGCACGCTGGACACGGTGAAAGTGACCGCGACGCGCCGCGAGGAGCGGCTCCAGGACGTGCCGGTCGCGGTCTCGGTGGTCGACGGCGAGCAGCTCGAACGCGACAACCGCACCAGCGTGGCCGCCTTCGCCGCGCAGGTGCCGACGCTGAACTTCCGCGCCGGCGCCTCCAACAAGGACACCTCGCTGTTCCTGCGCGGCATCGGCACCATCTCCACCTCGCCCGGGGTGGAGCCGAGCGTGGCCACGGTCGTCGACGGGGTGGTCTACGGCCGGCCCGGCCAGGCCACGCTGGACCTGGTCGACATCCAGCGGATCGAGGTCCTGCGCGGCCCGCAGGGCACGTTGTTCGGCAAGAACGCCTCGGCCGGCGTGCTCAACATCGTCAGCCGCGCCGCGCCGGAACAGACCAGCGGTTTCGTCGAGTTCGGCCACTACGGCGGCGGCAACGAGAACCGCGCTCGCTTCGGGATCGGCGGCAGCCTGGTGCCGGGCCTGCTCAAGGCCAGCTTCACCGGCCTGCTCGGGCGCTACGACGGCAACGTCAGCAACGTCCATGACGGCAGCACCGTCAACGGCTACGACCATCGTGGCGGTCGCGCGCGTTTCGAGCTCACGCCCTCGGAGGATCTGCAGGTCACGCTGATCGCCGACTACCTCAAGTCGGCCGACGACGCGCCCAACGGCGTGCTCACCCAGACCACCACCAGCGCCTTCGCCGAGGCGTTGCTGCCGGTGGTGGCGAGCCCGGACAACCGCCGGATCAACAGCGACTACCGCAGCCATGTGGTCGATTTCAACAAGGGCGTGTCGGCGCAGCTGGACTGGCGCCTGGACGACTACACCCTGAGCGCGATCAGTGCCTGGCGCGCCTGGAACAACACCCAGTACCAGGACGGCGATCGGCTCGGCGCGGTGAGCGCCAGCTTCCCGTCCTCGCACGACCTGGGCCTGCTCGACTACCGGCAGTTCTCGCAGGAGTTGCGCCTGTCCTCGCCGCGCGGCGGCTTCCTCGACTACGTCGCCGGGCTGTACTACTTCCATTCGCGCGACCAGGAGACCTACCAGCGCACCCTCACCAGCACCAGCGCGGTCAATCGCGGGGTCGCCGACTACGGCACCCGCAACGACAGCTATGCCGTGTTCGGCGAGGCCAACCTGCACTTCAGCGGCCGCCTGCGCGGCATCCTCGGCGCGCGCTACACCCGCGACCAGCTCGATTACTGGCACCAGCGCGTGTCCACCTCGGCGACCACGGTCAGCGGCATCCAGCCGTCGATCGCCAGCGCCGGCTCGACCAGCGCCGATGGCTATTCCGGCAGGGCGGGATTGCAGTACGAGCTCGGCGAGGCGACCACGGCCTACCTGACCTATTCGCGCGGCTACAAGGGGCCGGCCTACAACGTGTTCTTCAACATGCAGGCGCGCGACACCTCGCCGCTGAAGCCGGAGACCTCCGACAGCTGGGAGCTGGGGCTGAAGCACAGCGCGCTGGACGGGCGCCTGAGCGCCAACCTGGCGCTGTTCCACGCCCGCTACGACAACTACCAGGCCAACTTCTACGACACCGTCGCCGGCCAGGTGGTGACCCGCCTGATCAACGCCGGCAGCGTCGGCAGCCAGGGCGTGGAGCTGGACCTGGGCTGGCGCCCGCAGCAAGGGCTCGACTTCGCCGCGCAGGTTGCCTGGACCCATGCGCGGATCGAGCACTTCAACTGCCCCAGCGGCGCCAGCGCCAGCTGCGACGTCGACGGCAAGCCGCTGCCGTTCTCGCCCGACCTCAAGGCCAGCCTGCGCGCCGACTATGCGCTGCCGCTGCGCAACGGGCTGACGCTGGAACTGGGCGGCGACTTCAGCTGGCAGGACGCGGTGCAGTACGACCTCAGCCAGAGCGCCAGCACGATCCAGGGCGCCTACGGGATCTGGAACGCCTCGCTGGCGCTGGCCGACTACGCCCACGGCTGGCGGGTCGCGGTGCTCGGGCGCAATCTCGGCGACAAGTCGTACGCGACCCTGCTCGCCACCGGCACCGGCTTCGTCTACCGGCTGGTGCCGCGCGACGACCGCCGCTACTTCGGCGTGCAACTGCGCAAGGACTTCTGAACATGCCCCGGCGATCGCGCATGCTTTCCCTGGGCGCGTTCGTGATGGCCACCGGCCATCACGTCGCCGCCTGGCGGCATCCGCAGGTGTCGGCCGACCCGTTGGACTTCTCGGTCTACCGGCGCGTGGCGCAGGTCGCCGAGGCGGCCTGCTTCGATGCGCTGTTCGTCGCCGACAGCGTCGCGGCGGCGACCGGCGCGGCCGCCAGCGGCATGGCGCGTTCGACCGGCTTCGAGCCGCTGACCCTGCTCAGCGCGCTGGCCGCGCTCAGCGAGCGCATCGGCCTGGTCGCCACCGCGACCACCAGCTACAACGAGCCCTACCACCTCGCGCGCAAGTTCGCCTCGCTGGACCATCTTTCCGGCGGCCGCGCAGGCTGGAACCTGGTCACCTCCGACGACGCGGCCGAGGCCGCCAACTTCGGTCGCGCCGCGCACTACGGCCATGCCGAGCGCTATGCCCGCGCCCGCGAATTCCTGCGGGTCGTGCTCGGGCTGTGGGACAGCTGGGAGGACGATGCGTTCGTCCGCGACAAGGCGGCGGGGCGCCACCACGATCCGGACAAGCTGCACGTGCTCGATCACCACGGCGAGCACTTCAGCGTGCGTGGCCCGCTCAACGTCGCGCGCAGCCCGCAGGGACGGCCGGTGCTGGTGCAGGCCGGCGCCTCGGAGGCCGGGCGTGAACTGGCCGCCGAGAGCGCCGAGCTGGTGTTCACCGCGCAGCCCTCGCTGGCCGCCGCGCAGGCGTTCCGCGCCGATCTCCAGCGCCGGCTGGCCGCGCACGGCCGCGCCGAGGACGCGCTGCGGGTGCTGCCGGGCGCCTACGTGGTGGTCGCCGCGAGCCAGGCCGAGGCGCAGGAGAAGCACGCGCGGTTCCAGGAACTGGTCGCGCCGGAGGTCGGCATCGCGCTGCTCTCGCGCATGCTCGGCAACTTCGACCTGTCCGGCTACCCGGCTGATGCGCCGCTGCCGGAGTTGCCGCCGACGCAGACCGGCCAGCGCAGCCGCCAGCAGCTGCTGACCGCGCTGGCCGCCGGCGAGCAGCTGAGCCTGGCGCAGTTGGGCCGGCGCATCGCCGGCGGGCGCGGCCACTACAGCCTGGTCGGCACCCCGAAGCGGATCGCCGACGAGATGCAGGCCTGGTTCGAGCAGGGCGCCGCCGACGGCTTCAACGTGCTGGTGCCGCACCTGCCGGGCGGGATCGAGGACGTGGCGGCGTTGCTGGTGCCCGAATTGCAGCGGCGCGGGCTGTTTCGCCGCGAGTACCAGGGACGCACGCTGCGCGAACACCTGGGGCTGGCACGGCCCGCGCATCCGGCCGCCGCATCCGCCCATCCGAAGGAGGCACTGATCGCATGAGCCATACCGCTGCAAGCTACGCCGCCGCAGCCGAGCGCTATTCGCGCATCCCCTACCGCCGCGTCGGCCGCAGCGGCCTGCGGCTGCCGGCGCTGTCGCTGGGGCTGTGGCACAACTTCGGCGACGCCACCCCGCTCGACACCCAGCGCGCGCTGCTGCGCACCGCCTTCGACCTGGGCATCACCCACTTCGATCTGGCCAACAACTATGGTCCGCCCTACGGCAGCGCCGAGCGCAACTTCGGCCGGCTGCTGCGCGAGGACTTCCACGGCTACCGCGACGAGCTGGTGATCTCGACCAAGGCCGGCTGGGACATGTGGCCGGGGCCGTACGGGCAGGGCGGCGGCGCGCGCAAGCACCTGCTCGCCAGCCTCGACCAGAGCCTGCGCCGGCTCGGCGTGGACTACGTGGACATCTTCTATTCGCACCGCTTCGACGCCGACACGCCACTGGAGGAGACCGCCACCGCGCTGGCCGACGCGGTGCGCCAGGGCAAGGCGCTGTACGTGGGCATCTCCTCGTACTCGGCCGGCAAGACCGCGCAGATCGCTGCGCTGCTGCGCGAGCGCGATGTGCCGCTGCTGATCCACCAGCCGGCCTACAACCTGTTCAACCGCTGGATCGAGGGCGGGCTGCTGGAGGCGACCGAGCAGGCCGGCGCCGGGGTGATCGTGTTCACCGCGCTGGCGCAGGGGCTGCTCAGCGACAAGTACCTGCACGGTATCCCGCGCGACGCGCGGGTCAACCGTCCCGGCGGCGGCTCGCTGCTGCCGGAGCACCTGTCCGAGGCCAACCTGGCGCGGGCGCGCGCGCTGAACGCGATTGCCGCCCGGCGCGGGCAGAGCCTAGCGCAGCTGGCGCTGGCCTGGGTGCTGCGCGATCCGCGCGTGACCTCGGCGCTGATCGGTGCCAGCCGCCCGGAGCAGATCGTCGAGAACGTGGCCGCGCTGGAGCGGCTGGACTTCAGTGCCGAGGAACTGGCCGAGATCGACCGGCATGCGGTCGAGGGCGGCATCAACCTGTGGGAGAAACCTTCCACCGACTGGCAGTGAGGCACGCAGCGATGAACACGCCATACCGCATTCTCCTGTCGGTGCTGCTGGCCCTGGTCCTGGTGCCGTGGACGCCGGCACGGGCCGCCGATCCGCCGCAGCTGCGGATCGGCTACCAGAAGGCCTCGGCCGAGCTGGTGCTGGCGCGCCAGCACCGGCTGCTGGAAAAACGCTTCCCGAACACCCGGATCCGCTGGGTCGAGTTCCCGGCCGGGCCGCAGCTGCTGGAGGCGCTGAACATCGGCAGCATCGACCTGGGCGGCACCGGCGACATCCCGCCGCTGTTCGCGCAGGCCGCCGGCGCCGACCTGGCCTACGTCGGCTGGACGCCGCCGACGCCGCAGGCCGAGACGATCCTGGTGCCGAAGGCCAGCCCGATCCGCAGCGTCGCCCAGCTCAAGGGCAAGCGGGTGGCGTTCCAGAAGGGCTCCAGTTCGCACAACCTGTTGCTGCGCGCGCTGGCCAGGGCCGGGCTGGGCATGCGCGACATCCGCCCGGTCTACCTGTCCCCGGCCGACGCCCGCGCGGCCTTCGCCGCCGGCCAGATCGACGCCTGGGCGATCTGGGACCCGTGGTATTCGATGCTGGAGCTGCAAGGCGCCGCGCGCCTGCTCGCCAACGGCGAGGGGCTGGGGCTGACCGGCAACTTCGTGCTGGCCCCGCGTCGCTATGCGCAGGCCAACGCCGGGTTCGTGCGGCAGGTGCTGGAGGAGCTGAACCGCGCCGGCGCGCTGGTCCAGAGCGACCCGGCCGGCAGCGCCAAGCTGCTGGCGCAGGCCAGCGGACTGCCGCTGGCGGTGGTCGCGCAGACCTTTCGGCACCGCCCGCCGACGCGGTTGCAGCCGTTGACGCCGCAGGTGGTGGCCGCGCAGCAGCGCACCGCCGACCTGTTCCTGCGCAACGGCCTGCTGCCGCGCCCGGTGCGGGTGGCGCCGGCGGTGTGGCCGCCGCTGCCCGCGCCACGCTGAGGCCGGGCGTGGCAGGTCATCAGCTCATGAAAGATGCGCACTTCGCCGGCAATGGTCCGGCGGTTAACTTGATCGGTCCGGCCCGCGCCGCCGGGCCTGTGTCCATCGGAGGTCTGCCGCGATGAATGCTTTGTTCCGCCGGGCGCTGCTCGGCCTGCTGGTGTCGCTGACGTTGCTGTCCGCCCCGGCGACCGCCGCCGAGGTGCTGCGGATCGGCTACCAGAAGTACGGCACCCTGGTGCTGCTGAAGGCGCGCGGCACGCTCGAGGCGCAATTGCGCGGACAGGGCGTGGAGGTGCGCTGGGTCGAGTTCCCCGGCGGCCCGCAGCTGCTGGAGGGATTGAACGTTGGCAGCATCGACTTCGGCGTGGCCGGCGAGACCCCACCGGTATTCGCGCAGGCCGCCGGCGCCGACTTGGTCTACGTCGCCAGCGAGCCGCCGGCACCGGCCGGCGAGGCGATCGTGGTCCGGCGCGATTCGCCGATCCGCGACGTGGCCGCGCTGAAGGGCCGCAAGGTCGCGCTGAACAAGGGCTCCAACGTGCACTACCTGCTGCTGCGCGCGTTGCAGGAAGCCGGGCTGCGCTACGCCGACATCCAGCCGGTCTACCTGGCCCCGGCCGATGCCCGCGCCGCGTTCGAGCGCGGCAGCGTCGATGCCTGGGTGATCTGGGACCCGTACCTGGCCGCGGCGCAGCAGCAGTTGCAGGCGCGGGTGCTGCGCGACGGGCGCGGGCTGGTCGACAACAACCAGTTCTATCTGGCCAGCCGCGCCTATGCGCAACGCTACCCGCAGCGGATCGCCACGCTGGTCGAGGCGATCCGCGCCGCCGGGGCCTGGGCCCGCGCCAACCCGGCCGAGGTCGCGCGCCAGACCGCGCCGCTGCTCGGGCTGGCGCCGCCGATCGTCGAGACCGCGGTGCGCCGGCAGGGCTTCGGCGCCGCCTTCATCACCCCGCAGGTGGTGGCCGCGCAGCAGCGCATCGCCGACGCGTTCGCGCGCGAGAAGCTGATCCCGCGCCCGCTGAAGGTCGCGCAGGCGGTGTGGACGCCGCCGGCGCAGGCGGCCGGCCGATGAGCCGGACCCTGCGCGACGCGGCGCGGCCGCTGCTGCCC
>JASGDF010000201.1:0-36027 GCA_047607345.1 Pseudomonas sp. | reverse complement strand
CGGGAGTGCCGGCCGCGCGCGCGACCGACGCCGGGTGCGCGGCCTGCGCCTGCTCCCGCTCCAGCAACCCGGCATAGTGGGCCGCGTCCAGTTGCGGCGCATCCGGCCGGGTGAAGCGCTTGAGCAGCGCCTCGCCGAGCACCTCGCGCGCATCGGCACTCTCGCCGTTGATCAGGATCACGAAGCCGCTGCGCCGGTCCGGCAGCAGCACCAGCGACGAATACATGCCCACCAGCGTGCCGGTATGCGCGACCTTCCACACACCATCGACGTCGGACAGGCGCCAGCCGTAGCCATAGCCGTACATCCGCGTCCCGTCCCAGTCGCGCATGCGCGCGCTGATCGGCATCGGCGTGGCCAGCGTCCAGACCGCCTGGCGCTGGGTCTGCGACAGCCACGGCGCGACCGGATCCGGTGCCAGCCAGGCACGCTGCATCCAGGCCAGCATGTCGCGCAGGCCGCAGCGGATGCCGCCGGCGGCCATCGATGGCGAATCGGGCACCTGCGCGGCGTCCTCGCGCACCGGCAGGTTGCGCTCGCCATCGCGCATGTGCGGCTGGGCGACATTGCCGACCGCGTCGCGATCCCAGCCGCCGACCTGGCAGCGGCTCATCCCGAGCGGGCCGAACAGCTGCTCGCGCACCAATTGCTCGTAGGGCTTGCCGCCCGCCGCGGCGGCGACCTCGCCGGCGACCACGTACAGCAGGTTGTCGTAGGCATAGTGCGCTCGGAAGCTGTGGGTCGGCTTGAGGTAGCCCAGTCCGGCAAGGATGTCGGCGCGGGTGAAGTCGTTCGGTTCCGGCCACAGCATCAGGTCGCCCGCGCCCAGGCCCAGGCCGCTGTTGTGGACGAGCAGGTCGCGCACCTGGAGGTTGCGCGTCACCCACGGGTCGTACATGCGGAAGCGCGGCAGGTACTTGATCACCGGGTCGTCCCAGGCCAGCCGCCCCTGGTCGACCAACCGCGCCAGCACCCCGGTGGTCATCGCCTTGCTGTTGGAGGCGATCTTGAACAGCGTGTCAGCATCGATCGGCTGGCCGCCGCCGGCCACGCGCTCGCCGGCGGTGCGCATGTACACCACCTGCCCGTCCTCGATCACGCCCAGCGCAAGGCCAGGCAACCGGTAATGCGAGAACACGTAGTCGAAGGCCGCGTCGATCTGGGCGCGCGCCACCGGCGCGGCGATGGCCGGGGACAGCCCAAGCAGGCCGAGCGCGAGCGACAGGATCCTGGCTGTCATCCTCGCGAAAGCGCGAGGCTGTACGGGACAATCTGGATCGTCGCTCCCGCGCAGGCGGGAGCCCAGTGGCTTGCCGCGGCATGCAGGAAAGTCGCTGGATCCCCGCCTTCGCGGGGATGACGGGACAATCGTTGGGCGCGCAGGCCTGGAGCCGCCCACGTCGGTCCAGGCATGCCACTGCCCTGGTGCCCGCGTGGGCAGGCTCTGCGCGGGAGCGGCGAGACGATGCCGCGACGCACGCATCCCGATCCAGGCCCGTGGTGCGCTCACCTGAACTTGTACTCCGCCAGCAAGTTGTAGGAACGCCCGCGCGGGTCGGCCACACGGGTCTCCCAGCCGGCACCGGCGGCATAGTCGTTCATGTGCGCGGTGAACGGCGGATCGGTGTCGAGCACGTTCCTGACGCCGAAGGTCAGCCGCAGCCTTTCCAGCCCCGTGTAGCTGACACTGTAGTTGTAGGTCGTGTAGCTGGACACGTCGGGATTCCAGGCCGAGGGCACATAAGTGCCGTTGCTCACGCTCACCGGCACCTCGTCCTTGTAGCCGCCGCGATAGACCTGGGTCAACGTGTGGGTCCAGTGGCCGTTGCGGTAGGACACGTCGAAGGTGTGTTTCCAGCGGATCGGCAGGCTGTAGTAGCGCACGTACTCGCCGACCAGGTTGTCGCTGTACGGCAGCGTCTCCAGGTCCTTGGTGCGGTAGGTGTCCAGGTAGCTGCCGTTGAGATGGAAGCTCAGCGTGCCGCCGTGGAAATCGGCGACCACCGCGTTGGCATCCAGTTCGATGCCACGCATCAGGCTGCCGCCGGAATTGATGTAGCGCTGGTCGATCGCGACGATCTGACCGCTGTCGTCGCGGATGAAGTTCTCCGCGAAGGTCGCGTAGTTGGCGATCAGGGTGTCGATCGAGATGCCGGCGCGAATGGTGTTCTCGCGCTCGATCTCCCACCAGTCCACGCTCAGGTTGAACCAGTCGGTCGGCGCGATCACCACGCCCAGGCTCTTTTGCCGCGAGGTCTCCGGCTTGAGATCGGTCTTGCCGCCGGTGATCAGGTTGGGCTGGATCGCCTCGCAGCCGGGCGTGCTCGAATCGGCCACGCCGCCGGGACAGCTGGCCGGATCGGCCAGGTCCAGGCCGGTGTACGCGGTCTCGGACACCCCGTAGTACAGCTGGTTGAAGGTCGGCACCTTGAAGCCGGTGCTGTAGGCGCCGCGGAAGGCCAGCGCCCCCAGCGGCTGCCACTTGAACGAGAACTTCGGATTGGTGGTCGCGCCGAAGCCCTCGTAATGGTCGTAGCGGCCGGCCAGGGTCACATCCAGGCTGTCCAGCACCGGCAGATACAGTTCGGCGAACACCGCCTTGGTGTCGCGGCTGACGTTCCGGAGGATGTTGCCGTTGTCGAACGGGGCCAGGTAGATGCCATCGCTCTCGGCCGCGCTGTTGCCGTCGAAGTTGTACTCCTCGCGGCGCAAATCGAGACCGGTGGCCAGCTGCACCTCGCCGCCGGGCAGGCTGAAGCCCAGCCCGCCGGAGACGCTGGCATCGATCGTGGTCGTCACCGATTCGCCGCCGTACAGCGTCACGCCACTGGCCGAGGCCGCGGCCAGCGCATCCAGCGCCGCCTGCGACTGCGCCTGGCCGTCGGCCAGGAACGGGTTGAGCAGGCCGCTGCCGAGCAGCGCCTTGAGCTGGTCGGTGTAGTAGTAGCCACTCAGCAATCGGGACGTGGACTTGCTCGACGCGCGCGAGATACCCGCGTCGTAGTTCCAGCTGCCGATCTCGCCCTCGAAGCCGACCAGCAACCGGTAAGTCTTGGTGCTGGTGGCGATCTGGCGGCTGCCGCAGGCCATGCAGCGCCAGCGATAGGCGATCGGGGAACCGTAGTTCAGCTGGTCGGCGCCGAAGTAGCCCGCCAGTGCCTGGTAGATCGTGTCGTAGGCCTCGCCGGTGCTCGGGTACCAGGTGCTGGCATCGAAGGTGGAGTTCGGTGTGATCTGGTAGGGCTCGAAACTCTTGATCGCATCCACGTCCGAACCGACGAACTCGACGTAGGCGCGATGGCGGTCGGAGATCCTGAAGGTGGCGCGGCCGATCACGTCCTTGCTTTCCAGCGGCTGCTGGATCACCGCCGCGGCCGGGTAGTCGTAGGCGCAGGCATAGCGCGCGCTGCTCACGCCCCACAGCTGGTAGTCGTAGGGCCCCATCAGCGCGCCGCCGCTCTCGCAGCCGCTGGCGCCAGGCAGGTTGAGCGCGTTGATGTACTGCTGGGTGGAGCCGTCGGCCGGGTCGGTGAGGCCGCTGCCGATCAGCGAGCCGGCGCGGTTGGCCACGGTCGCGTACGGGGTGCCACGGGTGTCCGGCGACAGCCCCCGCTCCGGCTGGAAGGCGTTGGAGAAGTCGCGGTCGGTACCGCGCAGGATCTCGCTTTTCTTGTAGCTGAAGCTGGCGAACGCATTCCAGCCGTCGCTGTCCAGATCACCGCCGCCAACCAGCACGCTGCCACGGTGGATGTTGCCGCCACCGGCCTCGGTGACGTCGGTGAAGGCCGACAGCTCCACGCCCTGGTAGTCGGTGCGGGTGATGAAGTTGATCACCCCGCCGATCGCGTCGGTGCCGTAGATCGCCGAGGCACCGTCGCGCAGCACCTCGACCCGCTCGATCGCCGCGAACGGGATCGAGTTGAGGTCGACCACGCGGCCCTTGAGTCCGTGCGCGGCGACCCGGCGGCCGTTGAGCAGCACCAGGGTCGCATCGGCGCCCTGGCCGCGCAGGTTGGCCGAGGACACGCCGTTGTTGCCACGCTGGTCCACTCCGGAGACGATGCCGGCGTTGCTGGCCAGGTTGTCCGAGCCGTTGCCAGCAATGTTGAGGTACATCAGCAATTGCTCGGCCGAGCTGATGCCCAGGGCCTCGATCTGCTGCTTCTTCAATACCGTGATCGGCAACTGGGTCTCGATGTCGGTGCGCTTGATGCGCGAGCCGGTGACCGAGACCTGCTCGAGCGTATGGGTGTCGGTATCGGATGACGACTGGGCCTGGGCGGCGAGCGGGCTGGCGAGCGCCAGCAACAGGGCCGCACTCAGGCGGCCAGGATATGGCAGGGTGGCAGGCATGGATCTCTCTCTCTCCAAAGGGATCACGGCAATGGGTACAGCTGGGACAACACCGGCCCTTGCCGCGCCCCACGACGGGGACGCGACGGCCGTATCTGGATCAACGTCAGCGCGGGCAGTACACCGCCCGCAATCGCGCATGGCCCACCCGGAGGTGGTCTTGCAACCTTCCCTGGGAGATTTCGCCGAACGCGTCCGTGTCTGTCGGCCTGCTACGCGCCGGGCCCGCCTGCGCGGCCCCGGCGAACGTTCCCCGTCCCCTCATCGCCCCCATGCACGACATCGGGACGACGGGCCTGCAATCGACGGCCATCCCCTGGATACTGACGGCGGACCGGAGCGCGCTCGGCGCCGGTTTAACACGCGCCAGACCCAGAAGTCAATAAATTATTCCATCCCCATAAAGCACGCGAAACAAGTATTCTTCAAAACTGCGGTGTAACACGGCCACGAGACCTGGAAATACCATGAAGCGCTCCCCGATCCTAGCCCCTTCGTACCAACGCCGGACAGCCACCGGAACCCGACTGGCCGTATTGCTCGCGATCGCGTGCGTCGCCGCACCCCCGGCCTGGGCCACCGGCGAGACCAGCGCGCCGGCACCGGCGGTACTGGTGGATCCCCAGGCCCCGCAGCTGACACCGGGCTACTGGACCGCACGCCTGCCGGCGCCGAACCAGCCCTATCTGACCCCGGCGGCGATCGCCACGCAGAACGCGCGCATGATCGCCACCGACCCGCACATCGAGGACCTGGCCAAGTTGCCCGCCACCGTGCCGGGCAGCGAGGTCGCCGCCAACATCCAGGCGCTGGCGCCGCGGCCAGCGCGCGCGCTGTTCGATGAACACGGCACCCAGCTCGACGACGCCGCGCTCGACGCGCTGCTCGACGACCTCGCGCTCGACCGGCTGCCGGCGGCGATCACGCCGCGCTTCGGCCTGGTGGTCGAGCGCGCCGCGCTGCGCAACTTCCCGACCGCGCGGCGGGTGTTCTTCAACCCCGGCGAAGTCGACCTCGACCGCTTCCAGGAATCGGCGCTGTTCCCGGGCGATGCGGTCGCGGTGCTGCATGAAAGCCGCGATGGGCAGTGGTGGTTCGTCGCCAGCACCCGCTACCGCGCCTGGATCGCCAAGGACCGCGTCGCGCTGGGCAGCCGCGCGCAGGTGCTCGGCTACGCGCAGCGCACGCCGGTGCGGATCGTCACCGGCGGCGTGCTGCACACGACCTACACCCCGCAGCGACCGGCGCTGTCGGCCCTGCAACTGGACATGGGCATCCGCCTGCCGCTGCGCGCGGACTGGCCGGCCGACGCCGCGGTCAACGGCCAGTATCCCTACACCTCGTGGGTGCTGGACCTGCCGGTACGGCGCGACGACGGCAGCCTGGATTTCGCGCCCGCGCTGCTGCCGCGCATCGCCGACACCGCCGCCGACTACCTGCCGGCCACGCCGGCCAACCTGATCAACCAGGCGTTCAAGTTCCTCGGCGAGCGCTATGGCTGGGGCCACACCTTCGACGCACGCGACTGCAGCGGCTTCGTCTCGGAGATCTACCGCAGCGTCGGCGTGCTGTTGCCGCGCAACACCAGCGCGCAGTCGGTCAGTCCCGCGCTGGCATCGGTGCCGCTGCCGCCGGCGCGGGACCGCGCCGGACGCCTGGCCGTGCTGCAGTCGCTGCGCGCCGGCGACCTGGTCTACATCCCCGGCCACGTCATGATGGTGATCGGCCATGACCGCGGCCAGACCTGGGTGATCCACGACACCGCCGGCACCAGCTGGATCAATCGCGATGGCCAGCTGGTGCGCACGCCGCTGAGCGGCGTGTCGGTCACGCCGCTGGAGCCGCTGCACAGCGACCGCGACACCCTCTACGTCGACCGCATCACCAGCATCAAGCGCCTGCCCTCCAGCACCGTGTCCCCATGAAGATCACCAAGATCCAGCTCGGCATGCTGCGCGTGCCGCTCAAGACTCCGTTCAAGACCGCGCTGCGCACCGTGGAGACGGTCGAGGACGTGGTGGTGCTGATCCATACCGACAGTGGCCACGTCGGCCACGGCGAGGCCCCACCGACACCACCGATCACCGGCGACACCCATGGCTCGATCATCGAGGCGATCTCCCGCCACATCGCACCGCGCCTGATCGGCCAGGACATCGCCGATCTCAACCACATCACCGCGCTGATTCAGTCCTCGATGGAGCGCAACACCAGCGCCAAGGCCGCGGTCGAGATCGCGGTCTACGACCTGTGGGCGCAGCTGTACGGCGCGCCGCTGTACCGCATGCTCGGCGGCGGCGATCCGGTGATCACCACCGACATCACCATCAGCGTGGACCACATCGACAAGATGGTGGCCGACTCGCTGTCGGCGGTGGCGCGCGGCTTCGACTCGCTGAAGATCAAGGTCGGCAAGGACATCGGGCTGGACGTGGAGCGGGTCAAGGCGATCCACGCCGCGGTCGCCGGCCGCGCGCTGCTGCGGCTGGACGCCAACCAGGGCTGGACCGCCAAGCAGGCGGTGCACGCGATGCACACGCTGGAGGAGGCCGGGGTGGTGCTGGAACTGCTGGAGCAGCCGGTCAAGGCCAACGACATCGACGGGCTCAAGTACGTCACCGAGCGGGTCGACACGCCGGTGATGGCCGACGAGAGCGTGTTCTCCCCGACCCAGGTGTTCGAGCTGATCCAGCGCCGCGCCGCCGACATCATCAACATCAAGCTGATGAAGACCGGCGGGTTGTCCAACGCGATCCGTACCACCGACATCGCCGGGCTGTACGGGGTGCCATGCATGATCGGCTGCATGCTCGAATCGAGCATCAGCGTGGCGGCCGCGGTACACCTGGCGGTGGCCAAGTCGGATGTGATCACCAAGATCGACCTGGACGGTCCGTCGCTGGGCCAGTTCAACCCGGTCGAGGGCGGGGTGATCTTCAACGAATCGGAGATCAGCATCACCGACGCGCCGGGACTGGGTATCCGCGAGATCCGTGGGCTCGAGCTGCTGGGCCAGTGACGACCTGGGGATCCACGACGCGCAACCCGAAACCCGATAGATTGAGTCAATGCCGCGCGGAGACCACGCACCTGCCATGCCCCCTCTGGTGAAAATCCGCGCCGAGCGCGAAGGCATGTCGGCGATCGAAAAGCGCATTGCCGATTTCATCGTCGACAATGCCCACCTGCTGCGCGATTACTCCTCCCAGCAGCTGGCCAGCGCGCTGGGCATCAGTCAGTCGAGCGTGGTCAAGTTCAGCCAGAAGTTCGGCTTCAAGGGCTATCCCGACCTGAAATACTCGGTCGGCGAGGCCATCGCCCGCGCCGGCAATCCGCCGCCGCGCCAGCGCGCCAGCGAAGGCGATGGCGACGCCTACGTCCGTCTCGACCTCGCCCTGCGCGCCAGCAAGGCCGCCTCCGAGGAGGAAACCCGGCTGCTCAACCCGCGCGCCCACCTGGAGGCGATCGTCAAGCTGCTCGACGGCGCCGGCAAGGTGTTCGTCTGCGGCATCGGCGACGATGGCCTGTTCGCGCGCGAGTTCGCGATGCGGCTGTCGCTGCTTGGAGTGCTCAGCGTGCACCACGCTGACTCAATCCTGCTGCTGTCCAACCTCTCGGCGGTGCGCGACGACGACGTGCTGCTGATGTTCTCCGAGTTCGGCCAGTTGCCACAGCTCAGCCACGTCGCGCGCGAGTTCCAGGCCAGCGGCGGCAAGCTGGTGTCGATCACCCGCCACACCTCCAACCCGCTGCGCGCGATGGCCGATGCCTCGCTGGCGATCTCCGCGCACGATCCGGCGCCGCACATCGCCCAGCTGCTCTATCGCGCCTCCCTGCAATACCTGCTCGATTTCGTGTTCGTACTGCTGTGCCAGGCCAACCCCGGCCGCCACCGCGAACTGGCCAACAACCTGGAGCGGGTGCAGCGCCTGCTCGAATCCTGATCCCGGAGCCCCGCATGACCCGCTTTCTTCCCCTGACGCTGCTGCGCGCGCTGGCCCCGCTGGCCCTGCTGGCGTGTACGCCCGTGCTCGCCGCGCCGCCGACCGAGCACGCGGACCAACTGGTCGTCGTGGTCACCCCGGACTGGAATGCGCACCAGGGCCTGCTGCAGACCTTCGAACGCAGGCACGGCCGCTGGCAGGCCGCGGCACCGGCCTTCACGGTGGCGGTCGGCCGCAACGGCAGCGCCTGGGGCGAGGGCCTGAGCCCGGCCCAGACCGACGGCCCGCACAAGCACGAAGGCGATGGCCGCAGCCCGGCCGGCGTGTTCGCGATCGGCACCGCGTTCGGCTATGCCGGCCGCATCGACAGCGCGATGCCCTACCAGCCGATGCAAGCCAGCCACTGGTGCGTGGACGTGTCCGACTCACCGCTCTACAACCGCATCGTCGACGCCGATCAGGTCGGCGCCGAGGCGGTGAAGGGCTCCAGCGAACCGATGCGCCGCGACCTGCACCAGGACGGCGACGTGCGCTACCGCGAAGGCTTCGTGATCGAGCACAACCCGCGCAACCTGCCCGGCCACGGCAGCTGCATCTTCGCCCACCTGTGGCGTACCCCCGGCGAGGCCACCGCCGGCTGCACCGCGATGGAGCCGGCCAACATGCAGCGCCTGCTGGCCTGGCTGGACCCGAAGGCGACACCGCGCCTGGTGCTGCTGCCGCGCGCCGAGTATCGGCGCCTGCGCGCCGCCTGGGCGCTGCCGGCGCTGGAGGACGCGCGATGAGCGCGCCGGCCCAGGAGCGCGAGCCGCGGCTGCTGCGCGCGGTCGGCCGCTGGCAGATCGTCGGACTATCGATCAACGACGTGATCGGCAGCGGCATCTATCTGATGCCGGCGCTGGTTTTCCTGCATCTGGGCGCCTTCAGCCTGGCCTCGGTGGTGCTGGCCGGGGTCGCGGTCGCGTTGCTGGTGGCCTGCTATGCGCAGGCCGCGAGCTATTTCGACCGCCCCGGCGGCAGCTACCTCTATGCCCGCGAGGCATTCGGCCCGTTCGCCGGCTTCCAGGTCGGCTGGACGATCTGGCTGACCCGGATCAGCTCGGCGGCCGCGCTTGGCAATGCGCTGGCCGACGCGGTGGCGCGCTTCTGGCCGGCCGCCGACGCCGGTGGCGGCCGGCTGCTGGTGGTGGCCGGTTCGCTCGGCGCGCTGACCGCGATCAACGTGATCGGGATACGCTCGGCCGCGCGCACCGGGGTGATCCTGGTGGTCGGCAAGCTGGTGCCGTTGCTGGTGTTCGTCGCGCTGGGCCTGCTCCACATCGACTGGGGCCAGGCGCTGGGCGGCCCGCGCCCGGACCCGCACGACTACGCCAACTTCGGCCAGGCCGCGTTGCTGCTGCTGTTCGCCTATGCCGGCTTCGAGAACATTCCGGCCGCGGCCGGCGAGTACCGCAACCCACGCCGCGACCTCCCGTTCGCGCTGATGGTGATGATCGTCACCGTGACCGCGATCTACGTGCTGGTGCAGCTGGTCGCGCAGGGCACGCTGCCGGGACTGGCCACCTCGGGCACGCCGCTGGCCGACGCCGCCGCGCAGTTCGGCGGCGAAGGGCTGGCGCTGCTGCTGACCGTCGGCGCGACGATCTCGATCCTCGGCACCACCAGCAACACGGTGATGCTGGGGCCACGCTTCCTGTATGCGCTGGCGCAGGACGGCTACGGGCCGAAGGCGGTCGCGGCAGTGCATCCGCGCTTCCACACCCCGTATGTGGCGATCCTGGTGCAGTTCGCGATCTCGCTGGCGCTGGCGTTGAGCGGCTCGTTCGAGCAGCTCGCGCTGCTGTCGATGGTCACCCGGCTGCTGGCCTACCTCGGCACCGCCGCGGCGGTGCTGGTGCTGGCGCGCCGCTACCGCGAGCATCCGGGCGCGCTGCGCCTGCCCGGCGGCCCGCTGATCCCGATACTGGCGCTGCTGCTGACCCTGGCGCTGCTGGCCAGCGCGAGCTGGCAGAACCTGCTGGCCGCGGCGGTGGCGGTAGCGGTCGGCGCGGTGATCTACCGGTTCCCGCGGCGCGCGCGCTGAACATCTGCCCACGACGCCATCGGCACCTGCCGGTGGCGTCGAGCCGGCTCGGCCGGGGTTTCCCCGGCACGACCGGCGCCGCCCTGGCGGCATGAAGCCCCCACGCGCGCCTTGCCTACCCCGCGCCGACGCCACTCATAGACAGACGCGTGGAAGCCCTCCCCCCGCCGCACATCTGACTGGCCGGCGCATGCGGGCGCTACGGCGCCAGCAGCTCGAACTGCACCGCCTCGCCGCTCTTGGACGAGGCGCACACCCACAGGTCGAACACACCCGGCTCGGCACCGAATTCGCCGTTCGGGCCGGTGAACGCCAGCGCATGGCGGTCCAGCGCGAACACCACCTCGGCGCTCTCGCCCGGCTGCAGCAGCACCTTGCGGAACGCCTTGAGCTCGCGCACCGGGCGCACTCGGCTGGCGACACGGTCGTGCAGGTACAGCTGCACCACTTCCTCGCCGGCGCGCGCGCCGGTGTTGCTCAGCCGGGTGGTCACGGTCAGCGTGTCGTCCCAGCCCAGCGTCGCGGCGGACAGCTGCGGCACGCCGTACTCGAAGGTGGTGTAGCCCAGGCCGTGCCCGAACGGATACAGCGGCTCGTTGGGCATCTCGCGCCAGCGCGCCTTGTACTCCGACAGCGTCGGCAGCTCGGGACGCCCGGTACGCATGTGGTTGTAGAAGAACGGCTGCTGCCCGGTCGCCTGCGGGAAGCTGATCGGCAGGCGCGCGGACGGGCTGTAGTGGCCGAACAACACATCGGCCACGCCATGCCCGGTCTGGGTGCCCAGGTACCAGGTCACCGCGATCGCCGCGGCGTGGCGCACCGCGCCGGCCAGCGCCAGCGCGCGGCCGTTGCGCAGCAGCACCACCAGCGGCTTGCCGGTGGCCGCCACCGCCTCGGCCAGCGCCTGCTGCACCGGCGGCAGCACGATCTCGGTGCGCGACTGCGCCTCGCCGCTGAAACGCTGCGGCTCGCCCAGCGCCAGCACCACCACGTCGGCCGACTGCGCCGCCAGCACCGCGGCCTGGAACCCGCCGTCGATGGCCTCCTCCAGTCCGCAGCCCGGCTCGACCAGCAGGTCGGCCTGGTCGCCGATCGCCGCGCGCACGCCGGCCTCCAGCGTCACATAGCGCGACTTGTCGCCGAACAGCGTCCAGCAACCCTCGATGTTCTCGTGGTCGCGCACGAACGGGCCGATCAGCGCGATCTTCTGCCCGCTCGGCTTCAGCGGCAGCACCTGGCCCTCGTTCTTCAGCAGCACGATCGAGCGCCGCGCCGCCTCGCGCGCGAGCAGGTCGTGGGCGGGGATGTGCGAGGTGTCGGCCTCGCGCGCCTGATCCAGCGAGCGGTACGGATCGTCGAGCAGGCCGATCCGCTGCTTGAGCCACAGCACCCGCCGCACCGCCTCGTCGAGCGCCGCCATCGGCACCTCGCCGCGCTCGACCAGCTCCGGCAGGTGCGCGGCGTAGAAGCCGCTCTGCATGCTCATGTCCATCCCGGCCAGGAACGCCTTGGCGGTCGCGTCGCGCTCGTCGCGGGCATAGCCGTGGGCGATCAGCTCCATGTCGGCGGTGTAGTCGGAGATCACCACGCCGGGGAATTTCCACTCGCCGCGCAGGATCTCGGTCAGCAGCTCGCGGTTGGCGCTGGCCGGCACCCCGTTGATGTCGTTGAACGAGGTCATCACCGTCAGCGCGCCAGCATCGAAAGCGGCCTTGAACGGCGGCAGGTGCACGTCGCGCAGGGTCTGCGGGGCGATGTCCACGCTGTTGTATTCCATGCCGGCGGCGACCGCGCCGTAGCCGGCGAAGTGCTTGGGCGTGGCCAGCAACGAATCGGCGGCGGTCAGGTCCGGACCCTGGAAGCCACGCACCCGCGCGGCGGCGAACGCGTTGCCGAGCACGGTGTCCTCGCCGGCCCCCTCCGCGCCGCGGCCCCAGCGCTGGTCGCGGGCGATGTCCACCGCCGGCGCGTAGGTCCAGTGGATGCCGGCGGCGGTGGCCTCGACCGCGGTGGCTCGGGCGGTGCGCTCGGCCAGTTCCGGCTCGAAGCTGGCCGCCTCGCCGAGCGGGATCGGGAACACCGTGCGCATGCCGTGGATCACGTCGGCGGCCAGGATCACCGGGATCCCCAGCCGGCTCTGCTCCACCGCCACCTTCTGGATCTGCCGGCCCAGCTCGGCGCCGACGCCGTTGAACAATGAGCCGACCCGACCGGCGCGGACCTGCGCCAGTACCTCGTCGGCGTTGCGCACGTTGGCCTCCGGGTTCACGTCCGGCGCGAACGGCCGCACCATGTCGGCGAACACCCCCAACTGGCCGACCTTCTCCTCGACGGTCATGCGGGCGATCAACGATTCGATACGGTCTGCGGCAGCCATGGAGCTCCTGAGAAAACGTTTACATGACCGCCGATTCTAGCTTCCCGGCGACCCGAGAAGTTAATTACGCGCGCTCGGAAGGCGCCGCGGCGGCACGAAGCCGCCCAGCATACGTCAGCAAATGGAGGGGCGGACCACGAGAACAGCCCGCGACTGCGGCGGCATCACCTCGCGCGGCGGCGCGGCAGCCCAGCCATCATCGCCACGCCACTCTCCTCCGAGGCGCGGCGCTACGAACTGAAGTACGCCTCGGCGATCGTCCCGTGCAACTCGCCCAGCCGCCGCTGGATCTCGTCCATGAACACCGCCGGCTCGTTGGCCGCCAGCCAGACCGGATCGGCATTGCGGATCATCCCGGCCACCCGCATCAGCCCACGTTCCACCTGCGGCCGCGGCGGCAACTGCGGCAGGATGTACGCGGCCCGGGTCAGGCAGAACTGGACGCTGCGCGGGAACTCGTTGTTCTGCAGCAGAAATCGCAGCGACTGCTCGCCGCTGACCCGCTGGCGCGTATGTCGGCGATACATCTGGTAGGCGGCCAGCGCGCGCAGCGCGTTCATCCACTGCATGCTCTGGTAGGCCTCGCGGTCGTCGGGCTGGCGCGGCCTGACCAGGCCCGAAGCCGCCGCGTCGATGATGCGCGTGGTCATGTCGGCCTGCTCGATCGACGTGCCCAGGCGCATGAACTGGAAGCCGATGTCGCGGCTGACGTTGGCGGTCAGCAACCCCGACACCTTCAGACAGGCATCGGTGATGCGCCCGAGGAACTCCATCCGGTAGCGCCGGCCGATGCCGCGCTCGCCCTCCGCGGCGATATGCAGGTGCAGGTCGTTGATCGCCTCCCACGCTTCCTGCGGCAGGGTGTCGCGGATGCAGCGCAGGATCTCGCGCGCCTGTTCGAGCGTGCTGTACAGCGAGGACGGGTTGCGCTCGTCGAGCAGCAGGAACCGCACCACGTCGGTGTCGGCGACGTCGTCGCCGGCATTGGGGAACAATTGGTTGAAGATGCCGCTTGCGCCGACGGTATCGATCATCGGCCGCCAGGCGAAGCGCACCGAGCGCGGCAGGTCCAGCTGCAGCAGGCTGCCCACGCCGACCAACCGCGCGGTGTTCTCGGCACGACGCAGGTAGCGGCTGAACCAGTAGAGGTTGTCGGCGACACGCGAGAGCATCAGGCCAGGTCCTCGTCGAGATCGACCACCCAGGTGTCCTTGGCGCCACCGCCCTGCGAGGAATTCACCACCAGCGAGCCCTCGGTCATCGCCACCCGGGTCAGCCCGCCGGTGGTCACGTAGGTGTCCTCGCGCGAGAGGATGAACGGGCGCAGGTCCAGGTGCCGCGGCGCCGGCCCGTCCTCGGTGACGATCGGCGCGGTGGACAGGTTCAGGGTCGGCTGCGCCATGTAGTTGCGCGGGTCGGCCTGGATCAGTTTGCGGAACTGCTCGCGCTGGCGCGTGGTGGAGCGCGGCCCGATCAGCATGCCGTAGCCGCCGGACTCGTTGGCCGGCTTCACCACCAGCTCCTCGAGGTGCTCCAGCACGTACTGCCGGTCCTTGTCGTCGTGGCACAGGTAGCTGGGCACGTTCGGCAGGATCGGCTCCTGGTCGAGGTAGTAGCGGATCATCTTCGGCACGTAGGCGAACACCACCTTGTCGTCGGCCACGCCCGCGCCCGGCGCGTTGGCCAGCGCGACCTTGCCCGCGCGCCAGCTGCGGATCAGGCCCGGCACGCCCAGCACCGAGTCGGGCCGGAACGCCTCCGGATCGATGAAGGCATCATCGATCCGGCGGTAGATCACATCGACCCGGCGCGGGCCATGCACCGTGCGCATGTAGGTGCAGTCGTCGTCGGCGACGAACAGGTCACTGCCCTCGACCAGCTCGATGCCCATCGCCTGCGCCAGATAGGCATGCTCGAAATAGGCGCTGTTGAACACGCCCGGGGTCAGCAGCGCGATCACCGGCACCTCGCCGGGGCGCGGACTGAGCGCGGCCAGCGTGTCGTACAGCTGCGCCGGGTACTCGTCGACCGGCAGGATCGCGGTGGTCTCGAACAGCTCGGGGAACACCCGCTTGGCCACCTGCCGGTTCTCCAGCATGTAGCTCACCCCGGACGGGATGCGCAGGTTGTCCTCCAGCGCGTACAGCGTGCCGTCGGCGTCTCTTACCAGGTCCGAGCCGCAGATGTGCGCCCACACCCCCAGCGGCGGCGTGATGCCCACGCACTGCGGGCGGAAGTTGACCGACTCCTCCAGCAGCATCGCCGGGAACACCTTGTCCTTGACGATCCGCTGCGCGCCGTACAGGTCGCCGATGAACAGGTTCAACGCCTGCATGCGCTGCTTCAGCCCGGCCTCGGTACGCCGCCATTCGCTGAGCGGGATGGTGCGCGGGATCAGGTCGAACGGCAGCGTGCGGTCGACATTGCGACCGTCCGAGTAGACCGTGAAGGTGATGCCCATGACCCGGGCGGCGACGTCGGCGGCGAGCTGTCGCTCGGAGATTTCGCGCCCGGACAGGCTGGAGAGGTATTCGACGACTGGCCGAGCGGCCGGGCGTGAGATGCCATCGGCCTGAATCAGCTCGTCATAGGTGGCCGTGCGGTACCTGCTCCAGTCCATCGCGCCCCTTGCACCTGGCATCCGGCGGCGCGATGCCGCGCGGCATGTTGTAGGGCAACATGCACGTTGCCGTGAGAGGCGTCAAGCCTTGCGTGACGATGTCCCGGCCGACGTCAATCGCGGCTGCGCTCGATGATTACGCCCACTGCCCGCGCGCCGCGTACCGCGCCGGGCTTGCTCAGCTTCAGGCGCAGCCAGCGCACCTCGAACTCGCGCAGCACGATCTCCGCGCAGCGCTCGGCCAGGGTCTCCACCAGACCGAAATCCGACTGTTCGACGAACTCGGCCAGCCGCTTGCTGACCGCCTTGTAGTTGAGCGTGTCGGCGATGTCGTCGCTGGCCGCCGGGCGGCGGTTGTCGAAGCCCATCTCCAGATCGAAGCGCAGGGTCTGGCGGATGCGCCGCTCCCAGTCGTAGATGCCGATCAGGGCGTCGATTTCCAGACCTTCTATGAAAACTTTGTCCATGCGGAGCTGTGATTCGTGATTCGCAGCAAGCCTAACCGCTTTTCGCAGGAGCGGCTTCAGCCGCGATGGAGCTTCCCCGGGAAAGCCTCTCGCGGCTGAAGCTCCTACGAATCACCCGTCACGGGATCACCGCCTCCAAGGACGCCATGTCCCAGCGCGGCGTGACGCGCACCGCCGCGTCGCCGCGCTGGCCGGCCTGCAGGCGCAGCGCGCCGGCGAAGGCGATCATCGCGCCGTTGTCGGTACACAACGACGGCCGCGGGAAGCAGGCGCGGCCGCCGCGCCGGGCGCACATCGCCTGCAGCCTTGCGCGCAGGCGCGTGTTGGCGCCGACACCGCCGGCCACCACCAGCGTGTCGCAGTCGGCCGCATCCAGCGCGCGCTCGCACTTGATCGCCAGCGTGTCGACCACCGCATCCTCGAAGCCGCGCGCGATGTCGGCGCGGGTCTGCTCTCCCTGGTCGCTGGCCTGCCAGGCCAGCAGCACCTGGGTCTTGAGCCCGGAGAAACTGAAGTCCAGGCCCGGCCGGTCGGTCATCGGCCGCGCGAAGCGGTACTTGCCGGGCGTGCCCTGCTCGGCCAGCGCCGCCAGCTGCGGGCCGCCTGGGTACGGCAGGCCCATCAGCTTGGCGGTCTTGTCGAAGGCTTCGCCGGCCGCATCGTCCAGGGTCTCGCCGAGCAGCCGGTAGCGGCCGATCGCCTCGACCGCGACCAGTTGGGTATGCCCGCCGGACACCAGCAGCGCCACGAACGGTGGCTCGGGCGGGTCATCCTCCATCAGCGGCGCCAGCAGGTGGCCCTCCATGTGGTGTACGCCGAGCGCCGGCAGCTCCAGCGCCCAGGCCAGCGCGCGCGCGACCGCCGCGCCGGCCAGCAGCGCCCCGACCAGTCCGGGTCCGGCGGTGTAGGCGACCCCGTCCAGCTCGTCGCTACGCAGCCCGGCCTCGTCCAAGGTCTGGCGCAGCAGCGGCAGCAGCTTGCGCACGTGGTCGCGGCTGGCCAGTTCCGGCACCACTCCGCCGTATTCGGCGTGCAGGGCGATCTGGCTGTAGACGTGGTGGGCGAGCAGCGCCTGGCCGGGCGGCAGGGCCGTGTCGTAGACCGCGACACCGGTCTCGTCGCAGGAGGATTCGATTCCGAGGACTTTCATGGGTACCATTCTGGACCCGTTCGGCGGCGGGACCAAGCCGGCCGCTTGCAGTATGCCCAGGAGTCGTTATAATGCGCGGCTCGCCGGGGGATCCCGGTAAAACGTCATGCGAGCTAGCTCGCGCCCATCCGGTTCGCCGGGTGACATCCCAAATCCCTGGAGAACCCATGCCCAGCGTCAAAGTCCGCGAGAACGAGCCCTTCGAATTTGCGCTCCGCCGTTTCAAGCGCACTTGCGAGAAGGCCGGCGTCCTGGCCGAGACCCGCAAGCGCGAGTTCTACGAAAAGCCGACCCAGGAGCGCAAGCGCAAGGCCGCCGCCGCGGTGAAGCGCCAGCTGCGCCGTTCCTCGCGCGACGTCACCAAGCGTCAGCGCCTGTACTGAGTCTGGCGCAGCCTGATCCGCCGGTCCTGCGCCTCGGGCGCGGCCTGTGGACTTGCAGGACGAGAGCCGGCACGCGCGAGCGTCGCCGGCTTTTTGCATGGGCATTGCGCGTGCCGGCCGGGCGCCGGCGCGCTCCCGTCATCTTCACCTGGAGTACCACCATGTCCCTCAAGCAGCAGCTCACCGACGACATGAAGGCCGCCATGAAGGGCGGCGACAAGCACAGCCTCGGCGTGATCCGCCTGATCAACGCGGCGATCAAGCAGCGCGAGGTGGACGAGCGCATCGAGCTGGACGACGCCGCCGTGCTGGCCGTGCTCGACAAGATGGTCAAGCAGCGCAAGGACTCGGTGACCCAGTACGAGGGTGCAGGCCGCGAGGACCTGGCCAAGATCGAGCGCGAGGAGATCGTGGTGATCGAGCGCTACCTGCCGGCCAAGCTGGGCGAGGCCGAGATCGTCACCGCGATCCAGGCCGCGATCGCGCAGACCGGCGCCGCCGGCCCGGCCGACATCGGCAAGCTGATGGGCGTACTCAAGCCGAAGCTGGCCGGCCAGGCCGACATGGGCCTGGTGTCGGCGCTGGTGAAGAAGCAGTTGACCGGCTGAGCCGCGCCGCCCCTTGCGGGCGTGTGGGAGGGACTTCAGTCCCGACGCTTTACGTGGCAAGGCCATGTCGGGACTGAAGGCCCTCCCACCACCAGCGCATCGCCCGGATTTCATCCGGTCTTGGGCGCACATCTGCTAGAACGCGCCTGTCCTTCCCCTCGCGTCCACTGGATGGCCCTGCACCTTTCTCCACGCCTGCAACATCTCACCGAGCGCGCCCAGCGCAGCCTGCCGGTCGCCCTGGCCCGGCGCTTCGCCGAGACCGACCTGATGACCCAGGCCGCCTCGCTGGCGTTCTACGCGCTGCTGTCGATGGCTCCGCTGCTGGTGCTGCTGCTGTGGTTGACCGCCTCGCTGTACCCGCCGGCGCAGCAGTCGCTGATCGCGCAGATCGCGCAGATGGCCGGCGCCAACGCCGCCGCGGTCGCCGAGACCGTCATCCGCAATGCCACCGCCCAGCCCGGCGTCGGTTCGCTGGCCGGGCTGTGGAGCACCCTGCTGCTGTTCGTCGGCGCCACCGTGGTGTTCGCCCAGTTGCAGGGCGCGCTGAACCTGATCTTCCGCGGCGACCGCCAACTCCTCAGCGGCGTGCGCGCCTGGCTGAAGAAACGCGTGTTCTCGCTGGGCGTGGTGCTGGCGCTCGGCTTCCTGCTGATCATCTCGATGATCGCCACCACCGCGCTGCAGGTGGCCTTCGCGCGCCTGCCCTCGGCGCTGCCTGCCCTCGGCTACACCACCACGCTGCTGCTGTACGCGGCCGCGTTCGCGTTCCTGTACCACTACCTGCCCGACCGGCGCGTGGAATGGCGCCAGGCGATCCTCGGCGGCGTCATCACCGCGCTGCTGTTCGCGTTCGGCCGCTACCTGATCGGCCTGTACCTGGCGCGGGCCGCACCGGGCAGCGCCTATGGCTCGATGGGCGCGCTGGTACTGCTGCTGGTATGGCTGTACTACGCGATCCTGGTGTTCTTCGCCGGCGCGCTGATCACCGCGCTCATCGCCGAGCGCGCCGAAGCCCGCCGGCAGACAGCCACACCGTAGGAGCGGTTCCTGCGGCATGGCATCCTATGCGCCTGCCATGGCACGCATTCCCGACGCTTTCATCGACGACCTACTGGCCCGGACGGACATCGTCGAGGTCGTTTCCGCGCGCGTGCCGCTCAAGCGCCAGGGCAAGGAGTACTCGGCGCGTTGCCCGTTCCACGACGAGCGCTCGGCCTCGTTCACGGTGTCCCCGACCAAGCAGTTCTACCACTGCTTCGGCTGCGGCGCGCACGGCACCGCGGTCAGCTTCCTGATGAACTACGACCGCCTCGAGTTCCTCGACGCGGTCGACGAGCTGGCCAAGCGCGCCGGCATGGAGGTGCCGCGCGATACCCAGCCGCGCAGCGCCGCCCAGCAGGACGAAGGCCGCGAGCTGTACGCGGCGCTGGAGGCGGCCACGCGCTTCTTCCAGAAGCACCTGGACGGCAGCGACAAGGCGCGCGCCTATCTGGACGGGCGCGGCGTCGATACCGGCACCCGCGCGCGCTTCCAGATCGGCTACGCGCCGGACGGCTACAGCGCGCTGAAGGACGCGCTCGGCACCGACGAGCGCCGGATGAAGCTGCTCGATCGCGCCGGGCTGTTCTCGAAGAACGACCGTGGCCATGTCTACGACAAGTTCCGCGACCGGGTGATGTTCCCGATCTTCGACCGGCGCGGGCGGCCGATCGCCTTCGGCGGGCGCGTGCTGGAGAAGGACGACGGCCCGAAGTACCTGAACTCGCCGGAGACCGCGCTGTTCCACAAGGGCCGCGAGCTGTACGGCCTGTGGCAGGTGCGCCAGGCGCACCAGAAGATCGAGCGGCTGATCGTGGTCGAGGGCTACATGGACGTGGTCTCGCTGTTCCAGTTCGGCGTCACCCAGGCGGTGGCGACGCTGGGCACCGCGACCACGCCCGAGCACGCCGAGCTGCTGTTCCGCAACGCGCCGGACGTGTACTTCTGTTTCGACGGTGACAACGCCGGGCGCAAGGCCGGCTGGCGCGCGCTCGAATCGGTGCTGCCGCGGATGAAGGACGGGCGCCAGGCGTTCTTCCTGTTCCTGCCCGACGGCGAGGACCCGGACACGATCGTGCGCAAGGAGGGCAAGGAGGCGTTCGACGCGCGCCTGAAGCAGGCCACGCCGTTGTCGCGGTTCTTCTTCGACGAGCTCGCGCGCGAGATCAACCTGGCCACGCTCGACGGGCGCGCGCGCCTGGCCGAGCATGCGCGGCCGATGCTGGCGCAGATCCCGGACGGCGCGTTCGGCGACCTGATGAAGCAGGAGCTGGCGCGGCTGACCGGGGTCGGCGCACAGGCCGCCGCGCATCGGCCGCAACCGGTGCCAAGGCCGACGCGGGCCACACCCCCGGCACAGAAACGCAGTCTGGTGCGCGCGGCGATCGCGATCCTGCTGCAGAAACCCGCGCTGGCGCTGACACTGGAGGGCCACCATGCGTTCGCCGGCCTGCGCCAGCCCGGTGTCGAGCTGCTGATCGAGCTGCTGGAACTGGTCGAGCAGCGCCCGGATATCAGTACCGGCGCGCTGCTGGAGCACTTCGCCGAGCGCGAGGAACTGGCCGCGCTGCAAAAGCTCGCCGCGCAGGTGCTGCCAGGCGACGAGGCGACGTGGGCGCAGGAACTGCACGATGGCGTGCTGCAACTCGAACGCCAGTTGCTGTTGCAGCGGCTGGATGAACTCCAGGCCAAGCAGCGCGCGCAGGGTCTGGACGAAACCGACAAGTACGAGTTGCGCGAGCTGCTCAAGGCCCGCGCCGGCCCGCGCTGACGCCGGCTCCCGGCAGCGCCGTCATGGCAGCAACCGGCATCTAGAATATCCGGATTCCGCACCCCCTCTCTCACAAGGGCTGAAATGAAGAACTGGCTGACGCGGCTGCGCATCGATCCCTTCACCCTGGCGCTGCTGTGCACGGTCACGCTGGCCTCGCTGCTGCCGATCTCCGGTACCGCCGCGGTGGTGATGGACGACGTCACCGACATCGCGATCGCCGCGCTGTTCTTCCTGCACGGCGCGCGACTCTCGCGCGAGGCGGTCAAGGCCGGCGCGCTGCACTGGCGGCTGCACCTGGTGATCCTGGCCAGCACCTTCGTGCTCTATCCGCTGCTGGGCCTGCTCGCCAAGCCGCTCTCGCACGCGCTGCTGACCCCGGACCTGTTCATCGGCGTGCTGTTCCTGTGCGCGCTGCCGTCCACCGTGCAGTCCTCGATCGCGTTCACCTCGATGGCCGGTGGCAACCTGCCGGCGGCGGTCTGCGCGGCTTCGCTGTCGAGCCTGCTCGGGGTGTTCCTCACCCCACTGCTGATGAGCCTGCTGGTCGGCACCCAGGGCGGCATGGCGCACCCGGCCGAGGCGATCGGCAAGATCCTGCTGCAGCTGCTGGTACCGTTCCTGGCCGGGCACCTGCTGCGCCCGTGGATCGGCAAGTGGGTCGAGCGCCACCGCGCGGTGCTGCGCTACACCGACCAGGGCACGATCCTGCTGGTGGTCTACACCGCCTTCAGCGCGGCGGTGATGGAAGGGCTGTGGCACAAGACCCCGCTGCCGGCGCTGCTGGGCGTGCTGGCGGTGGCGGCGGTGCTGCTGGCGGTGGCGATGACGCTGATCAGCCTGATCGCGCGGCGGCTGGGCTTTTCGCGCTTCGACGAGATCCCGATCGTGTTCTGCGGCTCCAAGAAAAGCCTGGCGACCGGCGTGCCGATGGCCAAGGTGATGTTCGCCGGCGGCAGCCTGGGCGCGATCGTGCTGCCGGTGATGCTGTACCACCAGTTGCAGCTGATCGTCTGCGCGTTCGTCGCCGCGCGCTACGCGCGCAGTGCGGCCGGAGCCGCCAGGCCCTGAACCCGCGCGCGGCTGGGCATATGCACATGCCCAGCCGTCATGTGCCAAGCCGGCGGCGGCGCCTACAGTGGGCGTCCCTCCATCCGCCCTCGTCCGATGCGCCGTCCTGTCCGTGCCACCCTGCTGTCCGCCGCCTGCCTGTCCGCCGTGCTGGCGCTGGGTGCCTGCAATCGCTCCGAGCCGGCCGCCGACGTGCCCACCGCCCCAACCACCCCGCCCGCTGCCCAGCCCGCCACCGGGATCGCCTGGCGCGAGGGCGATGTGCAGGATGCCTTCGCCGAGGCTGCCGAGAGCGGCAAGCCGATCCTGCTGTATTGGGGCGCGGTCTGGTGCCCGCCCTGCAACCGGCTCAAGGCGACGCTGTTCAAGGACCCGGATTTCATCGCGCGTACCCGCCAGTTCGTCGCGGTGCATCTGGACGGCGATTCCGACGGCGCCCAGGCCTGGGGCGAGCGCTTCGGGATCAAGGGCTATCCCACGATCATCGTGCTGCGTCCGGATCGCAGCGAGATCACCCGGCTGGCCGGCGACAGCGACATCGCGCGCCTGACCGAAGTGCTGCGCGTGGCCGCAGGCCGCACCACCACCTCCGAGCAGTTGCTGCAGCAGGCGCTGCACGATCCGGGCAAGCTCGGCGCCGACGACTGGACGCTGCTGGGCGAGTACGGCTGGAGCGTGGACGCCAATCGCCTGGTCAAGGACCAGGACAGCTCCGCGGTACTGGAGCAGCTGGCGCGCGCCGCGCCGCAGCCGGCGCTGCAACGTCGCTTCGCCCTGCTCGCGCTGGCCTCCCGCCAGCGCAAGCAGGACGCCGCCAACCTCCCTCCCGAAGCCCTGGCCGCCAACCGCGCGCTGCTGGAGGCGGTGCTCGCCGACCCAGCCGAGGTGCGTGCCAACCGTGGCACGCTCAGCTATTCCGCCGCCGGGCTGGTGCGCGCGGCGGCGACCGACGCGGCGCAGCGCGAACGGCTCTCCGCCGCGCTGACCAAGGCGTTGGACGCGATCTACGCCGATGCGAGCCTGCCGATCAGCGACCGCCTGGGCACGACCTCCGCCGACCTCCAGCTGGCCCGCCTGGCTCGGGGCGAGGACCTCGACGCGGACACGCCGCTGCCGCAGGCGCTGGCCGCCAAGGTGCACCAGCGCGTGGCCTGGGCCGACCAGGCCGCCACCACCGACTACGAGCGCCAGTCCACCCTCAGCACCGCCGCCGGCCTGCTCGACAAGGCCGGCGACCGCGCCGGCGCCGAGCGCTTGCTGCAGGCCGAGCTCAAGCGCAGCAAGACCCCGTACTACTACATGCCGGAGCTGGCCGACTACGCCGAGGCGCGCGGCGACAAGGCCGCCGCGCTGTCATGGCTGCAGCAGGCCTACCAGGCGGCCGAAGGGCCGGCCACGCGAGTGCAGTGGGGCGTGCTCTATGTCGACGGCCTGCTGCGGCTCAGCCCGGACGACAAGGCCGGCATCGAGGCCGCCGCCGGCCAGGTGATCGGCGAGTTGGCCGGACAGCCGGAGGGCTACCACCAGCGCACCCGCCAGCGCTTCGACACCCTGGGCAAGTCGCTGCAGGCCTGGAGCCGCGACCACCACGGCGACGAGGTGCTAGCACGCCTGCGCCAGAAGATGCAGCAGGACTGCGGCGGCGGCTGCGCGGGGTGGCTGGGCTAGGACTTCCGATTCGTCATTCCCGCGAAAGCGCACTACTGTGCGGGGAACTTTTGGGAAGGCGGCGTGCCAGGCTTGGGGGGCAAGGACTTCCCGTATTCGGACCGGCTCGGGACTCGAATCGTGGCTTGCGCACCTATCTCTCCCCTCGTCATCCCCGCGCAGGCGGGGATCCAGGGACTTTCGTGCAGGTTGCCGCGCAAGTCACTGGGCTCCCGCCTGCGCGGGAGCGACGATCAGGATTTCTCCGGACAGTAGTGCGCGAAAGCGGGAATCCTTGGACATCCGATCCGATCATCGCAGCCTTCACGAAGGCCCATGGATTCCCGCTTTCGCGGGAATGACGGGATCCTCGTGCCCGACGCTCATTCCAGCGGCAGCACGTCCACCGCCTGGCTGGCCTCATGCGCGCCGGAGGTCTTCAACACCCCGACGATCGGTGCGACGTCGCCGTAGTCGCGGCCGTGCGCGATGGTGATGTGGTCGTCGCCGGCGGGGATGGCGTTGGTCGGGTCGAAGTCCTGCCAGCCCATCTGCAGGCCGCACCAGACCCGCACCCAGGCATGGGTGGCGTCGGCGCCCTCCAGGCGCGGCTCGCCCGGCGGCGGCAGCGTGCGCAGGAAGCCGCTGACGTAGCCGGCCGGGATGCCCAGCCCGCGCAGGCCGGCGATCATGATGTGGCTGAAGTCCTGGCAGACGCCGCGACGCATGTCGAAGGCGCGGGCCACCGGGGTATCGACCTCGGTAGCTTCCGGGTCGTAGGCGAAGTCGTTGCGCAGGCGCCGGCCCAGCTGCTGGGCGACCGCCAGCACGCTGCCGGCGCGCAGGCTGGCGGCGGCGTAGGCGCTGACCCGTCCCAGCAGCGGCACCCGGGGGCTTGCGGCCAGGAAATGGCAGGGCGAATCGGCCGCCAGCGAGCGCAGCGTGGCCAGTTCGGCGCGCAGGCCGGCCAGGTCGGGCGACAGGTCCAGCGGCGGCTGCGCGCGCGCCACCGTCACCATCGCGCGCATCTCCACGTCCAGCGTGCGATGCGGCGTGCGCAGCGCGATCGAGGCCACGCGATTGCCGAAGAAATCGCCGAATTCCTCCTGTTCCTCCGGCTGCGGATCGAAGCGCAGCTGGGTCTGCTGCAACCACTGCATGCCCGGCAGGGCCCGCGGCAGCACCCGCACCAGGTGGTGCCCGGCGGCCGGATGCTCGTAGTCGTAGTGCAGGCGCAGGCGGACGTCGTATCGCATCGGCGGGCTCAGTGGAAGTAGACCTGGGCCAGTTGCACGTATAGCCCGCCGATATCCTCGGCCAGCTGCCGCAGCTCGGCCGGCGCCAGCGCGTCGGGATCGCGCAGCGACAGGCCGGCATGCAGGCGCAGCAGCTGCCTGGCCAGCCCGTCCCGGCCGGATGCGCTCGCGGTGGCCGGCAGTTGCGCGAACTGGGCCTGTAACGCCTCGAGCTGGAACATCACCGCGCGCGGATTGCGCGGGTCCAGCGCCAGCAGGTCGATCACGTTGGCCGGCTCGGTCTGCACACCGTAGCGGTTGCGATAGGTCATCACGCTGTCACCGATCTCCAGCAACGCCTGCGGCAAACCGTCCGGCGCCTGCGCCTCGCCGAGCAGCGCCAGCAACTGCGCGACCTGCAGACCGCGCTCGATGCGACGGCCGATCTCCAGGAAGCACCAGCCAGGGGAGCGGTACATGTTCTCGTGCAGCAGGCCGGAGAAACCGGCCAGCTTGCGCAGCAGCACGGTCGCCGCGCGGCTGGCGTCGTCGCCGCATACCACCTTGCGCGAAAAGCGGTAGGCGGTGGTCGACAGGTCGTGCAGCGCCGCCCAGCCGTCGGGCGAGAAGCGGTCGCGGATGCGGCCAGCACTGAGGCTGGCGCCGTCGAAGCTGCGCAGCAGGCCGTCGGGGATCGGCTGCGCCAGGTCCACTTCCATCGGCAGCATGTGCGCGCGCAGGGCCTCCAGCAGCGGCGGCGGGTGGCTGAGGTTCTCGGCCAGGCGCACCTGGTAGGCGCGCAGGACCCGCGCGATGGTCTCACTGCGCTCGGCGTAGCGCCCCAGCCACAGCAGGTTCTCGGCGGCGCGGCTGGGCAGCTCGGCGCCGGCCCGGCGCTGTGCCGACAGCACCCCGGGCGTGATCAGGGTCTCGTGGCTGACCGGGTCCGGGCTGACCACCCACACGTCGGCGGCCTGGCCGCCCAGGCGCATGCTGATCGCGTGCACGTCGGTATGCGCGCCGACCCGGCCGAAGCCGCCGGGCATCACCTGCCAGCCCTCGGCGGTGCGCGCGGCATAGGCACGCAGCACGAACGGGCGCGGCTCCAGCCGGCCATCGACCCAGGCCGGCGTGGTCGACAGCGTGACCGCCTCCTGCGCCACCCAATGCGCGCCGTCGCGGCGCAGCCGTTGCAGCAGCTCGCGGCGGTCGTCCGGGTCCAGCCGCGCGCCCAGCAGCGTGGCCTGCGGATCGTCGTAGGGCAGCTGGGTGGCCAGCGCCGGGCCGAGCATCATCCGCTCCAGCGCGCCGATCACCTGCTCGCGCGCCTCGGCCTGCCCGCACCACCAGGTGGCGATGCCCGGCAGCACCAGGTCCGTGCCGGTCAGGGCCTGGCAGATGTTCGGCAGGAACGCGGCCAGCGCGCGCGTCTCCAGCAGCCCGGCGCCCAGCGCGTTGACCACCGAGACGCTGCCGGCGCGCAGCGCGCCGACGAAGCCGGGGCAGCCGATATGCGAATCCGCGTTCAGCTCCAGCGGGTCCATGAACACGGCGTCCAGGCGCCGCCACAGCACGCTGATCGGCTGCAGCCCGGAGACCGTGCGCACCATCACCCGGCCGTTGCGCACGCTCAGGTCTTCGCCTTCCAGCAGCATCAGGCCGAGGTAGCGGGCGATCCAGGCATGCTCGTAGTAGGTCTCGTTGTCGGCGCCCGGGGTCAGGATCGCGACCTCGCCGGCGCGCCCGCCGGCCTGCGCCAGCAACGCCTCGCGGAAGTGCCGGAAGAAGCCGGCCAGCCGGTGCGGGTGCATGCCCGCCGGCAGGTCCGGGAAGGCGCGCATCGTGGCCACCCGGTTCTCCAGCGCGAAGCCGGCGCCCGAGGGCGCCTGGGTGCGGTCGCCCAGCACCCACCAGCGTCCGTCCGGTCCGCGCCCCAGCTCGAAGGCGAGGAAATGCAGATAGTGGCCATCGCGCGGGACCAGGCCGACCAGCGGGTGCAGGAAGCCAGGATTGGCGGCGATCAGCCCGGCCGGCAGCAACCCGTCGCGGACCAGCTGCTGCGGGCCATGCAGGTCGGCGGCCATCCGTTCGAGCAGCTCGGCGCGCTGCACCAGGCCCTGGCCGATCCCCCGCCATTCGGCCTCGTCGATCAGCACCGGCACCGGCGCTAGCGGCCATTGCCGCTCGTCGGCGTCGGCGGCGCGGCCGTAGACGCGGTAGTACACCCCGGCATCCTTCAGGTACTGGTCGGCGCGGGCGAAGCGGGCCGACAGCGCATCGGCGGACAGGCCTGCGATCAGGTCCACGAACGGCCGCCACACCGGACGCAGCTGGCCGTCGGCGGACACCATCTCGTCCACACCACCGCACAGCCGGCGGTAGCGCTCCAGCAGGCCGTCGGCGGCCAGCACGTCGGCGGAGGCCTGCATCAGATCCCCGGCGGCCGGCGCAGGTCGAGCGTGTGCGGGAACTCGGCCGGGCGCGGCTCGTCGGCGAGCGCATAGCCGCCCGGACTGTGACCGTCGGCCTGGAAGCGCACCAGCCGCCGCGCCTCGGCCTCGTTGCCGTTGACCGGGAAGGTCGCGTAGTTGCGCCCGCCCGGGTGCGCCACGTGGTAGGTGCAGCCGCCCAGCGCGCGTCCGCTCCAGCGGTCGTACAGGTCGAACCGCAGCGGCGCGTCGACCGGCAGCCGCGGGTGCAGCCCGCTGGCCGGCTGCCAGGCCTTGTAGCGCACCCCGGCCACCGCGGTGCCGGCCTGCGCGGTCAGCGTCATCGGCAGCGCTCGGCCGTTGCAGGCGATCGCGTGGCGCGCCGGGTTGAAGCCCTCGGCGCGGACCTGCAACCGCTCGGTCGAGGAATCGACGAAGCGCACGGTACCGCCGATCGCACCCTGCTCGCCGAGCACATGCCAGGGTTCCAGCGCCTGGCGCAGTTCCAGCGCCACCCCGGCGTATTCGACCTGGCCACAGAACGGGAAGCGGAACTCCAGCTGCGCGGCGAACCACTCCGGGCGCAGCGCGAAGCCGTGCCGGGCCAGGTCGTCGAGCACGTCGAGGAAATCCGCCCAGACGTAGTGCGGCAGCATGAAGCGGTCGTGCAGCGCGGTGCCCCAGCGCACGCAGCCGCCGTCCAGCGGCCGCGCCCAGTAGCGCGCGACCAGCGCCCGCACCAGCAGCTGCTGGGCCAGGCTCATGCGCGCGTCGGGCGGCATCTCGAAGCCGCGGAACTCCACCAGCCCCAGCCGCCCGGTCGGCCCGTCCGGCGAGAACAGCTTGTCGATGCAGATCTCCGAGCGATGGGTGTTGCCGGTCACGTCGGCCAGCAGGTTGCGGAACAGCCGGTCCACCAGCCACGGCAGCGGCGCCTCGCCCGCGCCCGGCGCCGGCACCTGGGCCAGCGCGATCTCCAGCTCGTACAGGCTGTCGTGGCGCGCCTCGTCGATGCGCGGCGCCTGGCTGGTCGGACCGATGAACAGCCCGGAGAACAGGTAGGACATCGACGGATGCCGCTGCCAGTGCAGCACCAGGCTCTTGAGCAGGTCGGGCCGGCGCAGGAACGGGCTGTCCATCGGCGTGGCGCCGCCGACCACGACGTGGTTGCCGCCGCCGGTGCCAGTATGGCGGCCGTCGATCATGAACTTGTCGGCGCCCAGGCGGGTCTGGCGCGCGTCCTCGTAGATCGCCTCGGTGGTGGCCACGCATTCGCGCCAGCTCGCCGCCGGGTGGATGTTGACCTCGATCACGCCCGGGTCCGGCGCCACCCGGATCACGTTCAGGCGCGGGTCCTGCGGCGGCGGATAGCCCTCGATCTGCACCGGCAGGCCGAGCCGGCGCGCGCCGGCCTCGGCGGCGGCGACCAGGTCCAGATAGTCCTCCAGCGACTCGACCGGCGGCAGGAACACGCTCAGGTGGCCCTCGCGCGGCTCCACCGACAGCGCGGTGCGCACCGCGCCGCCGATCTCGCCCAGCGCCTGCTCGACCCGCGCCTGCTGGCGCCCGTCGGCGGCGGTGAACGCGGCCGCGGCCTGCAACGGCACCTGCAACGGCACGGTCTCCAGTGCCGGAGCCGGCGGCAGCGGCTCGCGTTCGACCGCCGGATCGAGCGGGACCACATGCGGATAGTCGGCCGCGCGCAGATACGGCAGCGCCCCCAGCGGCAGCCGATAGCCGACCGGCGAGTCACCCGGCACCAGGAACAACCGGCCGCGCCGAGTCGTCCAGCGCTCGCTGCGCCAGCGCCCCTGCGGCTGCGCGCGGCTGTTCCAGCGCTGCACCGGCAGCACGTAGCCGGCCGGCTCGGTCAGCCCGCGCTCGAACACCCGCACCATGCGGCTGCGCGCCTCGGCGTCCTCCAGCTGCGGATTGGAAGGATCGACGTTGTCCGGCAGCTTGCCTTCCCTGAGCAGCCATTCGGCCGGGTCCTCATAGGCCGGCACGACCATCTCCGGAGCGATGCCCAGGCCGCCGGCGATGGCCTGCAACAGGCGTTGCGCATCATCGCCAGCGACCGGATGGCGCGCGTCCTCGCGCGCGACCAGGTCCGGATCGCGCCAGATCGGCTCGCCGTCCTTGCGCCAGTACAGCGAGAAGGTCCAACGCGGCAGCGTCTCGCCCGGATACCACTTGCCCTGGCCGTAATGCAGGAAACCACCCGGGGCGAAGCGCTCGCGCAGCCGCCGGATCAGCGCATCGGCCTTGGCGCGCTTGGTCGGGCCGACCGCCTCGGTGTTCCACTCCCCGGACTCGAAGTCGTCGATCGACACGAAGGTCGGCTCGCCGCCCATCGTCAGCCGCACGTCCTGCTCGGCCAGCGCGCGGTCCACCGCCTCGCCGAGCGCGTCCAGCGCCTGCCACGATTCATCGGAAAACGGCTTGGTGATGCGCGGGTGCTCGGCTACCCGCGACACCCGCATGTCGAAACCGAACTCGATCTCGGCCTGGCCACTGAAGCCGCCGCTGATCGGTGCCGCGTTGCGGTAGTGCGGGGTCGCCGCCAGCGGAATGTGGCTCTCGCCGGTCAGCAGGCCCGAAGTCGGGTCCAGGCCGATCCAGCCGGCGCCGGGCAGGTAGACCTCGGCCCAGGCGTGCAGGTCGGTGAAGTCGTGATCGGTGCCGGGCGGGCCGTCCAGCGCCACCCGATCCGGCTTGAGCTGGACCAGGTAGCCGGAGACGAAGCGCGCGGCCAGCCCCAGCTGGCGCAGCGCCTGCACCAGCAGCCACGAGCTGTCGCGGCAGGAACCGGACTTCAGCGCCAGGGTCTGCTCGGGCGTCTGCACCCCGGCCTCCAGGCGGATCACATAGCCGATCTCGCGCTGCACCCGGGCGTTGAGCGCGACGATGAAGTCCACGGTGTTGCACGGGCCGCGCTCCACGCCGTCGAGGAACGCCCGCAACCGCGGCCCGGCCGGCTCCGGCGTCAGGTAGATCGACAGGTCCGGGGCGATCTCGTCCGGGTACCGGAACGGCCACTGCTCGGCCAGCTCCTCGACGAAGAAGTCGAACGGGTTGTAGACCGTCATGTCGGCCACCAGGTCGACCTCGATCTTCAGCTCGCTCACCGGCTCGGGGAACACGAACCGGGCCAGGAAGTTGCCGTAAGGATCCTGTTGCAGGTTGACGAAGTGCCGGGACGGGCTGACCCGCAGCGAATGGCTCAGCACCCGGGTCCTGGAATGCGGGGCCGGCCGCAGCCGGATCACCTGCGGGCCGAGCACGACCGGGCGGTCGTAGCGGTAATGGGTCAGGTGATGGACTGCGGCGTGTATGGCCATGCGTGCCCTGTCGCTCGGCCGGCGTGGGGAGCCGGATGTCCGCAGATTACATGCCAATCGCCCGCGCGGACCATCCCGCCTCGCGCGCCTGCGTCACGAAAGCCAGTGATCCACCAGCAGGAACGCGAACAGCGCCATCAGATAGACGATCGAGTAGCCGAAGGTCTTCATCGCGAACGACTCGTCCGGCGGATCAAGCATGCGCCAGGCGTACCAGAGGAACACCGCGTCCAGCACCAGCGCCCCGCCCAGGTAGAACACCCCGCTCATGCCGGTGGCGACCGGCAGCAGCGTCACCACGGTCAGCACGACCGTGTAGGCCATGATCTGCCGGCGGGTGTGCTGCACACCGTGGGTGACCGGCAGCATCGGGATCGCCGCCTTGGCGTAATCGGCGCGGCGGAAGATCGCCAGCGCCCAGAAGTGCGGCGGCGTCCATACGAAGATGATCGCCACCAGCAGCCCCGCGTTGATCCAGTCCGCCGCGCTCGGCAGCCCGGTTACCGCGGCCCAACCCAGCATCGGCGGGGTGGCCCCGGCCAGACCGCCGATCACGATGTTCTGCGAGGTCGCGCGCTTGAGGTAGACCGTGTAGATCACCGCGTAGCCGATCAGCGAGGCAAAGGTCAGCAGCGCGGTGATGGTGTTCACCCACAGCACCAGGATCGCCATCGACAGCACGATCAGCGCGCCGGCGAACACCAGCACCTGCGCCGGACGCACCTTGCCGACCACCAGCGGGCGCCACGAGGTGCGCGCCATCTGCGCGTCGATCTTGGCGTCCAGCAACTGGTTGATCGCCGCCGCCGCGCCCGCCGCCAGCCAGATGCCGAGGAAGCCGAGCGCGCCGGCGCGCGCCTGCGCGGCCGTCGGCAGGCCGGGGATCGCCAGCACCATGCCGACCAGTGCGGTGAACACGATCAACCCGACCACCTTGGGCTTGGTCAGGTCCCAGTAGTCGCGCACGCTGCTCATGCCGGTTCCGGCGCGCGCAGCCGCGCCAGCAGCGAGACCAGCACGAACATCAGCGCGACCGCGCCGCCGTTGTGCAGCACCGCCACCACCAGCGGCAGCGCCAGCTTGACGTTGAGGATGCCCAGCGCGACCTGCGCCACGACCAGCAGCGCCAGCGCCGCCGCCCAGCCGCGCAGGCCGGGCTGGCGGTACAGCCGCCACGCCAGCCAGCCCAGGTACAGCGCGGTCGCCACCGCCCACAGCCGGTGCGCCATCTGGATCGCGATGCGCGCCGCGCCGTCGAGCACGCCGCCCTCGTAGTCCACCCCGATCCCGCGCCATAGCGTGAAGCCCTCGGCGAAGTCGTGCGGTGGCCACCACTGGCTGACGCAGCGCGGGAAGTTGTCGGCCGACCAGCTGCCGCCGCCGCAGGCCAGCGCCGCGTAGTTGGCGCTGACCCAGCCGCCCAGCGCGATCTGCAACGCCAGCACCGCGATACCGGCGCGCAGCAGCCACTTCAGCCGGCCGGCGTCGGCCAGCGTGATCGGCAGGTGGGTGGCGCGCCAGGCCATCCAGGCCAGCAACCCGAACATCAGCAGCGCGCCGAGCAGATGGCCCATCACCACGATCGGCTTGAGCAGCCAGGTCACCGTCCACATTCCCAGCAACGCCTGGAAGATCACCACCGCCAGGGTCAGCACCGCCACGCGCGCCAGACTCTGCCCCGAACCCGATCCGGGCTCCAGGTTGGACCAGCGCAGCGCCGCCAGCAGCAGGATCGCCTCGCCGGCGATCGCCAGCGCGCTGGCGCTGACGTGGTCGCCGCGCATGTACATCGGGATCGCCGCGGCCACCAGCAGCGAGGCGGCGATCACCTGGGCCACGCCGAAGCGGCGCCGGCGCACCGCCAGCAGCGTGATCGCCAACACCTCGATGCCGAGCGAGCCGGCCAGGAAACGGTGCACCTGCTCGCGCCAGGCCTTGTGCGTCTCCAGCGGCCGGATCCGGGTCGCCGCGTGGTCGGCGACCTCGGCCGGCGCCGCCGGCCAGGTCGCGCGGCCGTAGCAGGTCGGCCAGTCAGGGCAGCTCAGGCCGGCGTCGGACAGGCGCACGAACGCGCCGAACATGATCGTGGAGGCGGTGAACAGCGTCGCCAGCCAGACCATGCGATGGAAGTGCCGGGCCAGCGCCGGGCGGGAAATCGGCTTCATCGGGACAAGGAACTCACATCAGTTTCAGCAGCTTCGCTAGGTCCGCGCGTAGGCCGGCCGGATCGAAGCCGGGGGCGTAGCGCAGGATCACGAAGCCGTTCGGATCGATCACGTACACCGGCACGCCGGTGGCGTCGTCGAGGCGCGGCAATCCCTGCCGCAGGCGTGGATCGTCGCGCAGCACGCGCAGCTCCGGCAGCGCCGGCAGCCCCGCCGGCGGCGTGCCGATCCACAGCAGCTGCACCTTGCCGGCGTTGTGGCCGAGCAGTTGCCAGACCTTGTCCAACTCGCCGGCCAGCGCCAGGCAGGCCGGCGCGCAATCGGCCGGCGGCGCCAGCGCGATCCGCCACAGCCGCTGCGACGGCTGCCAGGCATAGGTGCCGCCGTCAGCCAGGCGCGGCGACAGCGCGCGCAGGTCGCCCGGCGGCGACAGCAGCTCGCCGTGGTTGCGCATCGCCGCCGGCTGCCAGCCGGCGAAGCGCAGCGCGCCGGCCACCAGCATCGAGCCGAAGAACAGCGCGAACAAGGCGATCAGCATCCTGCGGCCGCGTCTTGCCGAACGCGGCATGGCCGGGAGAGGGACAGTCATTCCGGGATTTTCTCATGACGCACCCGCGTGTGCGTCACCGTCCGCGCAGCTTCGGCGTGAACAACCGCTGCCCCGCGGCTGTTTCATGCCGGGATTACGCCGCACGCCCGGCATCGCGCCGCCGGCGCCACTCCAGCACACACGCGACGGCCAGCACCGCCAACGCCAGGCCAAACCACTGCACCGCATAGGCCAAGTGGCGCGTGGGCGGCAGGGTATTGGGCAACAGTTCCAGGTCGCGTGCGTAGCCCAGCGCCAGGGCCGGATCCAGGCGCAGCACCTGCGACGAAATGTCGCGCTGGCCGAGCGCCTGCGCGATCGCTGCCGGGTCGATCCGCGTCGCCAGCCAGGTCCCCTCCGGGCCGACCGGGACCATCGCCGGTCCCAGCGCGATCCCCGCCGACGGCGGCGGCGCCAGCAGGCCGCGGACCTCGGCCGTGCCGGCCACGGGTGCGATCGACGGCAGCCACCGGTCTGGCGGCAGCGGCAGCCAGCCCAGGTCGACCAGCACCACCCGCGAGGCGCCCTGCACCTCGAACGGCTGGTAGACGCGCACCCCGGCGCGGCCGGCGTGGGTCTGGTTGTCGAGCAGGATGCGCTGCGGCAGGAACCGGCCACTGCCACTCACCCACGCCAGCGGCACCGGTCGCGCCAGCGCCTGCGGCAGCGCGACGCCGTGCTCGCGCACATGCGCGGCGGCGTCGAGCAGCTGCTGCTTGGCGTGCATGCGCTGCCACTGCCAGCGCCCGAGTCCGGCGAAGCCCGCCGCCAGCAGCAGCGCGGCAATCCACAACGCGGCGCGCGTGTGCTGGCGCGTCATGACAAGCGCGTCCAAAGCGGCTGCAATGGCCGCACCGCACCGGCCCCTGGAACGACCGTGAACGATTCGCTGAAGACCCTGCTGATTGTCGCGTTCCTGATCGCCATCGTCTGGAACCTCGGCGCCGGCCTGTACTACCTGCTCACCGACCGCGGCCGGACCCGGCGCACGGTGCGCGCGCTGAGCTGGCGCATCGGCCTGTCGGTGACGCTGATCGTGCTGGTCGTGCTTGGCATCTACGGAGGCTGGATCAGGCCGCACGGCATCGAAGGTTGAACGCTCACAGCACGTAGACGAACAGGAACAGCGCCAGCCACACCACATCGACGAAGTGCCAGTACCAGGCGGCGGCCTCGAACGCGAAGTGGTTGTCGCCGGTGAAATGCCCGCGCGCGGCGCGCAGCCACATCACCACCAGCATGATCGTGCCGAGCGCGACGTGCATGCCGTGGAAGCCAGTCAGCATGAAGAACGTCGAACCGTAGATGCCCGAGCCCAGCGTCAGGTTCAGCGCATGGTAGGCGTGCAGGTATTCCTCGGCCTGGAAGTACAGGAAGGTGCAGCCGAGCAGCACTGTGGCGCCCTGCCAGACCAGCAGTTGGGTGCGGCGCCCGACCTTGAGCGCGTGGTGCGCGATGGTGAGGGTGACGCCGGAGCTGAGCAGGATCAGCGTGTTGATCAGCGGCAGGCCCCAGGCCGGGATGGTCTGGAACGGCCCGCCGATCTGCCCGGGACCGTTGGTCGGCCATGCCGCCGAGTAGCCGTTCCACAGCAGCTCGTTGGTCATCACTCCATCGCCATCGCCGCCCAGCCACGGCAGCGCGAAGCTGCGGGTATAGAACAGCGCGCCGAAGAACGCGCCGAAGAACATCACCTCGGAGAAGATGAACCACACCATCCCCATCCGGAACGAGCCGTCGACCTGGCGGTTGTAGGCGCCGGCGTTGGATTCGCCGATCACGTCGCCGAACCACATGGACAGCGTCGCCACCAGCATCGCGATGCCGGCGAAGAAGGTCCAGCGTCCCCACGCCGCGTCGTTGAGCCAGCTGGCCACGCCGATCATCGTCACGAACATCGCGATCGAGCCGACGAACGGCCACTTGCTCTGGCTCGGCACGAAATAGGCTTCGGCGTTGGAAGTATGTTCGGCCATGTTCTCGCTTCCGGTTCTTGGTCCAGGCGGGGCAGTCTGTGGGAGGGGCTTCAGCCCCGACGGGCTTCACCTTGAAAGCGTCGGGGCTGAAGCCCCTCCCACAGGATGTCCAGGAATTAGCGTATGCCTCCCCGTGCCGCACCCGCGTCCAACTGCGCGCTCAGCGCATCGTTGCGATAGAACGCATAGGACAGCGTGATCGTGGTGATGTCCTCCGGCAGGTCCGGATCGACGATGAAGCGCAGCGGCATGTCGCGCGTCTCCCCGGCCTGCAGCGTCTGCGCGGTGAAGCAGAAGCACTCGGTCTTGTTGAAATAGCCCGACGCCCGCGCCGGCGCCAGCGACGGCACCGCGCTACCGACCAGCGCGTGGTCGCTGTCGTTGCGCGCGAAGTACAGTGCCTCGTTGAGCTCGCCGGGCACCACGTCCATCGTCAGCTGCTCGGGGTGGAACGACCAGGGCAGGCGTGAATTGACGCTGCCGTCGAACTCCACTCGCACCGTGCGCTTGCCGGCCAGCGGCTTGCCGGCCTGGTAGGTCCCCGGCCCGCGCTCGACGCGGATGCCGAACACCCTCTCGCAGGCGATGCGGTACAGCGGCACCAGCGAGAAGGTCAGCACGAACACCGCCAGCACCACGCCCAGCAGCCGCGCCAGGCCGGCGGTGGGAGAACGTGGCAGCGGCGGCGGCGCGCTCATCGCCCGACCACCCCGGACAGGATGAAGCCGGCATAGATCGCCAGCGCCACCAGCCCGGCCACGCACGCGGTGCGGCGCG
>JASGDF010000200.1:0-12245 GCA_047607345.1 Pseudomonas sp. | reverse complement strand
CGAGGCCTACACGCAGATGAAGGCCGCGGTGATGGGCGTGGTGCAGGCGCACTTCCGCCCGGAGTTCATCAACCGCCTCGACGACATCGTGGTGTTCCACCCGCTCGACAAGCCGCAGATCAAGCGGATCGCCAAGATCCAGATGCACGGGCTGGAGAAGCGGCTGGGCGAGCGCGGGCTGAAGATCGAGGTCTCCGACCAGGCGTTCGACCTGCTCGGCAACGTCGGCTTCGACCCGGTGTACGGCGCGCGTCCGCTCAAGCGCGCGATCCAGGCGCAGCTGGAGAACCCGCTGGCGCAGCGGATCCTGGCCGGCGAATACCTCGGCGGCGACACCATCCAGGTCGATGCCGAGGGCGGGCGGTTGGTGTTCGCCAAGGGCTGAGCGGCGCGCGCCCGGGCCGGGCAGCCAGCCGGCCCGGGCGCGCCAGGCACGGCGATGATCGCGAGCGCGTAATCTGCTGATGCGTTAGCGTCATGAACGTCTTCGTGGCGGGCGGCTATCGTCAGCGCTCCCGCCTGAGCGAGCCGTGCCATGTCCGAACCGCAGTGGAGACCCGAGACCGTCGCCGTGCATGGCGGCTGGTCGCCCGACCCGAGCACTCGCGCGGTGGCGGTGCCGATCTACCAGACCGTCGCCTTCGCCTTCGACGACACCCAGCACGGGGCCGACCTGTTCGACCTGAAGGTGCAGGGCAACATCTACAGCCGGATCATGAATCCGACCAACGACGTGCTGGAAAAGCGCGTGGCGGCGCTGGAGGGCGGCATCGGCGCGCTGGCGCTGGCGTCCGGCCAGGCGGCGGTGACCTATGCGATCCAGACCATCGCCGAGGCCGGCGACAACATCGTCTCCTCCAGCGCGCTGTACGGCGGCACCTACAACCTGTTCGCGCACACCCTGCCGCAGTACGGCATCCAGACGCGCTTTGCCGACTATCGCGAACCGGATGCGTTCGCCGGGCTGATCGATGCGCGCACCAAGGCGGTGTTCGTCGAGTCGATCGGCAATCCGCGCGGCAACATCACCGACATCGAGGCGGTCGCGCAGGTCGCGCACGCGCATGGCGTGCCCCTGATCGTGGACAACACGGTGGCCACGCCGCAGCTGCTGCGGCCGTTCGAGTTCGGCGCCGACATCGTCGTGCATTCGGCGACCAAGTACCTGGGAGGACATGGCACCACGCTGGGCGGGTTGATCGTCGATTCCGGGCGTTTCCCCTGGGCCGGGCACAAGGCGCGCTTTGCCCGCCTCAACGAGCCGGACCCCAGCTATCACGGCGTGGTCTACACCGAGGCGCTGGGCGAGGCCGCCTACATCGGCCGCGCCCGGGTGGTACCGCTGCGCAATACCGGCGCGGCGCTGTCGCCGTTCAATGCGTTCCTGCTGCTACAGGGCATCGAGACCCTGCCGCTGCGGCTGGAGCGGATCAATGCCAACGCGCTGGCGGTGGCGCGCTTCCTGCAGACGCATGCGCGGGTGGCGTGGGTGAACTACGCGGCCTTGCCCGGGCACCCGGAGCATGCGCTGGCGCAGAAATACCTGGGCGGCCACGGCTCGGGCGTGCTGACCTTCGGCCTGCCCGGCGGCCGCGCGGCAGGCGCGCGCTTCCTCGACGCGCTGCAACTGTTCACCCGGCTGGTCAACATCGGAGATGCCAAGTCGCTGGCGACGCATCCGGCCTCGACCACCCACCGCCAGCTGTCGGCGCAGGAACTGGAGCAGGCCGGCGTCAGCGAGGGCACGGTGCGCCTGTCGATTGGCATCGAGCACGTGGACGACCTGCTGGCGGACCTGGAGCAGGCGCTCGCGGCCGCGGCTTAACGCTAGGGCGTGTCATCCCGCCATGAACAAACCCATCAAGTGTTTCCTTCCCCCGCACGCGGGGGAAGGTGCCCGAAGGGCGGATGGGGGAGTCGATTCGAACCGATCCGTTTGCAAACCGATGACAGGGCTCAGGGTCCGGTGCCCGCGGTCGAGGCATGCCTGCGTCCGGCCGCGGGCATTTTCCGGCGCACGTACAGGTACAGCCCGGTCAGCAGCACCGCGATCGTGGCGAGGTCCAGCGCGGCCCACAGCAGCTTCAGCGGCAGCCCGCCGAAGTCGCCGAAATGCAGCGGGCGCGAGGCTTCCAGCGCGGCCAGGAACCAGGGCGGCGATTCGGTGCTGACCAGTTGCCCGTCCGTCGCGCGGACCAGTACCGGCTGCAGCAGATAGCGTGAAACCAGGTTCGAGCCGTGCATGAACACCGTATAGTCCTGCGCGGTCGAGAACATCGAACCGGGCATGGCCAGGAAGTTCACCTGGTGTCGCGGCAATGTGCGGCTGGCGAGGTCGACGGCATGTTGCAGGGGATCGGGCACGGCAGGGCCGGGCGCGGGCAGATCGGCTGGACGGTGCTGGATCGCATGGGCCTGCCAGGCGTCGAACACCAGCGCGTCCAGGGTGTTGACCACCCCGGTCAGGCCGAGCAGGAACGCCCAGGCCAGGGTGACGATGCCGAGCAGGTTGTGCAGGTCCAGGTAGTAGATCCGGCGGCCGCGCCCACGGCGCACGCGGCCGAAGCGGAGCTTGCGGGTGAACGGCAGGTACAGCACCGCACCCGAGATCAGCGAGGCCAGGAACAGCACCCCCATAGCGCCGAGCAGATATCGTCCGGGCGTGTCCGCCAGCAGGTCGGTATGCAGCCGCAGCAGCACCGCCATGACCCCGCCATGGCGCCAGTCCTTTTCGCTCCAGGCCTCGCCGAGCAGGCGGCCGTCGCGGCGGTCGACCAGCACGAACGGCTTCTCGCCGGCCACGCCCGGGGTCGGGGTCAGGCCGAAACGGTACTGCCCGGTGTCCTCCAGCCAGACGATGAAGCGGATCGCGCGAGCCGGATAGGCCCGGCGCACCCGCGCCGCCAGCGTGTCCAGGCTTGGCGGCGTGACCGGGTTGTCCGCCGTCGCGCCGGTGCTGGGCGCGGCGGCGGCACGGGCCGACCAGGCATCGATCTCGTCATGGAAGATCAACGGCAGCCCGGTCAGGCACAGCATCAGCAGGAACAACGTGCAGACCAGGCTCGACCAGGCATGGATCCGGACCCAGGCGCGGATCGACATCACCCGGCCTACCAGCGGTAGTCCAGGGTGCCGACGACAGCGCGACCGGCGCCCCAGAAGCACTTGGTCGCGGTGGCGCAGGCCGAGACGTATTCCTTGTCGAACAGGTTGCTGCCGTTGAGCGCCACGCTGATCCCCTTGAACGCGGCCGAAGCCTGCCCCAGGTCGTAGCGGATCGCGGCGTCGAGCACGCTGGCCGCGGGCACCTGGAGCGTGTTGGTCGCATTGGCCCAGCTGCTGCCGAGGTAGCGCAGGCCGCCGCTCAGGCTGAGCCCGCCCAGCGCGCCCTCGTCGAACGTGTAGTTGGCCCAGAGGCTGGCGGTATGCGCGGGCACGTAGGTCGGATGCAGGCCCTGGGCGGTGGTGCTCTTGGTGTTGACGCTGTCCATGTAGGTATACGCGGCGATCAGTTCCAGCTGGCGGCTGAGCTCGCCGTGCGCCTCGAACTCGACTCCGCGCGAACGCACCTGCCCGGTCTGGATGCTGTAGCTGGTGTTGTTAGGATCGGTGGTCAGCGCGTTGTCCTGGACCAGTTGGTAGACCGCGGCGGTGATGAAGGCGTTGTGGCCCGGTGGGGCGTACTTGAGGCCGCCTTCGTACTGCGCGCCGGTGGTGGGCTTGAACAGTTTGCCGTCGGCATCGGCGTCGGCCACCGGCTGGAACGAGCGCGAATAGCTGACATACGGCGCCAGGCCGTTGTCGAACTGGTACACCGTGCCCAGGCGCCAGGTGAAGGCGTGATCGGACTGGTAGGTCCAGACGTCGGTCAGGCGGTCGAGGCGGTTGTTGTGGGTCCAGTCCTGGCGGATCCCGGCCAGCACCGTCCAGCCGTCCAGTTGCAGCTGGTCCTGCGCATACACGCCCAATTGGTCGATCTGCTGCAGGCTGCGCGAGGAGATCGCCGGGGTCGCGATCGCGACCGAATAGTCGGGGTTGTGGATCGACAGCGCTGCCGCCGAGCCGGTGCCCTGGTCTTCGCGGAAGCTCAGGTGCTGGTAGTCGACGCCGAGCAGCAGGGTATGCCGGACCGGCCCGGTGGAGAACAGCGCCTGCGCATGGTTGTCGGTGGTGACCGTATCCATCCGCGAGTGGTTGACGATGGCGCGCCGGGTCAGCTTGGGATTGGTCGTGTCGGACTGATCGATGCCGGTGGTGTACACGCTGCGGTAGTCCAGCGTCGCATGCATGTAGCGGAACTTGGACTGCACCGACCAGGTGTCGTCGATGCGGTGGTCGAACACATAGCCGATGGCCTGCTGGCGGCGCTTGAATTCGTCGAACTTGGGCGAGCCGTCGAAGAAGTGCCGACCGATCCGGCTGCCGTCGGCCAGGCGGGTGATCGTGCCGGTGGCCGGCAGGAAGCCGAAGTAACCGCCATAGGGGTCGTACTGGTATTGCGCCTGCACGGTCAGCGAAGTGTCCTCGCTGGGGCGGTAGGTGATCGACGGGGCCAGCGCCTCGCGCTGGTCCTTGGCATGGTCGACCTGGCTGTGGCCGCTGTGGCCGACCCCGGTCAGCCGGTACAGCAGCTTGCCTTCCTGGTCGAGCGGCCCGGAGAAGTCGAAGCCGAGCTGGCGGAAATCGTGGCTGCCGGCCTGCAATTGGACTTCGTGCTGCGCCTGGCCGGAGGGGGTCTTGCTGACCAGGTTCACCAGCCCGCCCGGGGTGCCCTGGCCGTACAGCACGGAGGCCGGACCACGCAGGATCTCCACGCGCTCGAGCATGAAACTGTCGATCTGCGGGATCAGGTAGTTCGCGCCCAGCAGGCGCATGCCGTCCAGGTAGGAATAGTCGTAGTTCACCCCGCCGCCCATCCCGCGGTAGATGATGGTGTCGTAGCGGGTACCGCCGGCGCCGCGGTATTCGGAGGTCACGCCGGGCACGTAGCGCAAGGCCTGGCGTACGTTCTCGCTGGCCTGGTCGTCCATCTGCTTGCGGGTGACCACCGAGACCGACTGCGGCGTATCGATCAGCCGGGCGCCGTTCTTGGTCGGGCTGGTGGCCTCGCTGCTGACGTAGCCGTCGGCGCTGACCGCATGCACGAGGACGGTGGGGAAGGCGGTGGCCGGGGCCGGCGTCGCGCTGGCGGTCGCGGCGGCGCTGGCGGTCGCGGCCGGGGCGGGATTGATGACCAGGGTCTGGCCGTTGACGTGGTAGCCCAGGCCCGAACCGGTCAGCAATCGGTCCAGCGCCTCGCTGTCGGAGTAGGCGCCGCGCAGGCTTGGCGCCAGCTTGCCGCGGGCCAGCTCGGTGCTCAGCACGATCTGCACCCCGGTGACCCGGGTATAGGCGAGCAGCGAGGACGCCAGCGGCTGGCTGGGCAGGTCGAACGTGTGCGCCTGCGGCTGTTCGGCATGGCTCGGGCCGGCCCAGCCCGCGGTGATCGTGGCGATCGCCGTGGCCAGCAGCCAGCGCCGCCAGCCGGCGCGGTCCTGGCGGACGACGGCAAACGCGCCGCAACGGGGGTGGGACAGGGGGGAGCAGTGCGGGTGGATCGGCATCGTCGGCGTCTCGGGTGGTGCCGTGCAGGACGGCGTGCGAGCTGGAATTCGGGGCAGCCAATGCATGCCCCTCGATAGCTAAGACACCCGGGCCGGGAAAACTTATGAGTCGCCGTCCAATTGCAGGTAAGAATTATTGGCATTAGCATCCGTCGCCGGGCTGGGCGCTGCCTGCCTCCCTTCCGCAGGCCACCTCGTCGCTGTCATGACCGTCTCCGCCACCGATATCGGACTGCTCTACGAACGCGAGTGCGGTCGCCTGCGCGCGCATGTGCGACGCCTGGTCAAGCATCCGGGCAGCGCCGAGGACCTGGTGCAACAGGCGTTCGCCAATATGCTGGGGCGGCCGGAAAACGCCGAGGCGCATACGCTCGGCTACGCGCTGCGCGCGGTGCACAACCTGGCGCTGAACCACCTGCGCGACGCGCGCCGCCGCGCCTTGGTGGAAGTCAGTGGGGTGGACGTGCACGAGATCGTCGATCCGGCGCCGACCCCGGAGGCGATGACGGTCTATCGCCTGACCTTGCGTCGGATCCTGCAGGCGATCGCCGGCCTGCCGGCGCGCCAGCGCCAGGCCTTCGTGCTCAAGCGCATCGAAGGTTTGTCCTACGACGAGGTCGCCGCGCGCATGGGGACCTCGCGCAACACGGTGATCTCGCAGGTCGTGGCGGCGCTGGCCGCGCTCGATGCCCGGCTCGGCTGAGATGCCGCGCGACCAGGCGCCGGCTGGCGCTTCCGATCCGGCCTACCTGGCGGCGCTGGAGTGGGTTGCGCGGCTGAACGACGAGACGGTGAGCGAGCGCGAGCGGTGCGATTTCAGCGAGTGGATGGCGGCCGACCCGGCCCATCGCGGGGCTTTCGAGCGGGCGACGCGGTTGTGGAATTGCTTCGACCAGGTCAAACCGGCGGCGGAGCGGTTGCAGCGCCGCCGTGCGCTGCTCGGCGCGCTCGCCGCGGTGGCGGCGTTGCCGGCCGCTTACGCGTTGTACCGGCAGGTCTGGGCGGCCGACTTCCGTAGTGGCGTGGGCGAGCGCCGCAGCGTGCGCTTGAGCGACGGCAGCCGGGTCGAGCTGGGCACCGACTCGGCGATCGCGGTGGCGTTCAGTGCCGTCGAGCGCCGGATCACCTTGCGGCGTGGACAGGCGTTCTTCGAGGTCGCGCCGGATCCCGCCAGGGCATTGAGCGTCTACGCGGGTTCCGGCTCGACCACCGCGCTGGGAACCCGCTTCGACATCCGTCGCGACGGTGACACGGTGACCGTGTCGGTGCTGGAGCATGCGGTCCAGGTACGGGCCGATGCCACGCCGACGGCGCGTCGGGTCGAGCAGGGCTGGCAACTGCGCTATGGCGGCGATGGGATCGGTCAACCGGTGCGGATGATAGATCCCGAGGCGGTCGTCGCCTGGCGCCAGGATCGGCTGGTGTTCGACGCGGTGCCGCTGCGTCAGGTGCTGCGCGAGCTGGCGCGCTACCGGCACGGGCCGATCGTGCTGATGGACCGGCAGGCGGGGTCCAGGCCGGTGACCGCGGTGTTCGACAGCCGCGATATCGCCGGCGCGCTGCATGGGCTGGCCGACGCGCTGGATCTGCGCCTGCTCGACGTCGGTGGCTGCGCGAGCTTCGTATATGCCGGTGCCGGACCGGCAGGTCGTTAGGGCGTGTCATCGATTCACGAACAGGCCAGGCCCAATCGACATCGAGCGATCCCTTCCCCCGAAAAGGCGGCCGTGAGCCGCGCGCGGGAAGGGGCTTGATCGGTCTGTTTGATGACATGCCCTGGCGCCGCGGCGTGCCTGGCAAATTGATGTCCTGCCTTCGCAACGAACTGTTAACATTCGCGTTCCTGAGGTGATCGTCGGCGTGCCGGCGGTTTAAACGGGAATCCGGTGCGCCGGCCCTCGGGCCGGCAAGGCCGGAGCTGCCCCCGCAACGGTGGGCGAGTGCACGTTCCGCAGCAACGCCACTGTGCCTTCGGCATGGGAAGGCGCGGGACGGAAGGCGCAGGCCTTCGCTCGCGAGCCCGGAGACCGGCCCCAGGATCGACCCGGCGTGCGGTGGGCGCGGCGATGGTGGTCCGGTGCGTCGCGCCCGCTCGCTATCGCATGTTGCTGCCTGCATGCCGTCTTACCCACATGTCCGCGCGGGTAGGCGCGGCTGCAGGAGTTCTCCATGATGCCGCTGTCCCGCTCCGTTTCGCCCCTTCGCGTGGGCGCCCCGCGCCGTGTCCTGCTTGCGCTGGCACTGTCCTCGCTGGTCGCTCCGGCCGCGGTTGCCGCCGATGCCGACGCTGACCTGGACCAGGTCGTGGTCACCGCCACCCGCACCGCGCAGACCCAGGACCAGACCCTGGCCCCGGTCGAGGTGATCGATCGCGCCGAGATCGAGCGCCGCCAGGCGACTTCGCTGCAGGAGCTGCTGCGCGGCGAGCTGGGCGTGACGATCGCCAACAACGGCGGGCCGGGCAAGGCGACCTCGCTGTTCCTGCGCGGTACCGAGTCCGACCACACGCTGGTACTGGTCGACGGCGTGCGGATCGGTTCGGCCACCTCCGGTAGTGCCTCGCTGCAGGACATCCCGCTCGAGCAGGTCGAGCGTATCGAGATCGTGCGCGGGCCGTTCTCCAGCCTGTACGGCTCGGAGGCGATCGGCGGTGTGATCCAGATCTTCACCCGGCGTCCGCAGGGCACGTTCGTGCCGAACTTCAGCGTCGCCGTCGGCAGCGACGGCCTGCGCCGCTACAGTGCCGGCGTGGGCGGGCGCAGCCAGGGCGATCTCGGCGAGTACGGCGGCTGGTATTCGGTCGAGGCCGCGCACGACCAGAGCGAGGGCATCAACGCCTACCTGAAGACCACCAACAAAGCCTACGACGCGGATCGCGACGGCTATCGCAACGACTCGCTGAGCGTGCAGGGCGGCTGGCGCTTCAACCGCGAGTGGGACGTGGACGCGCAGGCGCTGCGCGCGCAGAGCCGCAACGAGTACGACGGTTCGAGCTCAGGCGGCAACCTCGCCAAGGGCGTGCAGCAGGTGGTCGGCGGGCGCGTGCGCTACGCGCCGAGCGAGGCGCTGAAGTTCACCGCCAGTGTCGGCGCCAGCCAGGACCTCAGCGATGCCTACTACAAGGGCAGCTACCTCTCCACCTTCGATACCCGCCGCACGCTCGGCTCGCTGCAGGCCGACCTCGCCGCCGGCCCGGGCCTGCTGAGCCTGGGCCTGGACTGGCAGCGCGATCACATCGCCAGCAGCGCGAGCTACGACGAGGACCAGCGCATCGACCGAGGCGTGTTCGCGCAGTGGCAGCAGCGCTTCGGGACGCAGTCGCTGCAGGCCAGTGTGCGCCGTGACGACAACAGCCAGTTCGGTGGCGAGAACACCGGCAGCCTGCTGTGGGGCTGGAACTTCGCCGAGCATCTGCGCCTGACCGCCAGCTACGGCACCGCATTCAAGGCGCCGACCTACAACGAGCTGTACTACCCCGACTACGGCAACCCGAACCTCAAGCCGGAGACCTCGCGCAGCCTCGAACTGGGCCTGCGCGGCGAGTACGGCTGGGGCACCTGGACGCTCAACGCCTACCAGACCGTGGTCGATGACCTGATCGCCTACGACTCCTCGCTGACCGATGCGGCGCACCCGTACGGACAGCCCAACAACATCGACAAGGCGCGCATCCGCGGCGTCGAGGCCGGCTACGACACCACGCTGGCCGGCTGGACGCTGCGTACCCGGCTGACCTGGCAGGACCCGAAGGCCGATGGCGACACCTACCACGGCAACTGGCTGGCACGGCGCGCGCGTCAGAGCGGGCGCATCGACGCCGACCGCCGCTTCGGCGTGTTCTCGGTGGGCGCCAGTGTGTTCGGCTCGGGCGAGCGCTACGACGAGCTGGCCAACACCACGCGCCTGGCCGGCTATGGCCTGCTCGACCTGCGCGTGGGCTACGCGGTCAACGCCGACTGGAGCGTGGCGCTGAGCGCGAGCAACGTGTTCGACCGCGACTACCAGACCGCTGCCTGGTATGCGCAGCCGGGCCGCGCCTACCTGCTGACCCTGCGCTACCATCCGGCGCAGTGACGCCGATTGTGGGAGGGACTTCAGTCCCGACCGGGCTTGCTCGGAAGCGTCGGGACTGAAGTCCCTCCCACAAGACTCCCAGGCCCCGATCCCCGTTTCTCGCTATCAGGAGTGCTTCGATGAAACCGCTGTCGCGCCCTGCGCAAACCGGGCTGTTCATCGCCTTGATGATCGTGATGGTGGCCACGCGCTTCAACCACGTCGGCGCCTGGCTGCACCTGCCTGATGCCTCGATGGCGGTGTTCTTCCTGGGCGGGCTGTACCTGCGCAGCCACTGGCGTTTCGGCGTGTTGCTGGTACTGGCGTTCGCGGTGGACTGGGCCGCGATCGAGCTGGCCGGGGTCAGCGATTTCTGCGTCACCGCCGCCTACGCGGCGCTGCCGGTGGCCTATGGCGTGCTCTGGTATGCCGGACGCGGGTTCGCCTCGCGGCTGGTGGCGACGCCGGCCGTGCTGGCGCTGGCCTGGGGCATCGGCGTGATCGCCGCGGCGCTGTCGTTCCTGATCTCCAACGGCGCGTTCTACTGGCTGGGCGGGCGCTACGCCGAGCCGCACCTGGCCGAGTACCTCGCTCGCGCCTGGCAGTGGGGGCCGTTGTTCGTGCGTACCAGTGCCGGCTACCTCGCCGCGGCGCTGGTGCTGCATTACTTCATTGCGCGGGTCGGCGCTTCGCGCCGCCTCGGCATGGCCCAACCCACACCCTAGGAGAGCGATGCCGATGACCGATGCCACTCGCCCGCTGCCGCTGGCCGGCCAGGCGCAATGGGGCGCCGCGCTGTTGCTGGCGTTGGCGATGATCTGCACCCGCGGCCAGCACTTCGCCGCGCTGAACGCGCTGCCGAGCGCGTCGTGGGCGGTGTTCTTCCTGGCCGGTGCGCTGCTGCGGCCGGTGTGGATGCTGCCGGCCCTGTTCCTGTTGTCCTCGCTGCTGGACATCGGCAGCCTGGCCGCCGGCGGTTTCGGCGACTGGTGCCTGTCGCCGGCCTACTGGGCACTGGCCCTGGCCTATGCGGCGCTGTGGCTGGGGGGACAGGTCTACGCGCGCCGGCTGCACGACGGTAGCTGGCGCAGCGCGCCACGGCTGGCGCTGGTCCTGGTGGCCAGCGCCAGTGTGGCCTACCTGTTGTCCAAGGGCGGTTTCTACTTCTTCTCCGGCCGCTACCCGGATGCGGACCTGGCCGGCTTCCTCGCGCGGGTGCCGCGCTATTACCCGCGCGCGCTGGGCACGCTGGCCGGCTATGCCGGCGCCGGCGTGCTGCTGGCGGTGCTGTGGCAGCGCCTGGCCGCGCGCCAGCCACGCGGGGCGGCGGCGTGAGCCGCGTCAGGGACAGGACACGGTGAGCAAGTACCCGCGCGAGGATGCTCACTACCGCGAGCGTGCGCAGCGGCAGAAGGAACTGGTCGACCGACGCATCGCCCGCGCCACCATCGATCGCGGCGTGCTGGTGGTCAACACCGGCAATGGCAAGGGCAAGAGTTCCTCGGGCTTCGGCATGCTGGCACGCTCGCTCGGACATGGCCTGCGCTGCGGGGTGGTGCAGTTCATCAAGGGCAGCTATGCGACCGGCGAGGAGGCCTTTTTCCGCCGCTTTGCCGACCAGCTCGACTACCACGTCATGGGCGAGGGTTTCACCTGGGAGACCCAGGACCGCTCGCGCGACATCGCCGCGGCGATGGCGGCCTGGGCGGTGGCGCGCGGCATGCTGTCCGATCCGGACTACGACTTCGTGCTGCTGGACGAATTGAACATCGCGCTGGTCAAGGAGTACGTGCCGCTGGACGAGGTGCTGGCGGCGCTGGCCACGCGTCCGCCGCGCCAGCACGTCGTGATCACCGGTCGCGGCGCGCCGGACCCGCTGGTCGCCGCCGCCGATACCGTCACCGAGATGCGCGTGGTCAAGCATGCGTTCAAGGCCGGGATCATGGCGCAGAAGGGCATCGAGCTGTAGTCGTGGGCGAGCCTGCGCATTGCCCTGCCTTGCTGGTTTCCGCGCCGGCCTCCGGCCAGGGCAAGACCAGTGTGACCGCCGCGCTGGCGCGCTGGCATGCGCGCCAGGGCCGGCGGGTGCGGGTGTTCAAGACCGGCCCGGACTTCCTCGACCCGATGCTGCATGCGCGCGCCAGCGGCGCGCCGGTCTACCAGCTCGACCTGTGGATGTGCGGCGAGGACGACATCCGCCGTCGCCTGCACGCGGCGGCGCGCGAGGCCGAGCTGATCCTGGTCGAGGGCGTGATGGGGTTGTTCGACGGCGCGCCGTCCAGCGCCGACCTGGCGCAGCGCTTCGGCATCCCGGTGCTGGCGGTGATCGACGGCGCGGGGATGGCGCAGACCTTCGGTGCGCTGGCGACGGGGCTGGCGCGCTATCGCGACGGGCTGCCGATGTACGGCGTGGCTGCCAACCGGATCGGCAGCGCGCACCACGCCCGATTGCTGCGCGAGAGCCTGCCGCCGGAGCTGGCGTGGCTGGGGGCGTTGCCGCGCGATCCGGCGCTGGCGCTGCCGGCGCGCCATCTCGGGCTGGTCGCGGCCGACGAGGTCGGCGACCTCGACGCGCGGCTGGACGCGCTG
>JASGDF010000199.1:0-29122 GCA_047607345.1 Pseudomonas sp. | reverse complement strand
GGACTTCAGTCCCGACGGGCCTTGCCGGCAAGGCCCGTCGGGACTGAAGTCCCTCCCACAGGGGAAGACCGATCGTGCGGGCCGGCCAGGATCACGCGCCCGGCAGCACCTCGCCCGGCACCCGCACCCAGCCCTCCATCAACACCCGGGCGCTGCGGCTCATGACCGCCTTGGTCACTTGCCACTGCCCCTCCACCAGGCGTGCCTCGGCACCGACCCGCAGCGTGCCGGAGGGATGCCCGAAGCGCACCGCGTCGCGCGCGCCGCCGCCCGCGGCCAGGTTGACCAGCGTGCCGGGAATCGCCGCGGCGGTGCCGATCGCCACCGCCGCGGTACCCATCATCGCGTGGTGCAGCTTGCCCATCGACATCGCCCGCACCCGCAGGTCGATCTCATCGGCGTCCACGCGCTTGCCGCTGGACGCCACGTAGCTTTCCGCAGGCGCGACGAACGCCAGCTTCGGCGTGTGCTGGCGCCGGGCGGCCTCGGCGACATCGGCGATCAGCCCCATCCGCACCGCGCCGTGCGCGCGGATCGCCTCGAATCTCGCCAGCGCCTGCGGATCGCCGTTGATCGCGTCCTGCAGCTCGCTGCCGGTGTAGCCGATGTCGGCCGCGTCGACGAAGATCGTCGGGATGCCGGCGTTGATCAGCGTCGCCTTCAGGGTGCCGACGCCCGGCACCTCCAGCGTGTCCACCAGTTGATCGGTCGGAAACATCGCCCCGCCCTCGCCTTCACCATCGTCGGCCGGATCGAGGAATTCCAGCCGCACCTCCGCCGCCGGGAACGTCACCCCATCCAGTTCGAAGTCGCCGGTCTCCTGCACCTGCCCGTCGGCGATCGGCACCTGCGCGACGATGGCCTTGCCGATGTTGGCCTGCCAGATGCGCACCGTGCACACGCCGTCGTGCGGTATCCGCGCCGGATCGACCAGCCCGCCGGCAATCGCGAACGGCCCCACCGCCGCCGACAGGTTGCCGCAGTTGCCCGACCAATCGACGAACGGGCTGTCGATCGACACCTGCCCGAACAGGTAGTCCACGTCGAAGCCCGGCCGCGCGCTGCTGGCCACGATCACCGCCTTGCTGGTGCTCGAGGTGGCCCCGCCCATGCCGTCGATCTGCTTGCCGTAGGGATCGGGCGAGCCGATCACCCGCAGCAGCAGCGCGTCGCGCGCCGGCCCCGGCGACTGCGCCGCCTCCGGCAGGTCCTGCAGGCGGAAGAACACGCCCTTGGAGGTGCCGCCGCGCAGGTAGGTGGCGGGGATGCGGAGTTGGGGGAGACGGGTCATCGTGCTGGCTCGTGTTCGCTCACAGGACAGTTGGGCCGGGCGCATCGCCCATCCATGCGGGGATGTCGCGCTGGGCGTGCAGTACGCGCCAGACGTCCAGGTGTGTGTCACGCTCGATATAGAAGATCAGGTACGGAAATTTCTGGATCGGCCAGAAGCGCAAGCCATCGAGTTGCAGGGCTACGGCATAGCGCGAGCCTCCGGTCCGGGGATAGCCGCCTACGTGACGCAGCGCTGCCGCCACCGCATCCGCCCACTTCAATGCCAGCCCCTCGCCTCCTTGGTCTCGGTACCACACCGTCGCCTTGCGTAGATCGTGCTCCGCCTGCGGCAGGATCCGGACCGGCTTATCCGTCACGTTGCATCCCGGCCTTTGGCCAGGTCACGCAGTTCCGAAAAGAAGGCGGTATCGACCGGGCGGCCCGGTCCTGAGTTGGCGCCTTCCAGCAACATCGCGCGCAGCTTCTCCACGTCACGCTGCTTGCGGATCAGTTCGCGCAGGTACTCGCTGGTCGAGCCGTAGGCGTGCTCCGCCACCTGGGCATCGACGAACGCCTTCAGGTCATCGGGCAGGGAGATGTTCATCGTGGCCATCGCGGCCTCCATTGGCAAAGTTTGTCATCCCCAGCCTAGCGCCGGCCACCACGCCCCGCAAGCACGGCTGGCACCGCTCACGCCGCATCCTCCGCCTGCGCCAACTCCAGGAAATCCTGCGCGAAGCGCTGCAGCACGCCGCCGGCTTCGTAGATCGAGACCTCCTCGTCCGAGTCCAGCCGGCAGGTCACCGGGACCTGCACGGTTTCGCCGTCGGCACGCCGCACCACCAGGGTCAGCTCGGCACGCGGCCGGCGCTCACCGAGCACGTCGAAGGTCTCGGTACCGTCCAGCGCCAGCGTCCTGCGGTCCGTGCCCGGCTTGAACTCCAGCGGCAGCACACCCATGCCGATCAGGTTGGTACGGTGGATGCGCTCGAAGCCCTCAGCGACGATCGCCTCCACGCCCGCCAGGCGCACGCCCTTGGCCGCCCAGTCGCGCGAGCTGCCCTGGCCGTAGTCAGCGCCGGCAATGATGATCAGCGGCTGGCTGCGCTGCATGTAGGTCTCGATCGCCTCCCACATCCGCATCACCGTCCCATCCGGCTCGACCCGCGCCAGCGAGCCCTGGCGCACCTTGCCGTCGGCGTCGCGCACCATCTCGTTGAACAGCTTGGGGTTGGCGAAGGTCGCGCGCTGCGCGGTGAGATGGTCGCCGCGGTGGGTCGCGTAGGAATTGAAGTCCTCCTCGGGCAGGTCCATCTTCGCCAGGTATTCGCCGGCGGCGCTGCCCGGCAGGATCGCGTTGGACGGCGAGAGGTGGTCGGTGGTGATGTTGTCGCCGAGCAGCGCCAGCGGCCGCATGCCGCGCAGCGTGCGCGCGCCGGCCAGTGCCCCCTCCCAGTACGGCGGACGGCGGATGTAGGTGCTGCGCGGCCGCCAGTCGTACAGCGGGCTGGCCTTGCCGCCGTGCTCGACGCGCACGTCGAACATCGGCCCGTAGACCTTGCGGAACTGCTCGGGCTTGACCGCGGCCTTCACCACCGCCTCGATCTCGGCGTCACTCGGCCAGAGGTCCTTGAGCCGGATCTCCCGGCCGTCCACCACCGCCAGCACGTCCTTCTCGATGTCGAAGCGGATCGTGCCGGCGATCGCATAGGCCACCACCAGCGGTGGCGAGGCCAGGAACGCCTGCTTGGCGTAGGGATGGATGCGGCCGTCGAAGTTGCGGTTGCCCGACAGCACCGCCACCGCGTACAGGTCGCGCTCGACGATCTCGCGCTGGATCGCCGGATCGAGCGCGCCGCTCATGCCGTTGCAGGTGGTGCAGGCGAAGGCGACGATGCCGAAGCCGAGCCGCTCCAGCTCCGTCTCCAGCCCGGCTTCACGCAGGTACAGCTGCACCGCGCGCGAACCGGGCGCCAGCGAGGACTTCACCCACGGCTTGCGCACCAGCCCGAGCCGGTTGGCGTTGCGCGCCAGCAGCGCGGCGGCGATCACGTTGCGTGGATTGGAGGTATTGGTGCAGCTAGTGATCGCGGCGATGATCACCGCGCCGTCCGGCATCAGCCCGGCGGCCTCCTGCTCGCGCGCCTGGTCCAGCCCGGTGGCGATGCCGCGCTCGGCCAGCTCGCTGGTCGCCACGCGCGCATGCGGGTTGGACGGCCCGGCCAGGTTGCGGGTGACGCTGGACAGGTCGAAACGCAGCACGCGCTCGTATTGCGCGGCCGACAGCGCGTCGGCCCACAGCCCGGCGGTCTTCGCGTAGGTCTCGACCAGCGCGACCTGCCGCTGCTCGCGACCGGTCAGGCGCAGGTAGTCCAGCGTCTGCGCGTCGATGTGGAACATCGCCGCGGTCGCGCCGTATTCCGGGCACATGTTGGAGATCGTCGCGCGGTCGCCGATGGTCAACGCGGTCGCGCCTTCGCCGAAGAACTCCAGCCAGGCCCCGACCACCTTCTGCCGGCGCAGGAACTCGGTCAGCGCCAGCACGATGTCGGTGCAGGTGATGCCCGGCCCCGGCCGGCCGGCCAGCTCGACCCCGACGATATCCGGCAGGCGCATCCACGAGGCGCGGCCGAGCATCACGTTCTCCGCCTCCAGCCCGCCGACGCCGACCGCGATCACGCCGAGCGCGTCGACGTGCGGGGTGTGGCTGTCGGTGCCGACGCAGGTATCCGGGAACGCCACGCCGCCCTGCACCTGGATCACCGGCGACATCTTCTCCAGGTTGATCTGGTGCATGATCCCGTTGCCCGGCGGGATCACCTCGACATTGCCGAACGCGTGCCGGGTCCACTCGATGAAGTGGAAGCGGTCCTCGTTGCGGCGGTCCTCGATCGCGCGGTTCTTGGCAAACGCGTCGGGATCGTAGCCGCCGCACTCCACCGCCAGCGAGTGATCGACGATCAGCTGCACCGGCACCACCGGGTTGACCTTGGCCGGATCGCCGCCCTTGTCGGCGATCGCGTCGCGCAACCCGGCCAGGTCCACCAGCGCGGTCTGGCCGAGGATGTCGTGGCAGACCACGCGCGCCGGGAACCACGGGAAATCCAGGTCGCGGCGGCGCTCGATCAGCTGTTTCAGCGCATCGGTCAATGCGACCGGGTCGCAGCGGCGCACCAGGTTCTCGGCGAGCACGCGCGAGGTATAGGGCAGCGTGTCCCAGGCGCCGGGCCGGATCGCGTCGACCGCGGCGCGGGCGTCGAAATAGTCCAGGTCGGTACCGGGCAGCGGCTTGCGGAATTGGCTGTTCATGGCTGGCTTCGGAGACGAGGTGGCGAGCATGCAGACCGTCGTCCCCGCGCAGGCGGAGACCCAGTGACTTCAAGACGCTGGATCCCCGCCTGCGCAGGGATGACGGAGCGAAGGATCAAACGCGTTTGTCCAGCGGCACGAACGCGCGATCCTCCGGGCCGGTGTAGTTCGCGCTCGGGCGGATGATCTTGCCGTCGATGCGCTGCTCGATGATGTGCGCGCTCCAGCCGGCGGTGCGCGCGATCACGAACAGCGGCGTGAACATCGCGGTCGGCACGCCCATCATGTGGTAGCTGACCGCGCTGAACCAGTCCAGGTTCGGGAACATCTTCTTGATATCCCACATCACCGTCTCCAGGCGCTCGGCGATGTCGTACATCTTCCTGCTTCCCTGCTCGTCCGAGAGCTGGCGCGCAACGTCCTTGATGACCTTGTTACGCGGGTCCGATACCGTGTAGACCGGATGGCCGAAGCCGATCACGACCTCCTTGCGCTCCACCCGCGCCTTGATGTCGGCCTCGGCCTCGTCGGGCGTGTCGTAGCGCTTCTGCACCTCGAAGGCGACCTCGTTGGCGCCACCGTGCTTGGGCCCGCGCAGCGCGCCGATGCCGCCGACGATGGCGCTATAGATGTCGCTGCCGGTACCGGCGATGACCCGGCTGGCGAAAGTCGAGGCATTGAACTCGTGCTCGGCGTACAGGATCAGGCTGGTGTGCATCGCCTTGACCCAGGATTCGCCAGGTTCCACCCCGTGCAGCAGGTGCAGGAAGTGCCCGCCGATCGAATCGTCGTCGGTCTCCACGTCGATCGCGCGGCCGTTGTGGCTCCAGTGGTACCAGTACAGCAGGATCGAGCCGAGGCTGGCGATCAGCTTGTCGGCGATGTCTCGCGCGCCGGGATGATTGTGATCGTCCTTCTCCGGCTGCACGCAGCCCAGCACCGACACGCCGGTGCGCAGCACGTCCATCGGGTGCGCCGACGGCGGCAGTTCCTCCAGCGCCGCCTTGACCGCCGCCGGGATCCCGCGCAGCGATTTCAGCTTGGCCTTGTAGCCGCGCAACTCGGCCGGGTTGGGCAGCTTGCCATGCACCAGCAGGTAGGCGATTTCCTCGAACTCGCTGGCGGTGGCCAGGTCGAGGATGTCGTAGCCGCGATAGTGCAGGTCGTTGCCGCTGCGGCCGACCGTACACAGCGCGGTGTTGCCGGCGGCGGTGCCGCTCAGCGCGACGGATTTCTTCGGCTTGAATGCGACGGTGGTGGTCTCGCTCATCTGGGTATCCTCTGGTTGTGCCATGCACCCCGCTCCCAGTAGGGGCGGGGCGGAACTCAGTTCCGCTCGAACAGCGCGTCGAGCCGCTGCTCGAAGGCGTGGTAGCCGATGCGCTCGTACAGCTCCTCGCGGGTCTGCATCGTGTCCACTACCGCCTTCTGGTGACCGTCGCGGCGGATCGCGGCGTAGACCTGCTCGGCGGCCCTGTTGGCGGCGCGGAACGCCGACAGCGGGAACAGCTGGATCGCCACGCCCGCCGAGGCCAACTCGTCGCGACTGAACAGCGGGGTCTTGCCGAACTCGGTGATGTTGGCCAGCACCGGCACCTTCACCGCATCGACGAAGCGACGATAGGTGTCCAGGTCATAGGCCGCCTCGGCGAAGATGCCGTCGGCGCCGGCCTCCACGCAGGCCAGCGCGCGCTCGATCGCCGCGTCCACGCCCTCCACCTGGATCGCGTCGGTGCGCGCGATCAGGAAGAAGTCCGGATCGGTCTTCGCATCGGCGGCGGCCTTGACCCGGTCGACCATCTCGCCCTTCGCGACGATCTCCTTGCCCGGGCGGTGCCCGCAGCGCTTGGCCCCGACCTGGTCCTCGATGTGGCAGGCGGCGGCGCCGGCCTTGATCAGGCTCTTGATCGTGCGCTCGATGTTGAACGCGCTCGGGCCGAAGCCAGTATCGATATCGACCAGCAGCGGCAGCTCGCACACGTCGGTGATCCGGCGCACGTCGATCAACACGTCCTCCAGCGTGTTGATGCCCAGGTCCGGCAGCCCAAGCGAGCCGGCCGCGACACCGCCGCCGGACAGGTAGAGCGCCCGGTAGCCGGCGCGTTGGGCCAGCAACGCGTGGTTGGCGTTGATCGCACCGATCACCTGCAACGGCGACTCGGCGGCCAGCGCGGCGCGGAACGCCGCTCCCGGAGAAGCCGGCGTACCGGCGGGGGAAAGACTCATGACAAGCTCCTGGTCTGGGCGGAAGACCGTTACTGGCCGGTTCCGCGATGGCTCCCAATGTGGCACCATCAGACCTGTTGATCAATCTTGATTAAATAAATCAACTAATTTCATGTCGAGCCCACCTCCCCACCCCGATCGCGAACTGATCCCCGCCGCCGAAGCCTGCGCGTTGCTGCGTATCAGCACCGCCACGCTGTACGCCTACGTCAGCCGTGGCCTGCTGACCTCGCGCCCCGGACCGAACCTGCGCAACCGGGTCTACCTGCGCGCGGAGGTCGAACGGCTCGCGCAGCGCAAGCGCGCCGGCCGCGGTGCCGCGGTCGGCGCTGCGCAGAGCCTGGATCGCGGCCTGCCGGTGCTGGAGACACGGATCTCGCTGATCCGCCCCGACGCCCCCTACTACCGCGGCCATTCGGCGGTGGCGGCGGTGCGCGAAGGCGCCACGCTGGAGGACATCGCCCGACGACTGTGGGAATGCGAGGAGCACGATCCGTTCGCGATGCCCGCGCCGCCGCAATGGCCGGAACGGATCGCCACGGTGGCGCTGGACGGCTCGCTGCCCCCGTTGGAACGCACGATGGCCTGCATCCCGCTGCTGGCGCTGGAGCAGCCCCAGTCACTCAACGCCGCCGCGCCGATACGGCGCGAAGTCGCGGCGATGCTGCTGCGACAGAACGCCGCACTGCTGGTCGGCACCCGGCCCGACGCGCGCCCGGTACACCGCCTGCTCGCCGATACCTGGCGCCCAGGCGATGCGGCCTTCGCCGATCTGGTACGCGCCGCGCTGGTGCTGTGCGCCGACCACGAACTGAACGTGTCCGCATTTGCCGCACGCGTGGTCGCCTCGACCGGCGCGCACCTGCACGCCACCGTCAGTGCCGGCCTGGCCGCGCTGTCCGGCCCGCGCCACGGCGGCGCCACTGCTCGCGCCCACGCGCTGCTGCGCGACGCACGCGACGCCGGCTCGCCCGGCCCCTTCATCACCGAGCGCTGGCGGCGCGGCGACGATCTGCCCGGCTTCAACCACCTGCTCTACCCCGATGGCGACCCGCGTGCCGCCGAAGTACTGCGTCTGCTGCGCGAACTGCGCGGCGATACGCCGCAGATGCGCCACGTCGAGGCGGTGATCGCCGCCGCCCGGGAAAGCAGCGGCCAGCAGCCCAACATCGACTGCATGCTGGCCGCGACCTGCTTCGTCCACGACCTGCCCGCCGCGCACGCACTGGTGATGTTCGCCAGCGCCCGCCTGACCGGCTGGCTGGCGCACGCACTGGAACAGCAGGCGCTGGGCAAGTTGATCCGGCCACGGGCACGCTACACCGGGCTCGCCCCTGGCGTTGGCACGTAGTTGGCATCCGTCGGGCACACGGTCGAATCGACACCAAGCGATGCCCCCACTACGCAGGAACAGCAACCCGCGTCGTCCAAGCGCCGCCCTGAGATCATCTATAACGGCGAACTTTCCCGACCGGGCACGCCCGGCGCCGCCAATGCCGACCAAGCAAAAAGGCCGGCTTGGAAGCCGGCCTTTTCAATGCTTCAGACACTCGTCTGGAACTAGCGTGTCAGATCGATGGTGGGCGGTGCAGGGTTCGAACCTGCGACCCTTGCCGTGTGAAGGCAATGCTCTACCGCTGAGCTAACCGCCCGGTGTGTCGCGAGCCGCACATTATATAGCAACTGCGGCCCGCGTCAACGGCCTTCACAACGTGTAGGTTGGCTTATCGGAATTGAGCAGGCCGGCCAACAGCGTTTCGATGCGGCTGCGGATCGCCTCGCCTTCGCGACCGTCCGGCAAGTGCACGCCGATACCGGCGGCGCGGTTGCCCTGTGCGCCGGCAGGCGTGGTCCACACCACCTTGCCTGCCACCGGCAGGCGCTCGCTGGACTCGGGCAAGGTCAACAGCAGGAACACTTCGTCACCGAGAAAGTAACGCTTCGGCGTCGGCACGAAGATGCCCCCGTTCTTCATGAACGGCATGTAGGCGCCGTACAACGCCGTTTTGTCCTTGATCGCCAGCGACAGGATGCCCTGGCGTCCACTCATCGCACTCATGCGCTCCCCTCTTTACGAATGGCGCGATCCGCGTCACGCCAGGCAAGCAGCAACTCGGCCACGGCCAGGTCGGCACGCACCGTAGTGCGCAGCAGTTCGCGCGTGCGGTTGGCGGCATCGAACCAGGCCGCAAGCCTGTGCAAGCGCGCAGGATCGGTCAAGCCAGCCGCGGCTTGCGCCAGCACCAGATCGGCGGCATGGCCCAGGCGCTGTTCGGCCCGCTCGTCGCTGGTCCAGCGCAGGGCGACTTCCACCGGGCTGGTACGACCCGCGCCGAGTTGCTCCAGGTCCGAAGCCACCTGCCGGCGCAATTCCAATCCATCGCCGCGCAGCCATTCCGCGGCCAGGCCTGGATGGCCACGCGCGGCATCCAGCGCCTGCCGGGCCATCGCCTCGGCGAAGCCCTGTGCAAGCAACCACGCCAGCGCCTCGTGCGCCGACGGCAGCTTGAACTCCAGCCGCTGGCAGCGACTGCGGATCGTCGCCGGCAGCCGTGCTGGGTGCGCGCTGACCAGCCACAGGTAGCGACCGGGCGCCGGCTCCTCCAGGGTCTTCAGCAACGCGTTGCAGGCGGCGCGATTGATCGCGTCGGCCGGATCGACGATCACTACCTGCGCGATGCCGTACTGTGGCGTCAGCGCAAGTTTCTGCGAGATTTCGCGCACCTGTTCGATGACGATCTCGGTGCGCAGCTTGTCGCCGGTACGATTCGGGATGAACGATACCCGCTGCAGGTCCGGATGGGTGCCGGCGGCAATCAGTTGCAAGGCGCGCTGATTGGCCTTCGGGTCCCCACCCCCGGCAAGCACATGCTCGGCCAGCTTCAGCGCGACCTCGCGCTTGCCCAGTCCGCTCGGACCGCAGATCAGCAGGCCGTGACCGAGGCGACCGGCATCGAGTGCGGCCACGGTCTGGTCGTAGGCACGCTGCTGCCAGGGCGAGAAAGCGCTCATTCGACGGCTCCCTGCACGAATCGGGCAACCGCCTCGGCGACTGCCTGCGCGACCTCCAGCGGCCCCTGCCCGGCATCGATCACGCGGAAGCGCTCCGGATGCTCGTCGGCGCGCCGGCGGAAGCCGGCACGCACGCGCTCGAAGAAATCGTCGTGTTCACTCTCGATCCGGTCCGGACACGGATCGCGCCCGCTGGTGCGGGCCCGTCCGACCTTGACGTCGAGGTCGAGCAGCAGAGTCATGCCCGGCTCGATCCCGACCGCGCGCCGCTCCAGTTCGGCGATCCAGGCGCGGTCCAGGCCGCGGCCATCACCCTGATAGGCGTAGCTGGAATCGGTGAAGCGGTCGCTGACCACGAACGCGCCGCGCTGCAGCGCCGGGCCGATCACCTCGCGCACGTGCTGCGCGCGCGCGGCGAACACCAGCAGCAGTTCGGTCTGCGGCCATAACGGCTCGGCGTCCGCGCCCTTGTCCAGCAACAAGCCACGCACGCGCTCGGCCAGCGGCGTGCCACCCGGCTCACGGGTCAGCACGACCTCGTGGCCGTGGCGCACCAGCCAGTCGCGAATCGCGTTGATCGCGGTGGTCTTGCCAGCGCCTTCGCCCCCCTCCAGGCTGATGAAGCGCGGATGCCTGAGCAATGCGGAACTCATGGCCTGGCCACCCCGGCCGGCGGCGACTGACGCAGCCGCTGCAGGTAGCGCGCAACCGCGGCGGTATGCTGCTCGTAACTATCGGAAAACACATGCGCGCCGCTGCCATCGCCGGCCGCGACGAAATACAGCGCCTGCCCATCGGCCGGCTTCACCGCGGCCAGCAGCGCGGCGCGCCCGGGCATCGCGATCGGCGTCGGCGGAAGGCCGGCGCGCGTGTAGGTGTTGTACGGCGTGTCGGTTTCCAGGTCGCGCCTGCGGATGTTGCCGTCGTAGCCACTGCCGAGCCCGTAGATCACGGTCGGATCGGTCTGCAGCTTCATGCCGAGCCGGAGCCGGCGTGCGAATACGCCGGCGATCTGCGGTCGCTCAGTCGCCAGGCCGGTCTCCTTCTCGACGATCGAGGCCAGGATCAGCGCCTGCTCGGGTGTGGTCAGCGGCAGGTCGGCGCCGCGCTGCTGCCAGGCCGCGTCCAGTGCCTTGGCCATCGCCGCGTGCGCGCGGCGCAGCAGGTCCAGGTCGGAATCGCCGCGCTGGTAAAGATAGGTCTCCGGCAGGAAACGTCCTTCCGGGTGCTGGCCAGGGAAGCCGAGCCGGGTCATCAGCGCGGCATCGTCCAAGTCCGTGGTCTCGTGCCGCAGCGGCTGGGCGGCATCGAGCGCGGCGCGCAGCTGGCGGACGTTCCAGCCCTCGACCAGGGTGAAACGGTACTGGACCACCCTGCCCTGGCGCATCCGCAGCAACAGCTCGCGCGGCGACAAGGCCGACGACAGCGCGTACTCGCCGACCTTGATCCTGCCGGCGGCATCGACCTGCCGTGCCAGCAACTGCCACTCGATATCAGTCCCCCCCTGCACGCCAGCCTGGCGCAGCTTGCGCAGCACGGCCTGGAACGAATCACCGGAAGCGACCACCACGCTCGGCTGCGCCACCTGCAGTGGCGTCACCGCGAACGCCTGGTAGCGCTGCCACAGCCAGGCTGCCGCACCCGCGCACAACAGGACCAGCGCCAGCGACGCCACCAGTCCGGTGAGACAACCTCGTTTGCAACCTGCCGCCACAGCGCCCTCGTCGATATTTCCGCGCCGCGCAGGATACCTTGTGGGAGCGGCTTCAGCCGCGACGAGGCTTTCATGCGCCCCCTCGCGAGAACACCGCATTCCATGTACGGGGACTAGCAAGGGAATGCCCATCGCAAGCAATGGCCCCAAGTGATCCGGAGCCGTTCCTATCCCTGCTCCAGCGCACGCAGCAGGCCGCGCGCCTTGGCCCGGGTCTCCTCCAGCTCGCGCTCGGGCACCGAATCGACCACGATCCCCGCGCCGGTGCGGAAGCGCAGCTGCGCGCCAGCCACCTCCGCGGTGCGGATCAGGATGTTCAGGTCCAGGTCGCCGTCACGGTTCAGCCAGCCGAACGCACCGGTATAGGCTCCGCGCGCCTCCTGCTCCAGCTCGGCAATGACCTGCATGCAGCGCACCTTGGGGCAGCCGGTGATGGTCCCGCCGGGAAACACCGCGCGGACTACCTCGCCCGGCGTGGTGCCGGCACGCAGCCGGCCGCGCACGTTGCTGACGATGTGGTGCACGTGCGCGTAGCTCTCCACCGTCATCAGCTCATCGACCTCGACCGTGCCCGGCGCGCAGACCCGGCCCAGGTCGTTGCGCTCCAGGTCGATCAGCATCACATGCTCGGCGCGCTCCTTGGGATGTCCGACCAGCTCGCGGATGCGCGCGGCCTCGTCATCACCGGCGAAGCGTGGCCGGGTGCCGGCGATCGGCCGGGTCTCGACGCGCTCGACGCGCACCGACACCAGCCGCTCCGGCGAGGAGCTGACCACCGCCCGTCCCTGCGCGACGAACAGCCCGGCGAACGGCGCCGGGTTGGCCACGCGCAGGCGCGCGTGCAGCGCCGCCGGATCCAGTGCGGCAGCAAAGCCCGCCTGCCAGCCACGCGAGATGTTGGCCTGGAACACATCCCCGGCCCGCAAGTAGTCCAGCACTTGCTCCACGCCGTCGGTGAAGCGTGCTGGCGCATCCTCGTCGACGGCGACCGGCGCCTCCCAGGCCGGAAGGGAAACCAGCGAAAGTGCGGCCTCGGCATCGGCCGCGATGCATTCGAGCAATCCGGCATGTCCGGACTCGGCCACCGCGAAGCACGCGCCACTGCGCCGGTCGCGCAGCACCGCAGCCGGACAACGCAACGCCAGCGCGGCGGGCAGGCCATCGGCGCGCCTCGGCAGCGCCAGCACCGGCTCGACCTGCGCAGCCAGTTCGTAGTCCAGCAGCAACGCCCAGCCGCCCCGGAACGGCGGCGCATCGGGCGTTGCGGCAGGCTCGACCCACTCCGCGCGCCATGCGGCATCGAGGGCCTCCAGAAAGTCACCGGCAAGCACTTCGCCGCGCAGGTCGCGCACCCGGCCATCCACATCCAGCCGCAGGCCGCGACCATCGCCCATCAACAGCAGGTCCCAGCGCCCGTGCACCGTGCCGGACGCCGTGGATTCGAACAATGCCGGATAGCGCTGTGGCGCGAACCGGTGCAGCGCCAGCAGGTCGAGGTCCGCGCGCAGGGATCTGATCAGCGTCATCGGCCTGGGAGGGAAATGCAACACACGGCGGGCCTTGGTCCTTCTCCCGGAGGGACCGGGGGCCCTTGGTCTGGGTCTGAACCTCGGATCAGAGGCGCCTGAACACCAGCGTGCCGTTGGTCCCGCCGAAGCCGAAGCCGTTGGACATCGCCACGTCGATCCGCTTCTCGCGCGCCACGTTCGGCACGTAGTCCAGGTCGCAGCCCTCGGCCGGCTCGTCCAGGTTGATGGTCGGCGGGATCACGCCGGTATGGATCGCCATCACCGAGAAGATCGCCTCCACCCCGCCGGCCGCGCCGAGCAGGTGGCCGGTCATCGACTTGGTCGAGCTGACCATCGCCTTGTAGGCGTGCTCGCCCAGCGCGCGTTTCATCGCCAGGGTCTCGGCGAGGTCGCCGAGCGGAGTGGAGGTGCCGTGCGCGTTGAGGTAATCGACCTGCTCGGGGTTCAAGCCGGCATCACGCAGCGCGGCGCGCATGCTGCGCGCGGCGCCCTCGCCGTCCTCGCTCGGGGCAGTCATGTGGAACGCGTCGGAACTGGCGCCGAAGCCGGCCAGCTCGGCGTAGATGCGCGCGCCGCGAGCCTTGGCGTGCTCGTATTCCTCCAGCACCAGCACCCCGGCGCCGTCGCCCAGCACGAAGCCGTCGTGATCCTTGTCCCACGGCCGCGAGGCCCTGGCCGGGTCGTCGTTGCGGGTGGACATCGCCTTCATCGCGCAGAAGCCGCCGACCGCGGTCGGCGAGGAACCGCGCTCGGCGCCGCCCGCGAGCATCACGTCGGCGTCGCCGTGCTGGATCATCCGCATCGCGGTGCCGATCGAATGGTTGGAGGTGGCGCAGGCCGAGACCGACGAGAACGTCGGCCCCTTGATGCCCTTGATCAGGCTGACCTGGCCGGGAAGCATGTTGATGATCGTGCTGGGCACGTAGAACGGGGAGATCTTGCGCGCCCCGCCCTCATGGAACTTGACCGTCTGCTCCTCGATCCCGAGCAGGCCGCCGATGCCCGAGCCGAGGATCGCGCCGATGCGCTCGGCATTGGCCTCGGTGATCTCCAGCCCGGCGTCGTCCAGCGCCATGAACGAGGCGCCGACGCCGTAGTGGATGAAGGAATCCATCTTCTTCGCGTCCTTCAGGGACACGAACCGGGTGGGGTCGAAATCCTTGATCTCGCCGGCGATGCGTGTGGTGAACTGCGAGGCATCGATCTGCGTGATCGGGCCGATGCCCGAGCGGCCCTGGATGATGCCGTCCCAGCTGCTGGCCAGGTCATTGCCCAGCGGCGACACGATGCCCATGCCGGTAACGACGACGCGACGACTCATTCCGATCTCCTCACCACGGTGCGAAAGCGCGAATCCATCGCAAGAGCACGACCCATCCATCGGCCGGGGTATAGACGTGCGAATCCCTCGCAACAGCGCGACGCTTCCCTGCGCCGGATTTGAATCTGCACTGATTCAAAAACACAGGGCCGCATCAGCGGCCCCATGGGTTGTCGCGGGCCAAGCCAGGCTCGTGCCCGCGGCAAGCGCGAGCATCAGCTCTTGACGTGCGCCTTGACGTAGTCGATCGCCTGCTGGACCGAGGTGATCTTCTCGGCCTCTTCGTCCGGGATCTCGCACTCGAATTCTTCCTCGAGCGCCATCACCAGCTCGACGGTATCCAGGGAGTCGGCGCCCAGATCATCGACGAACGATGCACTGTTGGTGACTTCCTCTTCCTTGACGCCAAGCTGCTCGATGACGATTTTCTTGACGCGTTCTTCGATGGTGCTCATTGGGTATCGCTCCAGATGGAGTAGTGGTGGATCAAGATGAAGGATCCCGCATCGGGGTGCGGTGCTCCTGTGGGGACTCACAAAACGCCATCGGGCTGCGATGGCCGCGCTGAATAGTGTAGTGGAAACCGACGGGACGATGAATGCCCACAAACGCCCATCGGATCAATCACTTGCAGCGCCATCCCGGCGACTGCGGGTCACGGCATGTACATACCGCCGTTGACGTGCAGGGTTTCGCCGGTGATGTACCTGGCCGACGGTCCGGCCAGAAACGCCACCGCGCCGGCGATGTCGGCAGGCTCGCCGAGGTGGCCCAGGGCGATCTGGCCGAGCAGCGCGGCACGCGCCTCCTCGGGCAACGCCTTGGTCATGTCGGTGTCGATGAAGCCCGGCGCGACCACGTTGACGGTGACACCGCGCGAGCCGATCTCCTTGGCCAGCGACTTGGAGAACGCGATGATCCCGGCCTTGGCTGCGGCGTAGTTGGTCTGGCCCGGATTGCCGGTGACGCCGACCACCGAGGCGATGTTGATGATACGACCCTTGCGCGCCTTCATCATGCCGCGCAGCACTGCCTTGGAGGTGCGGTAGACACTGGTGAGGTTGGTGTCCAGGATCGACTGCCAGTCCTCGTCCTTCATCCGCATCAGCAGGTTGTCGCGGGTGATGCCGGCGTTGTTGACCAGAATCGAGACCGGGCCGAACGCCTTTCCGATCTCCTCGACCAGCGCGTCGATCGCGGCCGGATCGGTCACGTTCAGTTCGCGGCCGTGGCCGCCGAGCGCGGCCAGCCGTTCGCCGATCGCCGCGGCGCCGGACGCGGAGGTCGCGGTGCCGATGACGGTGGCGCCCTCGGCGGCCAATTGGTCGGCAATCGCCGCGCCGATGCCGCGACTGGCGCCGGTGACCAGCGCGATCTCTCCCTGCAGGGACTTGCTCATGTGCGATTCCTCGATGGATGTCGAAAAGACGCGGACGCCTTCTGCCGATGCGGTAGCCGACGCATCAGCCCAGGATGGAGCTTGGCTCGGACCACGCCTCGCGCGCAGCCGCGAAGTCGGCCGGGGTTCCCAGCGCGCGCGCGTCGAGCGTCTTGTCGATGCGCTTGGCCAGCCCGGTCAAGACCTTGCCCGGCCCGCACTCGGCGATGCGGGTCACGCCCTGCGCGGCCAGCGCCTGCACGCAACCGGTCCACTGCACCGGCAGGTACAGCTGCTCGACCAGCGCCTGGCGGATTGCTTCGATGCCGTCGTGCACCCGGGCATCGACGTTCTGCACGACCGGCAACTGCGGTGCGCGCCAGTCCAGCCCGGCCATGGTCTCGGCCAGGCGGTTGGCCGCCTCGCGCATCAGCGGAGTGTGCGAGGGCACGCTGACCGCCAGCTTGACCGCCTTGCGCACCCCCTTCTCGGCCAGCAACGCCAGGGCGCGATCGACCGCGGCCGCATCGCCGCCGATCACGATCTGGCCCGGGGAATTGAAATTGGCCGGGACCAGCACCTGGCTGCCGGCGGCCTGCTCGCAGACCTCGCGCACCAGCGCATCCTCAGCACCCAGCACCGCGGCCATCGCGCCGACACCGGCCGGCGCCGCGTCCTGCATCAGCTGTCCGCGCACGCGCACCAGGTGCGCGCCGTCGCGCAGCGTCAGCGCGCCGGCGGCGACCAGCGCGGTGTACTCGCCCAGGCTGTGGCCGGCCAGCAGCGCCGGCCGGATGTCTGCCTGTGCCTGCCACAGCCGCCACACCGCCACGCCCGCGGCCAGCAGCGCCGGCTGGGTGTACTCGGTACGGTTGAGCATCTCCTCCGGCCCGCCCTGCGAGAGCGCCCACAGATCGGCGCCGGCACCTTCGGAAGCCTCGTCGAAGGTGTCGCGCACGCCCGGGTGCAGCTCCGACAACTCGGCCAGCATGCCCAGCGACTGCGAGCCCTGGCCTGGAAACACGAAAGCGAGAGAGGAATCGGTCACGCGAAGGTCAGCCTGCGAAAAACGAGCGGGGATGATACGGGCGAATGGCGCAGTTCGTCTGTACTGGCGCGTATGCGGGATGCGCGGCGGGGATTCGCAAAAGCAGCCCCTCGGCGACTTCCTTCACCTCGCCAACCTCGAATCCGCCCTCAGGCGAACGGCCTCAGGATGTCCAGTTGCCCGTCCACGAACCAGTCCACGCAGATCGTCGCCACCAGCAGCATCCCGAACGTGGTCGCCGCATGGATGACCAGAATCGAATGCGCCAGCGCGCGCCCCGAGCGTCCCAACCTCAGTCCGAACCGCGCCAGCCGCCGCAGCCGGCCGGTCACCGCGTGTGCATGCGCCAGCACCGGCGCACGCTCCTCGCCCAGCGCCCGCACCAGCAAGCCCTGCAGCACGCCGAGCCGCTCACCGTAATACCCGGCCACGCCATAGCCGAACATCAGCCAATCGCGCGCCTGCGCCTGCTCTAGGTCCATCACCTCGAGCGGGTCCTCCTCGAAGTCGATGAAGCCGATCGCGTGGCCGTCATAGGTCATGTTGCGCGGCAGCGGCTGGCCGAAATAAGCGCCGTGACGATGAGCCTCGGCAATCGCCGCCAGTGCCCGAGCCACCAGCACGTCGCGGCCGGCGTCGTCGGCCTCGCGCAGGCAGCTCGCCAGCGAACGGCCGTTGTCGCTGAGCACCAGCGCGGCATGGCCGTGGCCGATCACCTGCGGCACGTTGACGTCCTGGGAACGCAGCTCGGCCAGCCGGCGCGCCTCGATCGCGCGCGCGGCATCGCCGCCGCGGTGCGGGGGCGGCCGCAATGCATCCAGGCCCATGCGGCGCGAGACGAACGTCAGCGCGCCCAGCGCCACTGCGCGGCCGCCTTCGCCGTATTGCTTGAGCCAGGCGCGATGCCCGTCGATTACGATGGGTTCGGCCATGAAGATCTCTCCTGCAGGGCCGTCAGGTGGCACTCAAGGCCCCGGACGGCAGCGGGCGCCGAATGCGCCCGTCGGCATCAATAGCGCAACAGCGCCGAACCCCAGGTGAAGCCGCCACCGAACGCTTCCAGCAGCAGCAACTGGCCACGCTGCACGCGGCCGGAGCGGATCGCCGTATCCAGCGCCAGCGGCACCGAGGCCGACGATGTATTGCCGTGCTTGTCCACGGTCACCACGACCTGCTCCATCGACATGTCCAGGCGCTTGGCGGTGGCTTCGATGATGCGCAGATTGGCCTGATGCGGGATCAACCAGTCCAGGTCGTGCTTGTCCAGGCCGTTGGCCGCCAGGGTCTCGTCCACGACCGAGTCCAGCGCCTTGACCGCGTACTTGAACACGTCGCTGCCCTTCATCTGGATCTTGCCACCCTGATCGAAACCGATCGACACGCCGGCCGGGTCCCACAGCAGCTCCTTCTTGCTACCGTCGGCATGCAGATGGGTACTGAGGATGCCGGTTTCCTGGTCGGCCTTCAGCACCACCGCGCCGGCACCATCGCCGAACAGCACGCAGGTGGTGCGATCGCTCCAGTCGACGATCCGGGTCAGAGTCTCGGCACCGACCACCAGCACCGTCCGGCAATCGCCGGAGCGGATGAACTTGTCGGCCACGCTCAGCGCATAGACGAAGCCGGAGCAGGCCGCGTTGACGTCAAGCGCGCCGCAGCCGGTCGCGCCCAGCCGCGCCTGCAGCAGGCAGGCCGTGGACGGGAACACCAGATCCGGCGTGGTCGTGCCGACCACGATCAGATCGAGCTCGGACGCTTGCACACCGGCCGCTTCCAGCGCCCGCGCGGCGGCCTCGTAGGCGAGATCGCTGGTGGTCTGGTCGTCGGCGGCGATGTGCCGCTCGCGGATGCCGGTACGGCTGCGGATCCACTCGTCGCTGGTGTCGACGATCTTGGCCAAGTCGTCGTTGGTCACCAATTTCTCAGGCAAATAGCTGCCCGTGCCCGCGATCCTGGAGTAGACCCGCTTGCTCATACCATTTCCTGTTGCAGGAACCGCGCAAGGCGCGGCTCCGGTGAATCAAGCACCGCCCGTCGCAGACGCGACAGGCGCCACGGCTCAGTCTTCTTCGACGACCGAGGTCTTGGTCTGAATGACCTTCTTGCCGCGGTAGTAGCCGTCGGCAGTGACGTGGTGGCGCAGGTGGATCTCGCCGGTGGTCGGGTCGGTCGACAGCTGCTTGGCGCTCAGGGCGTCATGCGAGCGGCGCTGTCCGCGGCGGGACGGGGTAACACGGGATTTCTGCACAGCCATGGGATTGCTCCAAACTAGGTTCGATTGCTTTTGTGCGAGTCCCTCGCAAGAGCGCCGCGCATCCATGCGCGGAGACTTAAATCTTTCTTCCACACCCCTCGCAAGAACACCGCACAGTCATGCACCGGCGCCCTCACTTCCGCGCTGCGTTGCCGCGGCGTTACTGCTTTTTCTTCAGCGCCGCCAGCGCCGCGAACGGACTGGCCTTGCCCAGATCTTCCTCGGTCGGGACCCATTCGGCCTCGACCGCTTCGCTGCCCGGCGCCACCGGCACGACCGGCACCGCCAGGACCAGCTCGTCCTCGACCAGATCGGCCGTCCGCAGCATGCCGTCGTCGGGCACCAGCAGCGGCTCGTAATCCGGCGGCAACGCGGCCTCCTCGGCCTCGTCGCGAATCAACCCCAGCCGCTGCACAGCCTTTACCGGCAGCAGAAAACGCTGCAGGCTGCGCTGGCATTGCAGCGGCAGCTCGGTATCGACGCTCAGTTCGACATAGGCCACGCCCAGCAGGTCGTCGCGACCGAATTCCAGCGCGTAGACGCACTCGCCTTCGGCATCCACCAGGCTGCCGCGCAACCGCTGCATCTGCGCAAGCGGAATGCGGCCGTCGAAGCGCCTGCGCGCTGCGACCATCCGCCAGGCATCCAGCAGTTCGGGCACGTTTGCGGACATAAGCCGCAGAATGTTAAGGACCTGCGCAGCCGCTGTCAATTGATTGCGCCTGGGGAGTTGCCCATCCCGGGTCCGGGGCACGACACTGGCGCACTTTCCATTCAGGGTAGTCCATGCAACTGGTTCTCGCCTCCACCTCGCCCTATCGCCGGCAATTGCTGGAACGGTTGAGGCTGCCGTTCGAGACCGCCCGACCGGAGGTCGATGAGACGGCGCGGCCGGGCGAGGCACCCGACGCACTGGCCACGCGTCTGGCGGCGGCCAAGGCCCGCGCCATCGCCGCGCACCGCGACGATGCCTGCGTGATCGGTTCCGACCAGGTCGCGGGCCTCGACGGCGTACCGCTCGGCAAGCCGGGCAATGCGGCGAACGCATGTGCCCAGCTGGCCGCGATGTCGGGGCGCAGCGTACGCTTCTTGACCGCGCTCCACCTGATGGCGCCCGGCTGGGAACGGTCGATGCTGGACGTCACCGAGGTCCGCTTCCGATCGTTGAGCAGCGACGAGATCAGCCGCTACGTGCAGGCCGAATCACCGCTGGACTGCGCCGGCAGCTTCAAGTGCGAGGGCCTGGGCATCAGCCTGTTCGAGGCGATCCGCGCGGACGATCCCACTGCGCTGGTCGGCCTGCCGCTGATCGCGCTGGCCGGCCTGCTGCGCGAGGCCGGCTACCTGCTGCCGTAGAGCGGAGCAAGCTCCGCTCTACGGCAGGTCGAGCGCTACCGGCTCACCCGGCACCACTGGTAGGGGTAGTCGGTCTGCCCGATCCACGAGGACAGCCGCCGGCACGACGCCACATCCAGCGCCAACCCGTAGCGCGCCAGCTTCTGCCCGGCCGCCGCCTGGAGCGCCCGGTCCTCGGCAACGAGATCGCGTGTCGTGCCCGGGCGCGGCACCAGCCGGCAGGCGCCAGGGGATGCATCGTCCAGCCGGGCGCGCAGGCCGTGCGCGAGCAGCCAGCGCAGTGCCCGGCAATCGGCCTGATCGGCAAACCCGAGCCGCACGGCCCATGCATTCATGTTCTCGACGTGCAGCACCTTGCGATCCACCGTCGCCGGAAGCATCGCGTAACGCTGCGGATGCTGCGCCAGCAGCGCGGCGACCCGCGCGACATAGGCCGGGGACTCCGGAAAGTTGGAGGCCACCGACAGATAGGTCGCGGCGGCCGGTAGGAACGGGATCCGCCACGACTGCGGCTCGTCGCCGACCAGCAGCACCGCGCTACGACCAGGCTGCGCCATCGGCGGGGCCTGCACGACGAATCCACGCCGCGCCCATGGCTCGTGCCCCCAGTCGTTCCATCCACCCAGCGACACCAGCGCGCAGCAGGCGACCAGCCCGGCCGCGACGAGCCGCGCCCTGGCCGCCGGGACGGCGTACTGGCAAGCGACCCAGATCAGCAGCGGCGCCAGCGTCTCGAGCACCACCAGATAGCGATGGATGCTGAACAACCACTGCCAGGCCAGGTATCCCACGCCGAAGAACACCAGCAATGGCACCACCCCCTCGAAATGCCCGGAAGCCACGATGCCACGCCGCAGCAGCACGCGCGCCAGCAGCACCAGGGCCAGCAGGTACAGCACCGCCCACACCGACTGGAACAAGGCGATCTCGCTTACCCGCCACGGCGCGATGCTGAACAGCAACGGCCAGGCCAGTCGCTCGAGCCATCCGTGCGGCAGCCAGCGGGTATCGGCGATCGAGACCGGCTGGGCGAGCGGCGCCTGGAACACCCCGTTGAACTGCGGCAACAGCGGATTGCCGAAAGTCTCCCAGACCCGCCAGTACCAGGGGCCGGCGAGCAGCGCAAACACCAGCAGCGCCGACAGCGCCAGCAACAGCACCCGGCCGAAACGGCGCGGCCAGCGCCCTCCGCCAGCCAGGCCGGCCGCGGCCAGCGCCACCGCGTAGATCGCATTGGTGAGCTTCAGCGAGACCGCCAGGCCGAGCAGCAGGCCGGCCAATAGCCAGCCCGTCCAGGCCCCGCCCCGCGTCGCCTGCCGCCACTGCGCGCGCAGCACCAGTGCCAGCGCCGCCAGTACCGGCAGCGCGGTAGTGCTGTCGGCCATGCTGCCGGCGAACTCGGACAGGAACGCGCCGGTGCACAGACCGGCCAGTGCCAGCAGCGGCACCAGCCGCTCGCGCTGCGGCTGCCCACGCAGCACCTGCCAACCGATCGCCGCGAGCGGCGCGAACAGCAGCGCGTGCAGCACGCCCAGCAGAACCCCGGACAGCGGCGCCGGCCACTGCGCCATCAACCCGTAATGCAGCACATCCAGAAGCGGGCTGAAGTAGCTCTGCATCTGTGCCGGGGCGAGATCCCGGCCAAGCCGGTCGTGCAACCACGCATAGCCGTTGTGAAGGTGGTAATTGCGCAGATCCCAGTTCGCATCCTGGCCCAACAGCAACGCCACCACCCCGCCGATCAGCGCTACCGCGATCGTGGCGGCGGCCGCGTTGGCAGGCGTACGGAACGCGAAGCGGCGGTCCAGCCCGTGCAGCAGCCGTGTCCCCCAGCGCCAGGCCCGGAGGCGCCGTGCGCGCGCCGCCGGTACGCTCATTCCGGCTCTCCGTGCGCGGCCTCGGCGCACGGCGCAGGAATGGCCAGATAGGCCAGGTGCTTGGCTTCGATCCGCCCGCGCGTGACGGTATCCAGGATCAGGCCACAGGCCAGCAGCAGGAAGCCGACCAGCACCAGCGCCACGCACAGGATCGCGGTCGGAAAGCGCGGCACCAGGCCGGTCTGCACGTAGGTCTCGAACAACGGGATCGCCAGCACCACCGACAGCAGCGAACAGACGGCGAACCCGATCGAAAAGAACAGCAACGGACGCTCGGCCTTGAACAGCCGGGCAATCGTGGCCAGGATGCGCCAGCCATCGCACCAGGTATTGAGCTTGCTCTGCGAGCCCTCCGGACGCGCGCCATAGCGTGTCTCCACCTCGGCCACCGGCATCCGCAGCTGCAGGGCGTGCACCGCCAGTTCGGTCTCGATCTCGAAGCCCTGCGCGTGGGCGGGGAACGATTTGACGTAGCGCCGCGAGAACACGCGATAGCCGGACAGCATGTCGTCGAAGGCGCGGCCGAACAGCAGGCTCGCGCACCGCGTCAGCAGCAGGTTGCCGATGCGGTGGCCGGGCCGGTACGCGGCCCGGACCTGGTCGCGGCGCACGCCGACGACCATGTCCAGCCGCTCGGCGAGCAGCCGCCGCAGCAGCTGCGGCGCGGCGCCCGCGTCGTAGGTGTCGTCGCCATCCACCAGCACGTAGGCGTCGGCCTCGATGTCGGCGAAACCGCGCCGGATCACGTTGCCCTTGCCCTGCAGCGACACCCGGTGCACCCGCGCGCCTGCCGCGTGGGCGCGCTCGGCGGTGCCGTCGCTGGAGTTGTTGTCGAACACGTGCACGACCGCCTGCGGCAGGCTGGCCGCGAAGTCGCCGACCACCTTGGCGATCGTGGCCGCCTCGTTGTGGCATGGCACGATCACCGCGACGCGCAGTCCGGTCGCGGGGGAAGAAGACGAAGGCATGGCCATGCGGGCACCCGGGATGGAAAGCGAAGGCATCAGCGCCGCTGGACCTCGAACGGCTGCTCCCACCAGTCCTCGACGCTGCCGTCGCTGCCATGCAGGCGCAGGCCGAGCCAATGGGTGCCGGGCGCGAGCGCGGCGACATCGAGATCGGCCTGGAAACCGACGCGGGGATGATTCGGATCGGTGGAGATCTTCCAGTACGGCCGCACGTCCAGCACGCTGCCGTAGGTGGCCTCGGCGGCCACCTTGCCATCGACCAGCACCTCGACCCGCGCCAGCCCGGCGCCGTCCTTGAACGCCCAGCCGGCGACGCTCAGGCGCCCATGCACGCGCGCATTCGGCAGCGGCGCGTCCACCCAGGCCATCGCCGGGGCCACGCACGCCCCCGCCGGCTTGCGCGCCGGCAGCCGGAACAGCAGGAAGCGCTGGAAGCCGTGGTCGGTGGACACCACCGCGCTCGGCGGCGGCAGCGGCCCGACCATCGCGCAGATGTCGTGGTAGCGCTGCAGCAGCTCGCGGTAACGCTGGTCGCTCGGCGACAGCACCAACAACCGCGGGCCGGTGCGAGCACCATCGGACAGCAGGTTCCACAGCGCCAGTTGCGCGGCGCGCCCGTGCTTGCCGTTGAGCGGTGCCCGCAACACCTCGATGTCGGGATCGCGCAACGCGAAACCGAGTTCGGCCCCGACCTTGAAGTTGTCCGCCAGCACCCGGCTGCCGGCCGGCATCTCCTTCAACTCCGCCTTCACCGCGCCGGCCAGCGCCTCCCAGCCGGCGAAGTTGCGCGGGTAGTACTTCTCGCCCGCGGCGTGTTCACGGATCTGCGGGAACGACACCGCCAGGTAGTAGCCGTAGGCGCCGAGCGTGCCGAGCAGCGCCAGGCCCCAGGTCGCGCGCCGCCATCCGCGCGGCCAGCGCCCGAGGATCAGCGGCACCGCCACCAGCAGCGCCAGGTAACCCGGCAACGGCCAGTGGAAGCTGATCCGTTCGACGTCGCTGAAGAAGCCGAACAGGAAGATCGCCAGTGTCGATACGCCACCGAGCAACCCGAAATAACGCCACTGCGCGCGCGAACCGCCGCCAGTGCGGATACCGGCCATCACCACGCGCAGCATCGCCACCGCCAGCAGCGGCGTGACCAGCAGCACCTGCACCACCAGAAACCAGGCGCCGGCCGACTGGAAGCGCCATGGATGCCGGTCCAGCAACTGGAAGCGCAGACCGGCCTCGTGGTTGTCGGAGTTCCAGATCAACAGCGGCAGCCAGGCCAGCGCGCCGATCATCAGCGCCATCCACACCCGCGGGTCACGCAGCACCGCCCGGCCCCGCGGGATCAGCGCCAGCGCGATCAAGCCCACGCCGATCACGCCGACGAAACGATAGTGGCTCAGTGCACCGATCAGCAGGCCGGCCGCCAGTTCCAAGGCACTGGCCGCGTCCACCTCGCGCAACAGCCGCGCGCCGGCATCCAGGCACAGCACCGCGGCCAACGCCAGCGGCACATCCGGCACCGCGAGAATGCCCAGCGTGGCCGACAACGGCATCAGCAAGGTCAGGCAGCCGGCCTGCCAGCCGGCATGCGCGCCGAACCAACGCGAGGAAATGTGCGCGACCAACCATGGCAGCAGCGCGGCGATCGCCAGGAACGGCAGCCGCAGCGCCAGCAGGTGGTGGCCGCCGGCCTCCACCCCCAACCGCGCCAGCCAGGCGGTCATGCCGGGCAGATCGGAATAGGCGGCGGCCAGGTGCTGGCCTTCCTGCCAATAGAACGCCTCGTCGACGAACAGCGGCAAGCGCGCCGCGATCAGCAACTTGACGGCCGTCACCAGTGTCCACAGGATCACGAAGATGCGATGCGTGCGCTGTTCCCCCTGCATTGCCCCTGCACTTGCCCTCAAACCATCGGAAATGTGATGTCGATACTGCTTCGCCCGGGAATGCTAACCGATGCGTTGCACGACGCGCTGCGGCGCGCGCAGGCCCAGGTCAATTCGCTGCTGCTCGGCAAGCGGCACGAGGTGCGGCTGGCCTTCGTCGCGCTGCTGTCGGGTGGGCACCTGCTGATCGAGGACCTGCCGGGCCGGTCACCGCCGGCACGCCGCTGCGCCTGCCGCCCGGCTTCAACCCGCGCACGCTCACGCTGGCCCGGCAATGGCGGCAGCAAGCCGGAAGCGACGACGCGGCGGTGGTGCAGCGCATGCTGGCGTGGATCCGCACCGAGTTCGCCTACACCCTGGATACGCCGCTGCCCGGGCACGACAGCGTCGACGAGTTCCTGTTCCAGCAGAAGGCCGGTTTCTGCGAGCACTTCAGTTCGGCGTTCGTGGTGGCGATGCGCGCGGCCGGCATCCCGGCGCGCGTGGTGACCGGCTATGCCGGCGGCGTGCGCAACCCGCTGGGCGGCTACTGGATCGTGCGGCGCATGGACGCCCACGCCCACGCCTGGGCCGAGGTCTGGCTGGCCGGGCGTGGCTGGGTGCGGGTGGACCCGACCGCCGCGGTCGCGCCCGAGCGCATCTACGACACCCTGGAGGACCGGCTCGGCCAGGGCCAGGGCGCCGGTGACGCGGCGACCGAGTGGCGCGTCGGCGACGTCGGCGACTGGCTGCGCCGCGAATGGAACGAGCTGGTGCTGTCCTTCGACGCCCAGCGCCAGCAAGCTGTTGCGCCCGTTCGGCATCGACCGGCTCGAACCGGGCCAGCTGATCACGTTGTTCGCCGCCTTCGCGCTCGCCGCGCTCGGCTGGATCGCTTGGCTGCTGGCGCGCGGCGAACGCGAGCGCGACCCGCTGCTGCGTGCCTGGCACCGGCTTGATCGTGGCTATGTGCGACACGGCCTGACACGCAAACCGCACGAACCCGCGCTCCAATGGGCCCGACGCGTCCACGCGCGGCGCCCCGACCCGGCCTTGCTTGCACTCAGCCAACGTTTCACCGAAGCACGCTACGCTGACGCAGGCACGGACCGCCCGCGCCTGCTCAAAGACCTGGTCAAAGACCTGCACCGCCATCGCCCGAGTACCGGAGCCTCACCATGAAGATCCACTTCATTCTTCCTCTTGCCGCCGTGCTGTCGTTGGCGGCATGCGCCACCGCACCCAAGCCGCTGCAAGGACAATTCAGCACGGTGAGCCCGCGCGACGCGGTGGCCAGCCAACCCGCCGTCGGTACGCAGGTGCGCTGGGGCGGGCGCATCATCGAGACCCGGCCGACGCAGGGCGAGACCTGCTTTCAACTGCTGTCACGTCCGCTCGACGGCAGCGGTCGCCCGCAGACCAGTTCGGCCGACGCCAGCGATGGCCGCTTCGTCGCCTGCCGCGCCGGCTTCTACGACCCGGCCGTGTTCGAGCCCGGCCGCGACGTGACCTTCATCGGCCACATCGTCGGCTACGAGAACGCCAGTGTCGGTGAATACGACTACCACCTGCCGAAGATCGACGCCGACGTGGTCTACCTGTGGCCGGTGGTGCGCGACGTGGAGGTCGTGCCGGCCTACCCGTACGGCCCGTGGGGTCCGCTGGATCCGTGGGGCCCACGCTGGGGCGGACCGCGCTGGGGCCGCTGGGGTTGGTGGTGATCGCGCTGCCTGCTTCTGCATGACCGACAACGCCGCCCTCGGGCGGCGTTGTGGTTTCCGCGCTGCCGGGGCAGGTTTTTGTAGGAGGGACTTCAGTCCCGAGGAGCTTCTCCGGTGAAGCCCCTCGGGACTGAAGTCCCTCCTGCAAGGGGTTCAGGGGCTCGCTAGGCCTGCGGTGTGCCGAAGCGGCCCAGCGGCGCGCCGGCCAGCAGGTGCAGGTGGATGTGGTAGACCGTCTGCCCGGCGAAATCGCGGCAGTTCATCACCACCCGATAGCCATCCTGCGCCAGGCCCTCGCCTCGCGCGTACTCGGCCGCGGCCAGCGCCAGCTTGCCGATCAGATGCGCCTGTTCGGGACGCAAGTCATCCAGGGTCGGGATGACCTCGCGCTTCGGTATGAACAGCACATGCACCGGCGCCTGCGGCGCGATGTCCTTGAAGCCCAGCACCTCATCGTCCTCGTAGACGATGGTGGCGGGAATTTCGCGACGGATGATCTTGCCGAAAAGGGTGTCGGTCATGAGCGGGATTCGGGATTCGGGATTCGGGATTCGGGATTCGGGATTCGGGAGAGGCTATGAGAGAGCTTCCTGCTTTTGCAAATCTCCAGGCCTCAATCTTGAATCCCCGCCTCAAGGCATTTCGGTACGACTACCGAACGCATACGACAGCGTGCCGCGATCGACGTATTCCAGCTCGCCGCCGAGCGGCATGCCCTGGGTGAGTCGGCTCGGGCGCACGTCGTGCTGGCGCGCCAACTGCGCCAGGTAGTGCGCGGTGGCCTCGCCCTCGACCGTGGCGTTGGTGGCGATGATCAGCTCGCGCACCTCGGCCTGCGCCAGGCGCTCACCGAGCTGATCAAGCCCCAACTCGCGTGGGCCGATCCCGTCCAGCGGCGACAGCCGCCCCTGCAGGATGAAGTACAGCCCGCGGTAGCCGGTGGCATGCTCGATCGCCAGCCGATCGGCCGGCGATTCCACCACGCACAGCTGCTGGCGCTCGCGGCCGGCGTTGGCGCAGATCGCGCAGACCTCGGTCTCGCTGAAGTCACGGCACTGCACGCAATGGCCGACGCGCTCGATCGCCTGCGCCAGCACCTCGGCCAGCCGCTGCCCGCCATCGCGCTCGCGTTCGAGCACGTGGTAGGCCATGCGCTGGGCGGTCTTGCTGCCCACACCAGGCAGCACGCGGAAGGCCTCGATCAATTGTTCGAGCAGGGAGGACATGTGATTCGTGATTCTTGATTCGCAAAGGCAAGAGCGGAACCGCTTCTGACTAATCACGAATCACGGCTCTCAGAACGGCAGTTTCATCCCCGGCGGCAGCGGCATGCCCGCGGTCAGCGCCCCCATCCGGGTCTTGGACTCGGCTTCGACCTTGTTGGAGGCGTCATTGAACGCGGCCGCGACCAGGTCCTCGACCATTTCCTGGTCGGACAGGATGGCCGGGTCGATGCGGACCTTGCGGCACTCCTTGGCGCCGGTCAGGGTCACGCTGACCATACCGCCGCCGGCGCTGCCGGTGATCTCCAGCTTGGCCAGTTCTTCCTGGGCGCGCTGCAGGTTCTCCTGCATCTTCTGCGCCTGCTGCATCAGTTGGGCGATGTTGCCTCGCATCGTCGTGTCACTCGTCGTAAGGGCGGATGGAATCGGGAACCACGCGCGCGCCGTGCTGCTGGATCAGCTGCTGCACGCTCGGGTCGTTCATGAAGGCCTGCTCGGCGGCGCCCTGGCGCTCGCCCTGCTGGCGGTGGGCGCGCTCGTGCAGCGTCTCGGCCGCGGCGGCGCCGGTCTCGATCAGGATCCTGGGCGCAGAACCAAGCCGGGTCGCGAGCGCCTCGGCGAGATCGCCGACCGCGCGCTCCGACTGCAGATATTCGAAGCCGGACGCCAGCGCCAGGCGCAGCACGCCGCCCTGGTGGCTGACGAAGGCGGCATTGGCGGCGAGCTGCCGCGACGGTCCGTTCAGGCCGCTGCGCGCGACCAGTTCGAGCCAGTGCTCGGCGTCGGCGATGGCGTCGGCCGTTGCCGGTGCCGCCACCGGCGCATGGACGGGCGGCGCCGGTGCCGGGTACGGCGCGGGCGGCGGCACCATCGCCATCTCCGGCATCGCCGGGCGCGACGGCGGCGCCACCGGCGCGGCGACCGGGTGATCGTCGGTGGCCCACGGCGGCACGTCGTTCGCGGCGGCGCGTGGTGGCGCCGATTGCGGCGCGGACGGAGCCGGCGCGGGATTCGCCACGCCGGCAGGCACGCGCGGCGCTTCGGTCACGGGCGCG
>JASGDF010000198.1:0-10527 GCA_047607345.1 Pseudomonas sp. | reverse complement strand
GCCGGCCTCAGCGCGGCGCGGTCGCCGCCTCGGGCGCAGCGCCGCGCGCGCGCTCGGGCAGCTTCAGGCGCCGGGCCTGCTCGTCGTATTCGATCAGCAGCACGCCCGAATCATGACGGCCGCTGATCTCCACGAAGCAGGCGCCACCGATGAACGGCTCCAGCGTCATCACCGACTTGAGCGGGGTGGCGACCACCATCTGGAAACCGAAGTTCTCGAAGATGTTCATCGCCAGCGCGGTGAACTCGTTGTCGGCCTTGTCGAACGCCTCGTCCAGCACCACCGCGCAGTAGCGAGGCAGCTCGCCGTCGTCGCCGCCCAGCTGGTAGCGCAGCGCGGCGGCCAGGCAGGTGGTGGCCAGCTTCTGGCGCTGGCCGCCGGACTTGCCGGCGCCGCTGCGGTAAATCTCCACCTGCTGGCGGGTGGCCGCATCCAGTTCGATGCCGATGAACTCCACATGCAGGCGCACGTCCAGCACCAGCTCGCGCCAGCGCCGGTCCTCGCCTTCCTGCGAGCCGAGCCGCTGCACCAGCGCGCGCAGCAGCGCGAACTGGGTCTCGGCGATCTGGCGGTCCTCGGTCTGGTGGTGGCCGAGCACCTCGCGCAATTGCTGGTGGAACTCCAGCACCTCGGGCAGGCGCCGGTCGGACAGCTCGATGGTCAGCACGGTGCCACGGTTGAACGGCACCTGCTCCAGGCTGGCGTTGACCTCCTCCAGGCGCTGGGCAATCGACTTGCGCGCCTCGGCGGTGAGCCGCTGCAACGCCAGCAGGTTGTTCTTGCTCTGGCTTTGCAGCAGTTCGAAGAAGCGCGCCTCGTGCTGTGGCAGGCCGTCGCGCTCGAGCCGCTGCAGGCGCGCCAGGAAGTCGTCAGCGCCGTCCAGGGTCGCGCTGAGGTCGCCGCTGTCCTCGGGCCATTGCCGGGCGTAGCGCTTGAAGCACTCCAGCAGCAGTTGCTCGATGCGGTTCTGCTCGGTCAGCAGCTCGCTGTGCTGCCGCTCCAGGGCCTTGGTGATCTCGCGGAAATGCGCGTCCAGGTTCTCCAGGCTCAGTGTGCCCAGCTCGTGCAAGCGCTCGCCCAGGCCCTGCTGTTGCAGCGGAGTGATGCTGCGCGCGCCGGCATCGGCGCAGCCCAGCCGCACCCTGTCCCAGCGCTCGCGCTCGCCCTCGAGCTTGGCGCGCTCGCGGCGCACGTCCTCGTAGGTACGCTCGGCCTGGACCAGGTGGCCGCGCGCCAGCTCGATCGCCTCGCCCAGCGCGCGCAGGCCGGCGTCGCCTTCGCGCAACTGGCGCAGGCTGGCGGCGATGTCGTCGAGTCGTTGCAACGGCGCGGCGACGTCGATCTCCTCCCAGGCCAGGTTGGCCAGCGTGTGCGCGGCCAGGCGGTGGTGGTCCTGGCGCTGGCGACGCTCGCGCAGCGCGGCGACGTCGGCGTCGCAGGCGGCCACGCGCTGGGCCAGTTCCTGCGCCTCGCGCTCGTACAGCGCCAGCTTGTCGCGGTTGTCGAAGCCGAGCAGCCAGCGCTTGCGGTCGCCGATCGCGTGACGGTCGTCCTTCTCGTAGCGCTCGCCGGGATGCTTGAGCTGGCCTTCGCGGGTCAGGCCGCGCTCGGTGTCGCGCAGCGCCCTGGCGTCGGCCACGCACTCGTAGTCGAAACGCTTGCCCAGCTCGATCCGCAGCCAGCCGGCGAAGGCATGCTCGCGCAACTCCAGCTTGTGCAGCAGCGACTTCGCCGACGGCGCGCGCGCGGCCAGCGCCTGCGCGTTGCCACGCACCCGGTAGTAGACCAGGCGCATGCCGAGGTGGCTGCGATTGACCCACTCGGCCACCTCGGCATAGTGGCGCTCGTCCACCAGCAGCGACTGCGCGAAGCCGCCCAGCACGCGCTCGATCGCGCCGCGCCACGGCGCCTGGTCCTCGCGCACCTGGATCAGCTCGCCGACGAACGGCAGCGCCGCCTCGGGCACGCCGGCCTCGGCGCTCAGGCGCGCGCGCAACGCCTGCAACGGCGCGGGGATGCTCGAGGGGTTGCGTCGCAGCGCCTCGACCTCGGCACGCACCTCGGCGAAGCGCTTCTCGTCGTCGCGCTTGCCGGCGATGCGCTCGCTGATCGCCTCGTCCAGCTCGGCGGCGGCGCGCTGGCCATCCTCCAGCAGCGCGCGCGCGGCGGCGGCCTGCTCGGCGAAGCCGTGGGCGCTGCCGGCCAGCACCTGTTCGAGCAGGCGGCAGGCCTGCTCGGCCTGGGTGCGCCGGTGCAGGCGCTGGTCGCGCTCGGCCTGGACCCGTGCCTGCTCGCGCTCCAGCGCGTCGATGCGCTCGCCGCCCTGCTCGCGGCGCTGCGATTCCAGGTCGGCCAGGCGCTGGCGATGATTGTCCAGCGCGGCGCGGCGCTGGCCCTCCTCGCCGGCCAGGCCACGGTCGTGCACCTCCAGCTCATGCAGGCGCGCGTCGATCAGTTCCAGGCGGCGGCGCTCGCGGTAGCCGTCCAGGCCCAGGCGCAGCTCGTCCAGCTCGCCGCGCTGGCGGCGCAGGTCCATCAGCGCGGCATGCTGCGCGCGCGCCGGCAGCAGGGTCTCGACCTGGCGGCGCGCGGTGACCACCGCCTGGTGCGCGCCGTCGAGTTCGGCGAAGTCGGCCACCAGCCGCTCGGCGGCGTCGAAGGTGCGCGGCTCGTCGAGCATGAAACCGCGCAGGAACGCATTGAGGTCCCCCAGGTTCTTGGCCGACTGGGTCTTGTGCAGCAGCTTCAGCGCCATCTCGTTGCCGATGCCGAGCAAATGGCGGAAGCGCTCGGCGTAGCCGGCGAAGCTGTCGAAGTGGTGGACGTCGTGCAGGCGCTGCTTGAGCCGGCGCAGGTCCAGGTCGAAGCCGTCCAGCTCGGCGGCGATGTCGAAGCCGCGCTCGACCACCATGTAATGCTTGCGCACGTCGGCCGCGGCCGAACCGTTGCCGGCGATCCAGAACAGCCGCACCAGGCTGACCACGCGCCCTTCGCCACTGCGATATTCCAGTACCAGCGCGCTCCAGGTCGCGCCCTTGCGCAGGTACTGGGTGGCGATCTCGCCCGATTCGCTGTCGTGCTGATCGGCCCAGGCGCCGCGCACGTAGGACACCAGCGAGCGGTCGCGGCCGCTGCGCTCGGCCTCGCGCGCGGCGGCGTTGAAGTCGACGCTGCTCGGCGGCACCAGCAGCGCCGACATCGCATCGAGCAGGGTCGACTTGCCCGAGCCGGAACGGCCGACGAACAGGAAGCCCTTCTCGGCCACCGGCACATCGGTCAGGCCGGAGAAGGTGCCCCAGTTGTGGACCTGCAGGCGACGCATGCGGAACTGCTGCGCGCGCGGGTCGGGCAGCTCGTCGGCGAACATCGGGGTGGTGGCGACGCGGGTACGGCTCATGCGGGTCCTGGTGTGGGGCGGCCGGGGCAAGCGGCGGTCAGGGCGAATCCTCGCCAGCCGGTTCGGCGGTGTCGCGCAGCTGCCGGTAGACCTGGATCAGCGCGGCCACGTCCTCGGCCGAGAACAGCAGCTTCAGCGCCGGCGAGACCTCGTAGCGTTCCTGCTCGCCGCGCAGGCGGGTGAGGATGTGGTTGTCCTTCATCTTCACCACCGCCGCGGCGACCCGGCGCGCGAAGCCGGCGCGGTCGGTGGACAGGTTCTTCTCGTAGACCGACAGCGCCTCGGCCAGTTCGGCCTCCTCGACCACCGCGCGCTGCCCGCGCACGTCCGCTTCGGCCAGCTGCTGGCGCAGGTGCAGCAGCAGTGCCGAGTCGATGAAGGTCAGCGGCGAGGAGCGCAGCAGCACCGGCGCCTCGAGCTCGCCGGTGTCGGCCTGGCGGGTGAAGGCGATGCCGGCCTCGCGATCGAGCACCAGCTCCAGAAACAGCTCCGACAGCGCGGCGCGGATCGCCGCCTCGCTGCGCAGCAGCGCCGGCCACAGCCTGCCGTGGCGCTGCGCATCGACGCTGGGCCCGGACAGCAGCTGGCACAGCGCGCGGCGCGCCTCCAGCGGCAGCCGGCCGGCATCGCCCGGGAACAGCGCCAGCGGCGTCCCGGCATCCGCCGCGTCCTGGACCTCGTTACCGGTCTCGACCTCGTGCTCGGGGTCATGCCAGTTCATGGCGTTTCTCCTGGGTGAACCAAACCAGCGGGATGCGCGCGCGGCGCCACTGCCCGTCGCCGCCGCGCCACTGCGCCAGCTCCTGCTCGCCGGCGGCGACCACGCCGTGGCGGGTGCCCAGCGACAGGTAGCCGATCACGCTACCCAGGCCTTGGGCGGCCTCGCGCGCCTGCAGTACCTGCGCGATCGACAGCTGCGCGCGGTCCTCCAGCAGCTCGTACAGGTCGCGGCGCAGGCCGCGGAAATCGATCTCCGACTGCGCCACCAGGTCACCCACGCTCTCCAGCGAGATCGCCGCCGCGTCGTTGCGCTGCACGCTGCCGTCGACCTGCAGCTGGCGCGGATCGTGCAGGCGCCATTGCGCGATCGAGCGCAGGCGGCTGGTGGTGAGCTTGAGCTCGTGGCCGATGCCGCGCTGGGCCGGGATCTGCTCGCGCAGCGCCAGCGCCTCGGCCTGGGCCTGCTTGAGCAGCTGGTTGAGGCGGCGCTGTTCGAGATAGCCACGGCTCTGCACGAAGCCGCGCAGGCTGCGCGCGAAATGCTGCATCACGTCGTGGACCTCGCCGCCGCGTTCGAGCATGGTGCCGGTCAGCCCGCGCAGGAAGCCGCGCTCGCGGCGATCGAGCCGGCGCGCGAAGCCGCGCGCGAGCACGCTCTCCAGCGCAGCGTCGAGCCGGGCGCTCTGCTCGGCGTCGTTGAGCAGCGCCCAGAACGCCTGGAAGCTGCGCCCGGCCTCGCTCTCGGCGATCACGTCAACGCCCTCGAACAGGCGCGCGAGCACCTCGCCGCGCTCGCCCTCGTCATCGATGATGCGCTCGCGGAAATCGCGGTTGAGCCGTTCGAAATCGCCGCGCACGCGGCGGAAGTCCTCGGCCAGCTCGTCGGCCAGCGCGATCACCTGGCGGGCGCGCTCCAGCGCGCGCTTGCCATCCAGCGCGGCGACCTTGCCGGCCGCCACCCGCGCGATCTCCGCATCGATACGGTCGCGCTCGTCGCGCAGCGTGGACAGGCGCGCGTCCGGGTCGGACTCGGTCTGCGCCGCCAGTTGCGCGAGCTGCTGGATCACCAGCGCCAGGCGACTCTCGGTGGCCGCGCCGTGGGCACTCTCGAGCCCGTCGATGAAACGGATCGCCTGCGCGGCCTGCGCCGACAGCTCGTATTCCTCCTGCTGCGCGCCCTCGGGCAGGCGTCGCTCCAGCCAGCCCTGCGCCAGCCAGTGCGCGACGTAGGCCTGGGCGGTGCGCGGCAGCTCGCGCGAGAGCTGCTCGGCATTGAGTTCATCGAGCAGGCGCTGCAGGCGCTCGTGCAGCACGCCGGCCGGCAGCCGGCGCTCGCCTTCGAGCAGCAGGCCGTGCAGCAGACCGAGCACCTCCGGGGCGTGGTCGGCGGCCAGCAGCTTCCACAGCGGCTGCTCGCGCAGGTTGCGGTAGCGGGCGATGCGGGCGCGGTGCTTCATGCCACGCCTCCGGCTTCGTGCATGCGCTCCAGAAGGCGGGCCACGCCATTGACGAATACACGGAAACTCGGCGAGCGATTGCGCTCCGGTTCCAGCGTGGCGGCCATCGCCCGCGCAGCGGCAAGCTTCTGGAAGGCAGGTGCCAGGCGGGCCACTTCGCGCGATGGCTTGAAGCATGCATCAGGATCGGCGAAACGCTTGCGATGCGCCGGCGTATCCGGTCGCGCTTGCGGATAGGCCGCAGCCAACGCCTTCAGGTCCCCGAGATACCAGCTTTCCAGTTCCTGGCACACCAGCCGGACCAGGGTGTCCGGACGGCCGTATTCGGCACACAAGGCCGTCAGACGCAGCTTCAGTGCCCGGCAGTCGCCACCGTCGTTGTCGCGGACCACCACGAACCGGTCTGCCGCGATCCGCCAGGCCCTGAGCTTGGTCCTCAGGCTGCGCTCCAGGTCGCTCTTGCCATCGTGCTTGATGCACAGGAAGTCACGCCCTTCGACCAGGCCAGGGAACAGTCGTGGCAGCAGTCCATCCAGGAGGACCTTCATCGAAGGCTCCTCCAGCATGAAGACGATGCGTCCCGGCATCAAGCCACTTCCCGGTTCAGGCCCTCGAACAATCCCTGCTTCCAGAGATAGCCGGGAAGGTCGCCAGCCTCGTACAGCGCCCGAAGGTTTTCCGAACTGCTGGCACGGGTGACCGTGGTGAAGCCACGCTCCTTGCGAAGGCAATAAATCTCGTCGAGCGTCAATGCATTCAGGAAATCGGGCGAATGGGTGGAGATGAACACCTGCCCGCCGCGCCGCGCATAGTCGCGGAATTCCTCGGCCAGCTCGGGCAGCAACTCCGGGTAGAGCTGGTTCTCCGGTTCCTCCACCGCAAGCAAGGGATAGGGTTTGGGGTCGTTGAGCAACACCAGGTACGCGAACATCTTGATCGTGCCATCGGAGACGTATCGAGCAATGAACGGATCCTTGAAGCTGCCATCCTGGAAGCGCAGCACCAGGCGCCCGTCCACCGTCTGCTGCGGCTCCACCACGCTGACACCCGGCACGCGCCGGCGCATTGCCTCCAGTACCCGGTCGAAACGGTCGCGGTGATTCTCGTACAGGAAGTTGGCCACCAGCGGGAGATTGTCGCCGCGCGTGGACAGGTGCTCGGCGAAGCCATCCTCCTGGCTCGGCCGCGCATCGGACACGTGAAAATCGGAGACATGCCAATTCTCGACCATCAGCCGGAACGCGCTGGCCGCCTTGAACCGTTCGAACTGTCCCAGACCCTTGATGGCGAGGATGTCGGGAGCATCCAGTTCCTGTTCCTCGCGGGTCAGCTCCTCGTCAGCCCTGGAGAAGTCTTCCTCGTTGGTGATCGCGTAGCCCTTGCCGCGAGCGAAATCCAGGAAACGGAACGGTGCGCCGTAACGGCCCCGCTTGTAGCGCAGCAGCTCGCGCTCGATCACGACCCGGTTGCCTTCACCCGGCGCGATGCGCAGCACATAGGTCACCAGACGCTCCGTCCCGCTGATCTCGAGGCGGAACTGCATGGTGAATTCGATCGGCTGGTCGGCGAAACCGCGGCTGGCCACCTCCCGGTAGCCGCCACGCTTGGCGATGGCCTTGCCGACGTTCATCGACAGCGCATCCTTGAGGAACGAGAACACATCGAACAAGGTCGACTTGCCGGTGCCGTTGGCACCGATCAGCACACACAAGCGCGGGATTTGCTCCAGCCTGGCTTCGCGGAACAGACGAAAATTGCTGATTTCGAGGGATTCGATCTGCATCGGATGCTCTTGGCCGCAGCTTGCCGGATCGCGCGCCCGCCTAATCTATCAGGCGCCTGGCTGCGGCTGGCTCAGCGTCTGCCACCCACTTCGATGAAGCGCAGGAACTCGGCGCGGGTGCGCGCGTCCTGGCGGAAGCTGCCGAGCATCTTGGAGGTCACCATCGACACGCCGCGCTTGTGGATGCCGCGCGTGGTCATGCACTCGTGCGCGCCTTCCACCACCACGCCCACGCCGACCGGCTGCAGCACCTCCTGGATGCACTGGGCGATCTGCGCGGTCATCTTCTCCTGCACCTGGAAGCGGCGCGCGTAGGCTTCGACCACGCGCGCCAGCTTGCTGATGCCGACCACCTTGCCCGCCGGCAGATAGCCGACGTGGACCCTGCCGATGATCGGCGCCATGTGGTGCTCGCAATGGCTTTCGTACTCGATGTCGCGCAGCACGATCAGTTCGTCGTAGCCGGCCACTTCCTCGAAGGTGCGCTCCAGGTAGGCGCGCGGGTCGTCGCGATAGCCGCTGAACCAGTCGCCATAGGCTTCGGCCACGCGCCGCGGGGTGTCGAGCAGACCCTCGCGCCGAGGGTCCTCGCCGGCCCAGCGCAGCAGCACGCGCACGGCGTCCTCGGCCTGGGCCTGGGTGACGGGAGAGGCATTGTCTTGGCTGGAGGCGTTCATGCGACGACACCCGTGAGGGGGCGTGCATGGTACCCGAGTGAGCACGCGGCCGTCCGCCAGGTGAACGCCGGCGCACCGGGTCTTGCCCGCATATGGCCCCGGAATTGATTCACTTATGAAAAAGTAGCAAACTATCAATTGTCATGGATACCCCGTCGCCTCTTGCCCAGCTCACCAGCGGCCTGCTGCTCGGCAGCCGCCAGTGGCAGCGCCTGGCCGACACCGCGCTCGGCCAGTTCGGCATCTCCAGCGCCTGTACCGCGCCGCTGCTGCTGATCGGCCGCTCCGGCGGTGGCATCCGCCAGGTCGCGCTGGCACAGGCGCTGGGCATGGAAGGCCCGTCGCTGGTGCGGCTGCTGGACCGGCTCGGCGAGCAGGGGCTGGTGCGCCGCGAATGCGACCTCCACGACCGCCGTGCCAATCTGCTGTGGCTGACCGACGCCGGACAGGCGCTGGTCAGCCGGATCGAGGCACGGCTGGCGGAACTGCGCGAGGACGTGTTCGGCGCGCTGTCGCCGGCCGAGATCGAAACGGTGCTGAAATTGTGGCGCCTGCTCGGCCAGGCCAGCGACCGACGAAGCTGATCGGTCTTCGCCTCCTCGCCTACGCAATGCGGCATCGCCACACTCCACCTCACCCGCCACCAGAACCACAGACAACGATGTTCGGAGAATTCAGTCTCTACGGCGTGTTCGTCCCGACGCTGCTGGCGTTGATGACCCTCGCCTACCTGCTGACCAGCGCGCTGGGCTACCTGCTCGGCCGGCTTGGCGCGTACCGCCACATCTGGCACCCGCCGCTGTTCAACCTGGCGCTCTACATCGTGCTGCTGGGCGGCCTGTTTTCCCTTCTGCGCTGGACGCAATCATGAAGAACCCGACGAAGATGGCGGCCCCGGCGCTGCTGACCCTGGCCCTGGTGGTGGTCGCGCTGCTGGTGCTGCGGCACCTGTGGCACTACTACATGGACGAGCCGTGGACCCGCGACGCGCACGTCTCGGCCGACGTGGTGCAGGTGGCGCCGGACGTGTCCGGACTGGTCGAGCGGGTCGAGGTCGGCGACAACGCCGAGGTCCGGCGCGGCCAGGTGCTGTTCGTGGTCGATCCGGCACGCTATCGGCTGGCGCTGGCCCAGGCCCAGGCCGCGCTCGCCGAGCGCCACGCCGCGGTCGCCCAGAACGAGACCTCCGTGGCCCAGCTGCGGCGCGAGACCGCGCGCGACCGCGGGCTGCGCGACCTGGTCGCGGCCGAGGACGCCGAGGTGCGCCGGGCCAAGCTGCAAGCCGCCGAGTCGGCGCTGCAGGCGGCACGCTCGGCGGTGCAGACCGCCCAGGCGGCGGTGGACCTGGCCCAGCTCAACCTGGACCGCGCCACGGTACGCAGCCCCGGCGACGGCCGCGTCACCGACCGCATGCTGCGCGCCGGCAGCTACGTGACCGCGGGCAAGCCGGTGCTGGCGGTGCTGGACACCGGCTCGTTCCGGGTCGATGGCTATTTCGAGGAAACCCGCCTGCGCGGGGTGCGTCCCGGCCAGAAGGTGGACATCCGGCTGATGGGTGAAACCGTGGTGCTGCACGGCCACGTACAGAGCATCGCCGCCGGCATCGAGGACCGCTACCGCAGCGACGGCGGCAGCCTGCTGCCCAACGTGACGCCGGCCTTCGACTGGGTGCGGCTGGCGCAGCGCATCCCGGTGCGGATCGCGCTGGACCCGGTCCCGGCCGGGGTGCGGCTGATCGCCGGACGCACCGCCACCGTCAGCATCCTGACCGACGACGACGCGGACGCGGCGCCTGCCCCTGCGAAGACCACGCCATGAGCGGTATCCGACCCGGCGACTTCCAGGTCCGCGCTATCGTCGCTCCCGCGAAGGCGGGAGCCCAGCGGCTTTGCCGCGATCGGCACGAACGTCCTTGGACTGCCGCCTTCGCGGGCATGACGAGAGGATGGTTCGGCGCGCAAGCATCAAGAGCACCCGGGGCGCTGCCGCGGCTCGCGCTGGCCGCGGTGATGATCGCACTGACGGCTTGCCGCACGGTCGGCCCGGACTACGCGCTGCCGGCGCAGGCCGCCTACAACCGGCCCGAGGCCAATGCCGCGTTCCTGGACACCGGCAACCCGCAGGTGCAACCCAGCGCGCCGCTGCCGCAGCGCTGGTGGTCGCTGTATCGCTCGCCGGAACTGGATGCGCTGATCGAGGCCGCACTGCACGACAACGCCGAGCTGAAGGTCGCCGCCGCCAGCCTGCGCCGCGCCGACGCGGCCTGGCGGGTGGCCGAGGACGCGGCCGGCCCGGACTTCGAGGTCGAGGCCTCGGCGCAACGCGCGCGCCTGTCCGGCGAGAGCCTGCTGCAGGATGAGCAGCTGCCGGTGATGGACCTGGGTGAAGCCAAGCTCGGCGCGTCCTACCTGCTGGACCTGTTCGGCAAGCTGCGCCGCGGCGAGCAGGCCGCGCGCGCCGACAGCGAGGCGGCGCAGGCCGCGCTCGACCTGG
>JASGDF010000197.1:0-18257 GCA_047607345.1 Pseudomonas sp. | reverse complement strand
CTTCAGTCGCGACCGGGCGTTCCCGGTAGAGCCCGGTCGCGACTGAAGTCGCTCCTACAGGGGGAGTAACCGAGTAGCCGGGTGCTAGTCGGACGCGCCGCCCAGGCGCCGGTAGTCGAGCGCGGGCGCGGCGCGGTCCAGCAGCGTGTGGTACTTGAAGTCGGCGCCGCGGCGCTGCTCGAACTCGGCCTTGGCCTGGGCGATCAGTTCCGGCTGGGCGAACAGCTGGGTCGCGGTCAGCGCCATCACCTTGGCGGCCACGGCGGCGCCCTGGTAGCCGATGTCGGTGCCGGAGGCGGCCACCGCCTGCCAGCTGTGCGCGGCGGTGCCGGGCACCCAGGTGGCGGTGGACAGGCCGACCGTCGGCACCACCCAGCTGACGTCGCCGACGTCGGTGGAGCCGTGCATCACCTGGCCCACGCCGTAGGACGCGATCTCGGTGGCTTGGGTCAGCGGTGGCGCGTCGCCGAGGCTCTTGCGCAGGACCTGCGCGAACGCGGTGTCCTGTGCCGAGTAGCGCACCCCGCCGATGTTGTGCAGGTTGGCATCCATCAGCTTGCCCAGGGTGTCGTTGGGCAGCAGGTTGTAGGTGCCGCCGACCGGTTCGTACTCCACCTTGGTCTCGGTACCCATCGCCGCGCCTTCGGCGGCTTTCTTGATCCGCGCCATCACGCTCTTGACCACTTCAGGGTCCTGGTGGCGCACGTAGTAGTAGACCTCGGCCTCGGCCGGGACCACGTTCGGCGCCTTGCCGCCGTCGGTGATCACGTAGTGGATGCGCATGTCCTGCGGGACGTGCTCGCGCATCATGTTGACCATGTTGTCCAGGGCCTCGACCCCGTCCAGCGCCGAGCGGCCGCGCTCGGGCGAGGCGGCGGCGTGCGCGGCGATGCCGTGGAAGCGGAACTTGCCGCTGATGTTGGCCAGCGAGGTGGGCTGCGCGGCGCTGTTGCCGGCGCCGGGATGCCAGTGCAGGACCACGTCGACGTCGTCGAACAGGCCGGCCCTGACCAGGAACACCTTGCCCGAGCCGCCTTCCTCGGCGGGCGCGCCGTACACCCGCACCTCGCCGGGCTGGCCGCTGGCGTCGAGCCATTGCTTGACCGCGCGCGCGGCGGCCACCGAGCCGGCGCCGAACAGGTTGTGGCCGCAGGCGTGGCCGGCGTCCTTGCCGGGGATCGGCTGGCGCTGCGGCACCGCGTCCTGGGACACGCCGGGCAGCGCGTCCATCTCGGCGAGGATCGCGATCACCGGGCCGCCGCCCTTGCCGGCGCGGGCGATGAAGGCGGTCGGCATGCCGGCCACGTTGGCCTGCACCTTGAAGCCTGCCGATTTCAGTTCTTTCTGCAGCAGTTCGGAGGTGGCGGTCTCCTGGTAGCCCAGTTCGGCGCGGTCCCAGATCTGCCGGGCGACCTGGTTCAGGCGCGGGGCATAGGCATCCACGCTGGCCGAGGGGTCGGTGCCGGCGGCGGCCGGGCCGGTCAGCGCCAGCAGGCAGGCGCCAGCGAGCAGGGACGAGCGCAGGCGGGATTGGACGGTTTTCATCATGTCTCCAGGACGGGGCGAAGATAGGGCGGTCTGCGCGCGCCCGCTCAGCGGCAAGGTGCCGCAATGAAGTGGCACGTGGGAGGTCACGGCTGCGTCGGCATCACGTTCATCACTGCCAGGGTCATCGCGGTCACGCCGGTGCGGATGCTGGGTTCGGGCACCGGCGCGAACAGTGGCGAGTGGTTGACCGGCAGTGTCCGGCCCTCCTGCGCGGCCTTGGCCACCATGTCCGGATCGTAACCGCCGAGGCCGAAGAACAGCGACGGCACCCCGGCCTCGATGAACGCCGAATAGTCCTCGCTGCCGGAGGCCGGCTGGGACCACTGCACCACGTTCTTGCCGAACACCGGCTGCCAGGCCGCGACGGTGCGCGCGGCGAGGTCGGCGTCGTTGACCACCGGGCCGGTGCTCTGGAAGTCCATGCGGATCTCCGGCTCCGGCGCCGCCGCCATCTGCGCCTCGGCCAGCGCGATGCGGCGGATGCCGGCGAGCAGGTGCTGGCGGACCTCCGGGTCGAAGGTGCGCACGGTGCCGCGCAGCAGCGCCTGGTCGGGGATGATGTTGCCGGCGCTGCCGGCCTGGAACGCGCCGATGGTGACCACGCCGAACTTGGTCGGGTCGGTCTCGCGGCTGATCAGGCTCTGGACGTCGTCGACGAAGCGCGAGGCGATCAGGATCGGGTCGATGGTCGAGGCCGGCATCGAGCCGTGGCCGCCCTTGCCGTGGAACACCAGTTCGATCGAGTCGGAACTGGAGGTGGACGCGCCGGGCCGGTAGAACACCTGGCCGTAGGGCATCGGCCCGACGTGCAGGGCGAAGCCGTAGTCGGGCTTGCCGAAGCGCTGGAACAGGCCGTCGGCGAGCATCGCGCGGGCGCCGTCGATGGCTTCCTCCGAGGGCTGGGCGATGAACATCAAGGTGCCGCGCCATTGCGCCTTCAACCGCACCAGGGCGCTGGCGGTGCCGACCCAGGCGGCCATGTGCAGGTCGTGGCCGCAGGCGTGCATGACCGGCACCTGCTCGCCCTTCCAGGTGGCGGTGGCGTGGCTGGCGTAGGGCAGGCCGGTCTTCTCGGCCAGCGGCAGCGCGTCCAGTTCGGTACGCACCAGCACGGTCGGGCCGGGGCCGTTGCGGTAGATCGCGACCAGCCCGGTCTTGCCGACGCCTTCGGTCACCTCGAAGCCGAGCGCGCGCATTTCCTTGGCGAGGATCTTGGCGCTGCGGGTCTCCTGGAATCCCAGTTCGGGGTGCTGGTGGAAATCCTTGTACAGCGCGTCCAGGTGCGGGTAGTCGTGGTCGAGCAACTGGCTGACCTGTCCCTGGACGGACTTTGCGTCCAGGGCGAGGGCGTTGCCGGCGATCGCGCCGAGCATCAGCAGGGCGAGGCGGGTCTTGGTGCGAGATGCACGCTTCATGGGGTCTCCGGAACCGGGGCGGTGGAGCAGGTCAGGTCAGAAATTCAGCTTGACGTCGATGCCGATGCTGCGCGGCCTCGTACTGAACACGTTGCCGTAGGGGTAGTACAGCGACGAGGACGGCGAGGTGGTGATGGCCACCCGGTCGGTCAGGTTGTTCACGTAGAGGTAGGTGGCCCACTTGCCGCTGGCGCTTTCCACGCCAAAGCGCGCATTGACCAGGGTGTAGTCGCCGATCCGCGCGCGCGAGGGGTCGTCCGGGCGCAGCGTGGTGTAGGCGGTGCCGACGTAGGTGCCGTCCAGGCGCAGCATCCCGTCGAGGTTGCCGCTCAGCGACCAGCGATAGGCCGCCGACAGCGAGGCGTTCCAGTGCGGGATGTTGGGGATGCGGTCGCCGGCCTTGCCGAGCGTGCTCGAGGACTGGACGTAGTTGTTGATCTGGTCCTCGGTCAGCACGGCATCGAGGTAGTTGAAGTTCAGGCCCAGGTCCAGCCCGGCCAGCGGGCGGTAGACCAGTTCCCATTCGGTGCCGCGCATGCGCGCCTTGCCGGCGTTGGTCAGGAAACTGTAGCTGCCGCCGGTGGTCGCCGGATTGGTGGTGGCGCTGATCTGCATGTTGTCCCAGTCGATCTGGTACAGGGCCACGTTGACCGACAGGCTGCGGTCGAACCATTCCGACTTGATCCCGGCCTCGTAGTTCCAGAGATGATCGCTCTTGTACGAGCGCAGGTTGTCGTCGATATCGGGGATGTTCTGGTTGGCGCCGCCGGGACGCATGCCGTCGGCCACGGTGGCGTAGGCCATCAGCGTGGGCGAGAAGCGCCAGGATGCGTTGCCCTTCTTCAGCCAGCCGCTCTCCTCGGCCTGGACCACCGACAGCGCGGTGGCCGCGGAACTGGAGCTGGTCAGTTTGTTGGGGATGTCGGTGTAGCCGGCGATGGTCTTGTCGTAGCGGTAGTAGCGCAGGCCGGCGGTCAGGTCCAGCCGGTCGCTGGCGTGCCAGGTGGTCTCGCCGAAGGCCGCGTTCTGTTTCAGTTGGTCGTCGATGTGGCGCTGGAAGCTGATCACGTGCGGTTCGAGCACGTAGCCGGTGCTGGCGTCGCCCTGCACGTACTGGCTGTACAGGTCGTTCTTGCGGTTCTCGTTGAACAGGCCGGCGGTCCAGTCGATGCGGCCGCCGCCATTGGAGGCCAGCCGGATCTCGTTGGACCAGTTGCGGGTCGTGCCCGGGTAGTAGTTCTGGATCGGGGTGTAGTCGGACGCGTTGCTGTAGTAGAGCGCGTAGGTGTTCTCGTAAAGATAGGTGGCGTCCACGCCATAGACCGACGTGCTCTTGAAGTACGAGCTGGAGGCGGTCAGGGTGGCCCAGTCCAGGTCCCAGTTCACGGTCAGGTTGCTGATCCGGGTATGGCTCTCGTAGCCGATGTTCATGCCCGCCATCGAGCCGTAGTCCACCCCGGAGCCGGGCGACCAGTTGGACAGGATCGCGTCGGTGCTTTGGCTCAGCACGCTGGCGTCCAGGGTCAGCGTGTCGGTGGGCTGGTAGCGCAGCGCCAGGCGCGCGCTCTCGCTGTTTTTGTAGTCGACGTTCTTTTCGCCATAGCGCAGGTTGTCGACGTAGCCGCCCTGGTCGCTCTTGCTGGCGGTCAGGCGCAGTGCCAGTACGTTCTCGACCAGCGGGGTGTTGAGCATCAGGTCGCTGCTCCAGGACGGTTCGCCGCCCTTGGTCGCGAAATAGCCGGCCTGGACCGTGCCTTCGGTGGTGTCCAGCTTGGGCTTCTGGAAGATGATGCGCAGCGAGCCGCCCATCGAGCCGGAGCCGTACAGCGTGCCCTGTGGGCCGCGCAGCGCCTCGATCCGCTCCACGTCGAAGAAGTTCAGTTCCGGCGAGCGGCCTCCGGCGTCGTTGGTGGTGCCGACCGAGCCGCTGATCGGGGTCTCGTCGTAGTACAGGCTGGTGGTGGCCTCGCCGGTCGAGTAGATGCCGCGCATCGACAGGCGCGTGGCGCCCGGGCCGCTGTCCTGCACGCTCAGGCCGGGGACTTTCGTGGCCGCCTCGCGGACGCTGACGATGCCGGCCTCGGAGAGGGTCTCGGCGGTGATCGCCGAGATCGCCATCGGGGTGTCCTGCACGCGGGTGGCGCGCTTGGTCGCGGTGATGGTGATTGCGTCGAGGGTGGTGGCCTGCTTCTCGGCGGAGGTGTCGGATTGCTGGGCCTGGACGGTACCGGCCAGGCCGCCCAGCAGCAGGCAGGAGGCGACATGCAGCGACAGGGCGGTGCGACGACAGTGCAGCAGCGGGGACATGGGAGTAGCGGAAGGCATCGACGTTCTCGCTCGGGTGGGGAGGAGGGCGTGACCCTCGCCGCGGGCCGGGCAACCGCCGTGGTGGGTGCCCGGCCCGCGATCGAGATGACGTCCTTGTGTCACCCGGACGAATATGTGCGGCGACGTTCAGGTTCCGCTAATGTTTTTTCCTGATCGTCATCAGGCCGTTATTTATTCATAAGCTGTTGTTTTTATTTAATATGTTCTGGATTCATGCGGCCCTTGCAACGTGGTGGTGCATTGCGCCAATGTGAATACATGGATGATTTGCATAGGCATATGAAAAAACCTCATTGACCTGGAGGCGGCTTGCACATCGAGGGCGAACCAGCGGCGGCGAGCGTGTGCCGGCCCGACCCGGCGACGGGTGTGGACGCGCATGCGGGGCCGATGCCGGCCCCCGCAGGGGCAACCCGGGCGCCTTCGTTGCGCACCGCGTTGCCGGTGGTGCTGGGCAACGCGCTGGAGTTCTACGATTTCACGATCTATGCCTATTTCGCCGCGATCCTCGGCCGCCAGTTCTTTCCGGCCGACCGCCCGGTGGTGTCGTTGTTGCTGGCGCTGGCGGGCTACAGCGCCGGCTTCCTCGCACGCCCGTTCGGCGCGTTGCTGATCGGCAGGCTGGCCGATGTGCATGGGCGCCGTCGCGGTCTGCTGGTCACGATCCTGCTGATGGGCCTGGGCACGGCGCTGATCGCGCTGTGCCCGCCGTATGCCAGCATCGGCCTGGCCGCGCCGCTGCTGGTGCTGCTCGGGCGGCTGCTGCAGGGATTCTCGGCCGGGGCCGAGGTCGGCGTCGCCTCGGCCTGGCTGATGGAGATGGCGCACCCGCGCGACCGCTGCTACTGGGTCAGCTGGCAACTGGCCAGCCAGGGCGCCGCGGCGCTGGCCAGTGCCCTGGTCGCGACCCTGCTGCACCTGACCTTGAGTCCGCAGGCGGTGGAGACCTGGGGCTGGCGGCTGGCGTTCGGGCTGGGCCTGTCGATCGTGCCGATGCTGTTCTACATCCGCCGCCACCTGCCCGAGACCCGGCCGCCCGCGCCGCATGCCTGGCGCGGGACGGAACTGCTGCGCACGCACCGGGTGATCCTGCTGAGCGGGATCGCGCTGGCGGCCGGCGGTACGATCTTCGTCCAGGCCAGCACCCACTATCTGCCGATCCACCTGGCCGAGGTTCTCGGTTTCCCGCAGCGGCTGTCGTTCCTGGTGAGCTGCGCGGTCGGCGCCAGCCTGCTGTCGACCGCGCCGCTGTTCGGGCGGCTGTGCGACCGGCTGCCGCGGCGCAAGCCGGTGCAGCGCCTGACCCTGTGGGTCTGCATGCTGTGCATCGTGCCGGTATTCGCGCTGCTCAACGCCGGGCAGAGCCTGTGGCTGTCGGTGTTGCTGATCACGCTGCTGATGACCGTCTGCGCGGCCAGCGCCGGGGCCACGTTCGTGATGCTGATGGACGCCTTTCCGCCGCACCTGCGCGCGACCGGGTTGTCGCTGGTCTACGGCGTGGCGGTGACGCTGTTCGGCGGCACCGCGCTGCTGGTGATGACCTGGCTGGTCGAGCTGACCGGCAGTCCGATGGCGCCGGCGTGGTACGCGGCACTGGGATGCGCGCTCAGCCTGTTCGCGCTGGGCCGGTTCCGCGAAGACGCGGCGGCACCGGCCGCGAGGGCGTCGGGATGAGCCGGAGGGACGGGCCGCCGGTTCGGGGCCGGCGTGACGCACCGGCTGCATGCCGGCAGGCATCGCGCCGGCGGAACGCTGCGTGGCGCGAGGCTGCCCGCGCGGGCTGCTAGAATGCCCCGGCCGGTTCGCCGGCATTCCACGAACGTCTTCAGGGCGGGGTGCGATTCCCCACCGGCGGTAGGTGCGCAAGCACGAGCCCGCGAGCGCTTTCGCATGCGGTTCCATGGCGAAAGTCCGTACACCTGGTACGGACCGGCCAGTGCGGAAGGTCAGCAGATCCGGTCAGATGCCGGAGCCGACGGTCGGTGTGGCGCGTCCACGCCGGAAAGTCCGGATGCAAGAAGACGGTGCCGCATGGCGTTGGTGTCATGTGCGCGCCTGTTTGCCTTGTGGCGTTTTTCGCTGAACCCCAATGCGAGAAACGTATATGCAACCGATCCTGCACGAGCCTGTACATCATCTGCCCGCGGTTAACCTGGCAACCGATCCGCCCCGGTGCGCGCTGACCGCATCCACGGCCGGGAAGGTGCGCTGATGTTCACCGGCATCATCGAGGGGGTCGGCCGGTTGGCCGCGCGCGAGCCGCGTGGCGGCGACGTCCGTTTCAACTTCGAAGTCGGCACGCTGCCGTTCGGCGACGTGCAGCTCGGCGAGAGCATTGCGGTCAACGGCGTGTGTCTGACCGTGATCGGGTTCGACGCGGGTTCGTTCCAGGCCGATGCTTCCACCGAGACGCTGGCGCTGACCACGCTCGGCGCGCTCGCCGAGGGCGCCGTGCTGAACCTGGAGCGCGCGATGCGCCCGAGCGACCGCCTCGGCGGCCACCTGGTCAGTGGCCACGTCGATGGCATCGGCGAGGTGCTGTCGGTCCACGACGACGCGCGCGCGCAGCGCTGGCGCATCAAGGCGCCGGCGGCGCTGCTGAAGTACGTGGCGAAGAAGGGCTCGATCTGCGTCGATGGGGTCAGCCTGACCGTCAACGCGGTCGACGCGGAGGGCTTCGAGGTCGCATTGATCCCGCACACGGTCGCGCACACCCGCTTCGCGCAGACCGCGATCGGCGATGCGGTGAACCTGGAGATCGACCTGGTGGCGCGCTACGTCGAGCGGCTGCTGGGTGAAGGAGCACGCGCATGAACTTCGCCCCCGTCCCCGAGCTGCTGGAGGAGATCCGGCAGGGCCGCATGGTGGTGATCGTCGACGACGAGGACCGCGAGAACGAGGGCGACCTGATCATGGCCGCCGAGCTGGTCAAGCCGGCCGACATCAACTTCATGGTCACCCACGGTCGCGGCCTGGTGTGCCTGCCTCTGACCCGCGAGCGCGCCGGCCAGCTCGGCCTGGCGCCGATGGTCAGCGCCAACACCGCGCAGTTCCAGACCAACTTCACGGTCAGCATCGAGGCCGCCGAGGGCGTGACCACTGGCATCTCGGCCTACGATCGCGCGCATACGATCCGTACCGCGGTGAAGCCCGATGCGCGGCCGTCGGACCTGCACCAGCCCGGCCACATCTTCCCGCTGATCGCCCAGCCCGGCGGCGTGCTGACCCGCGCCGGCCACACCGAGGCGGGGGTCGACCTGGCGATGCTGGCGGGGCTGGAGCCGGCCGGCGTGCTGGTCGAGATCCTTAATCCCGACGGCAGCATGGCGCGCCGGCCGGAGCTGGAGGCGTTCGCGCGCGAGCACGGCCTGAAGATCGGCTCGATCGCCGACCTGATTGCCTACCGGCTGGCGACCGAGCACACCGTCGAGCGCGTGGACGAGCGCGAGATCGACACCGAGTTCGGGGCGTTCCAACTGGTCACCTACCGCGATCGCATCGCCCACGACCTGCACTTCGCGCTGGTCAAGGGCGCGCCGGACGCGGCCACGCCGACGCTGGTGCGGGTGCAGGTCGAGAACCCGCTGGCCGACCTGCTGCATTGGCGCCGCGACGACTTCGGCGTGGCCGGCAGCGACGCGCTGCGCGCGATCGCCGCCGAGGGTCGTGGCGTGATGGTGGTGCTTTCGGCGCCGCGCGACAGCGACGCGCTGCTGGCGCGGCTGCGGCGCGAGCCGGAAGTGCGCCCGGCCGGCAAGGACAAGGACGTGGGCCAGTGGCGGCGCAATGGCGCCGGCGCGCAGATCCTGGCCGAGCTCGGCCTGGGCAGGCTGCGCGTGCTCGGCACCCCGCGCCGGCAGGTCGCGCTGGCCGGGTACGGGCTGGAGATCGTGGAATACCTGGATGGCGGGACCGGGGACCCGGGACCGGGGACCCGGGAAGGCACCGGCTGAGCGCATTGGGGGACTTGCGCGTCCAACGGCAGGCCAAGCGCTTTTCCCGGGTCCCCGGTCCCGAGTCCCCGGTCCCGCTGTTAAACTGACCCACCTCCCAGAACCCGCCCCGCATGAGCCATTACGAAGGCGACCTTCGCCCCAACAGCGCGCGCTTCGCGATCATCGCCAGCCGCTGGAACGCCCGCATCACCGACGTGCTGGTCGCCGGCGCCCGCCAGAGCCTGGCCGGCAATGGCATTCCCGACACCGCGGTGGACGTGGTGCGGGTGCCTGGCGCGTGGGAGATCCCGATGGCCGCCAACCGGGTGGCGCAGGGCGGCCAGCATGCGGCGGTGATCGCGCTGGGCTGCGTGATCCGGGGCGATACCCGCCACTACGAGCATGTCGCCGACCTGTGCGCGGAGGGCCTGATGAGCGTGCAACTGCAGACCGGCGTGCCGGTGCTCAACGGCGTGCTGGCGGTCGAGCGCGTCGAGGACGCCGAGGCGCGCGCCGGCGGCAGCCATGGCAACAAGGGCGAGGAGGCCGCGATCGCGGCGCTGGAGATGGTCAACCTGCTGGAGCAGCTGCCATGAACAAACCCGCTGGCCATTCCCGGCAGGTGCGCCGCGACGGTGTCGATCCGGTGCTGCGCTCGCGCGCGCGCCGGCGCGCGCTGCAGGCGATCTACGCCTGGCAGATCTCCGGCGGCAACGCCAGGCAGGTGATCGCGCAGTTCGCCCACGAGCAGGCCCACGAAGTCGCCGACCTGGGTTATTTCGAGAATCTCGTCGAGGGTGTGCTGGCGCACCATGCCGCGCTCGATGAGGCGCTGGCGCCGTACCTGGACCGCAGTGTCGCCGAAGTCGACGCGATCGAGCGCGCGGTGCTGCGCCTGGCCGCCTACGAGCTGCTGTACCGGCTGGACGTGCCGTACCGGGTGGTGATCAACGAGGCGATCGAGACCGCCAAGCGCTTCGGCTCCGAGCATGGCCACACCTACGTCAACGGCGTGCTGGACCGCGCCGCGGTGGTGTGGCGCAAGCTCGAATCGGGCGGCTGACGCGGTTGGGAACAGGCAATGGAGAATAGGGAATCGTAAGCGCGCCCGCCGGAACCGTCTTCGCGGCGGCCTTTCCCATTCCCGTGTTCTCGATTGCTCATCGTCGCCCATGCACGAATTCGCCCTGATCGACCGCATTCGTGCCCGCAGCCACGGGCGCGCCGATATCGCGCTCGGGATCGGCGACGACGCCGCACTGTTGCAACCTGCGCCTGGCGAGCAGCTGGCGGTGACCATGGATACGCTCAACGAGGGCGTGCATTTCCCGCCCGAGAGCGCGCCGTTCGACATCGGCTGGAAGACCCTGGCGGTGAATCTCTCCGACCTCGCCGCGATGGGCGCGCGTCCGGCGTGGTGCACGCTGTCGCTGTCGTTGCCGCAGGTGGACGCGAACTGGCTGGACGGGTTCGCCGAGGGCTTGTTCGCGCTGGCCGACCAGCATGGCATCGCACTGGTCGGCGGCGACACCACGCGCGGTCCGCTGTCGCTTTCGGTCACCGCGATCGGACGCGTGGCGCAGGGCAATGCGCTGCGCCGCGCCGGCGCGCGCGCCGGCGACGACATCTGGGCAACCGGCACGCTCGGCGATGCGGCGGCGGCGCTGAAGCTGTGGCAGGCCGGCACGCTGGCGGTCGCCGTGCCGGCCACTGCCGCGATCGAACCGTTGCGCCAGCGCCTGCAGCGGCCGCAGCCGCGCGTGCAGGCCGGCCTGCGCCTGGTCGGGCTGGCAAGCGCGGCGATCGACGTCTCCGACGGCCTGCTCGCCGACCTCGGCCACGTTTGCGCGCGCAGCCGGGTCGGCGCGCAGCTATGGCTGGATGCGTTGCCGGCCTCCGCCGCGCTGCGCGCCGCCTTCGATGGCGAGGCGCTGCGCGTGCTGCAGTGCGCGGGTGGCGACGACTACGAGCTGTGCTTCACCGCGCTGCGGCAGCACCGCGATGCGGTGGAACAGGCGATGCAGTTCGCCGAGGTGGCGGTGACGAGGATCGGCCGCATCGTCGAAGGCGCTGCGGTGGTGGCGCTCGATGCGGCGGGCCACCCCTGGACCCCGCCGCGCACCGGCTACCAGCACTTCGCGGTGTAGGACGTTCGCCACGCGCTCCGCTGCGGATGCGTGGGCTGTTCGGGAATCGCTGGGTCCCCGCCTGCGCGGGGACGACGGATCACGCTCTGTCGGCGACTTGAGCCACCGCTGCGGATCAGGTCTTGCGGAACCGTCCAACGTCGTCCCCGCGCAGGCGGGGACCCAGCGACTTGCCCGCGATCCGCCCGCTGCTCGCTTCCTTAAAAGTTACGCAGAATTTACGGGCGCCTCGGGCATGCGCCATGGAGACTTTACGGCGCGGGGGCGGAGACTGCCGGCATCGGCGGATCGGTTCCGCCAATGGATCGTTTCCCATGCAATTCCCACGTTTCCTTCCATCGCGCCGGTACGGCATGCGCGGTGCGATGCTCCCCGCTCCGTGCGCGACGATGCCGGCGCCGGATCTGTCCTGCTGCATGCGTTGTTCCGGGCCGGAGGTGCGGGCATGACCGGCTGGCTTTCATTGGTCTGCGGCATCGCGGTGCTGATCGCGGCGGCGTACCTGCTGTACGTCGTGCTGCGCCCGGAAGAATTCTGAGGACGCCTCGATGAGCGAAACCTTTCTCGTATACGCGCTGGCGATCGTGCTGGCGTGGCCGCTGGGCAGCTACCTGGCGGCGGTGATGCGCGGCGCGCCGATGCGCGGCGATGCGCTGTTTGGCTGGATCGAGCGCCCGCTCTATGCGCTGCTCGGCACGCGGCCGGGGCAGGGCATGTCCTGGCGCGGCTACGTGCGCGCGTTCCTGCTCAGCAACCTCGTGGTGGGGCTGCTGGTGTGGGGCGTGTTCGTGACCCAGGCCTGCCTCCCGCTCAATCCCGATGCCATCCCGAACCTGCGCTGGGACACCGCGCTGCACACGATGGTGTCGTTCCTGACCAACACCGACCAGCAGCACTATTCCGGCCAGGCGCAGTTGTCCTACCTCGCGCAGATGACCGGCGTGGTCGGCCTGCAGGTGGTCACGCCGATGATGGGCCTGGCGCTGGCGGTGGCGACGCTGCGCGCGCTGTTCGGTGGGCGAGCGGTCGCACGCTCGGCCGATGCCCTATCGGCATCGGCCGCGACCGGGAGCGCCCGGCCATGGATGGCCGGGCCGGACGATCAGGAGGCAGCGATGTCGCGCCAGGGACGGCCGAGCGCAGCTACCGGACAAGCCCGCGACGATGCGGTCGACGTCGGCAACTACTGGGCCGACGTGATCCGCCCGAGCGTGCGCGTCCTGTTGCCGCTGTGCCTGCTGTGGACGTTGCTGCTGGGCTGGCAGGGCGTGCCCTCGACGCTGCACGGCGGTGCGGTCGCGCAGCCGCTGGACGCCAGCGCCGGCATGGCCGAGCAGAAGATCCCGGTCGGCCCGGTCGCGGCGATGGTCGCGGTCAAGCAACTGGGCACCAACGGCGGCGGCTGGTACGGTCCCAACAGCACGGTGGCGCTGGAGAACCCGACGCCGCTGGCCAACCTGCTGGAGACGCTGGCGATCGTGCTGATCCCGGTCTCGGTGGTGTTCATGGTCGGTTTCCTGACTGGCCGCAAGCGGCTGGCCGCGCTGGTGTTCGGCACGATGCTGCTGATGTCGGCAGCCTCCACCTCACTGCTGCTGTGGTCGGAGGCGCACTCGGCGTCCACCGCCTCCGCCGCGCTGATGGAAGGCAAGGAGGCGCGCATCGGCGCCGATGCGTCCGCGCTGTGGGCGGCGTTGACCACGCAGACCTCCAACGGCTCGGTCAACGCGATGCACGACTCGCTGGCGCCGCTGAGCGGGCTGGTGACGCTGGTGAACATGCTGATCAACGCGATCTGGGGCGGCATCGGCTGCGGCCTGCAGCAGTTCATCGTCTACCTGCTGCTGGGCGTGTTCCTGGCCGGGCTGATGACCGGGCGCACGCCGGAACTGCTCGGCCGCAAGATCGAGGCGCGCGAGGTGCAGCTGCTGGCGCTGCTGGTCCTGCTGCAGCCGCTGACGGTGCTCGGGCTGACCGCACTTACGCTGGCGCTGCCGCAGTTCGCCGCGGGCTTTGAAACAGGAAATTCCAATCCCGGCTTCCACGGCATCAGCCAGGTGTTCTACGAGTATGCCTCGGCCTTCTCCAACAACGGCTCCGGTTTCGAGGGCCTCGGCGACGCCAGCTACTGGTGGAACCTGACCTGCGTGCTGGTGCTGGTACTGGGGCGCTACCCGGCGCTGATCGTGCCGCTGGTCGTGGCCGCGCGCCTGGCCGCCAAGCGCCGTGCCCCGGAATCGGCCGGCAGCCTGCAGATCGAAACCCCTACCTTTGCGCTGACGCTGGTCGCCGTGATCGTGATCCTCACCGTGCTGCAGTTCATGCCGGCGCTGGTGCTGGGCCCGATCGCCGAGCACCTGGCACTCTGAGAACTGATCGATGAATACCTCTGTTTCTTCGCAAAAACGCGAGCGCACCCAGCAGCGTCTGTTCGATGGCGCGGTGCTGGCGGCGGCAAGCCGCGACGCCTTCCTCAAGCTGACCCCGCGCCACCTGCTGCGCAGCCCGGTGATGGCGGTGGTGATGGGCGGCACGCTGCTGGCCGCGCTGATCACCGCCAGCGGCAACGCGCCGGCCGGCTTCGGCTGGGCGGTCACCGCGATCCTGCTGCTCACCGTGCTGTTCGGCAACTTCGCCGAGGCGATCGCTGAGGCGCGCGGGCGCGGCCAGGCCGCCTCGCTGCGGCGCGCGCGCAAGGACCTGGTCGCGCGCCGGGTCGACGGCGATCTGGGCGGGCGCGAGACCCGCGTGCCGGCGGCGGAGCTGCGCCCGGGCGACTACGTGATCGTCTCGGAGGGCGAGTTCGTGCCCGCCGACGGCGAGATCGTGCGCGGCGTGGCGACGATCAACGAGGCCGCGGTGACCGGTGAGTCCGCGCCGGTGTTGCGCGAGGCGGGCACCGACCGCAGCGGCGTGATCGGCGGCACCCGGGTGCTGTCCGACGAGATCGTGTTCAAGGTCACCGCCGAGCCCGGTCACAGCTTCCTGGATCGCATGATCGCGCTGGTCGAGGGTGCCAACCGGCAGAAGACCCCGAACGAGATCGCGCTGACCCTGTTGCTGGCGGCGATGACGCTGACCTTCCTGATCGTGGTCGCCACGTTGCCGGCGATAGCCGGCTTCGTCGGGGTGAAGCTGGACCCGCTGCTGCTGATCGCGCTGCTGGTGTGCTTGATCCCGACCACGATCGGCGGGCTGCTGCCGGCGATCGGCATCGCCGGCATGAACCGCGCGCTGGCCGCCAACGTGCTGGCCAAGTCGGGCAAGGCGGTGGAGGTGGCCGGCGACGTTGATGTGCTGCTGCTCGACAAGACCGGCACGATCACCCACGGCGACCGCCAGGCGACCGCGTTCCATCCGCTGGTCGGGATCGACCGCAGCCAGCTGCGCGATGCGGCGATGCTGGCCTCGCTGGCCGATCCGACCCCGGAAGGCAAGTCGATCGTGCGCCTGGCGCGCGAGCAGGGCGCGTTGATCCAGGAGCCGAACCCTGCGCACTTCATCGCCTTCACCGCGCAGACCCGCATGTCCGGCGTGGACCTCGACGGACGCGCGATCCGCAAGGGTGCCGGCGATGCGATCGCGGCGTGGGTGCAGGCCCAGGGCGCGACCGTCTCGCCGGAGCTGGCCGGGCGCATCGCGCAGGTCGCGCGCGGCGGCGCCACGCCGCTGGTGGTGGCCGAAGGGCGCCACGTGCTCGGCGTGGTCGAGCTGAGCGACGTGGTCAAGCACGGCATCAAGGAGAAGTTCGCGCAGCTGCGCGCGATGGGCATCAAGACAGTGATGATCACCGGCGACAACCCGCTGACCGCCGCGGCGATCGCCGCCGAGGCCGGCGTGGACGACTACATCGCCCAGGCGCGGCCGGAGGACAAGCTGGCGCGGATCCGCGAAGAGCAGGCGGCGGGACGGCTGGTGGCGATGGTCGGCGATGGCACCAACGACGCTCCCGCGCTGGCCCAGGCCGACGTCGGCCTGGCGATGAACTCGGGCACGCAGGCGGCCAAGGAGGCCGGCAACATGGTCGACCTGGACTCGGACCCGGCCAAGCTGCTGGCGGTGGTGGAGGTCGGCAAGCAGCAGCTGATCACCCGCGGCGCGCTGACCACGTTCTCGCTGGCCAACGACGTGTCCAAGTACTTCGCGATCCTGCCGGCAATGTTTGCCGCCGCGTTGCCGTCGATGGCCGCGCTGAACGTGATGCATCTGTCGAGCCCGCGCAACGCGGTGCTGTCGGCGCTGGTGTTCAACGCGCTGGTCATTCCCGCGCTGATCCCGCTCGCGCTGCGCGGCGTGCGCTTCCGTCCGGCCGGCGCGACCGCGCTACTGCGCCGGAACATGCTGGTCTACGGCCTCGGCGGCGTGCTGCTGCCGTTCGCCGGCATCAAGCTGATCGACATGGCGCTCGCCGCCGTGTCCGCTACCTGAGAGGAACCCCATCATGTCCATGACTCCCATCACCGCCGAGCCCCTGCCGCTGCGCGACAGCGGCGCCTGGCGCGCCTCGCTGGCGCTGGCGCCGGTGGTGCTGCTCGGCTTCGGCCTGCTTTACTCGCTGGCGGCCACCGGCATCACCGGCGCGCTGTTCCCGGCGCAGGCCACCGGCTCGCTGGTCGAGCGCGACGGCCGCGTGGTCGGCTCGACGCTGGTCGCGCAGCCGTTCGCCGACGCGCGCTACTTCCAGCCGCGCCCGTCGGCGGCCAAGTACGACCCGATGGCCGCGGCCGGCAGCAACCAGGCGCGCTCCAATCCCGAGCTGGTCCAGCGCATTGCCGATACCCGCAAGGCTGTGGCCGCGCGCGACGGGGTCGCCGAGGATGCCGTCGCCGGCGACCTGGTGACCCAGTCCGGCAGTGGCCTGGACCCGCACGTCTCGGTGGCCGCCGCGCGCCAGCAGGTCGCCCGCGTCGCACGTGCGCGCGGGCTGCCCGAGGCGCGCGTGCGGGCGCTGCTGGACGCGCAGGTCGAGCCGCGCCAGTTCGGCGTGCTCGGCCAGTCGCGGGTCAACGTACTGCGGCTCAACCTGGCGCTGGACGCGGCGAAGTGAGGGTCATTGTGGGAGGGACTTCAGTCCCGACGCTTTTCGGTACGGCCCGGTCGCGACTGAAGTCCCTCCCACAGAACAGCCTTCATCGGACGCATTGCCACGCGTGGCGGCGCGGACTGAAGTCCCTCGTACAAAACAGCAGGTTGTTCGCCACAATCCCCCCATGACCGACGCCCGCACCCAACAGGCCGACGCGCTGATCGGCGAACTGCAGCGCGAGCGCGGCGGCCGGCTGACCGTGTTCCTCGGCGCCGCGCCCGGGGTCGGCAAGACCTACGCGATGCTGTCGCGGGCGCGCGAGCGGCTGCGCCAGGGCGTGGACGTGGCCGCCGGCATCGTCGAGACCCATGGCCGCGCCGAGACCGCCGCGCTGCTCGACGGCCTGCCGCTGCTGCCGCGCAAGCGCGTGGCCTACCAGGGCCGCGCGCTGGAGGAACTGGACCTGGACGCGCTGCTGGCGCGCCGGCCGCAACTGGCGCTGGTCGACGAGCTGGCGCACCGCAACGCGCCGGGTAGCCGCCACGAGCGCCGCTGGCAGGACGTGGCCGAGCTGCTCGACGCCGGCATCGACGTCTACACCACGGTCAACATCCAGCATTTGGAAAGCCTCAACGACGTGGTCCACCGCATCACCGGGGTGCGCGTGTCCGAGACCGTGCCGGACGCGGTGTTCGACCGTCTGCGCGACATCGTGCTGGTCGACCTGCCGCCGCGCGAGCTGATCGAGCGCCTGCAGCAGGGCAAGGTCTACCTGCCCGAGCAGGCGGCGCAGGCGCTGCAGGCGTTCTTCTCGCCGTCCAACCTGTCGGCGCTGCGCGAGCTGGCGATGCAGACCGCCGCCGACCGCGTCGACAGCGACCTGCGCGACGCGCAGGCCGCGCGCGGCCTGCCCGGTACCGCCGCGCTGCGCCGCCGCGTGGTGGTGGCGATCGACGGGCGCGGCAGTTCCGAGTACCTGGTGCGGGTGGCGCGCCGGCTGTCCGAGCGCCGCGACGCGCCCTGGACCGTGGCGACGGTGCAGACCAGTACCGTCGCCGATGCCGGCTGGCAGCTGGAGATCGACCGCGCCTTCGCGCTGGCGCGCCGGCTCGGTGGCGACACCGCGCTGCTGCACGGCGCCAACGTCGCCGACGCATTGCTGGACTTCGCCGCGCAGAACGGCGTGTCCACGCTGGTGCTCGGGCGCACCCGCGAACGGCCGCTGGCGCGGATCTTCAACCGCACCCTGACCCAGCAGCTGTTGCAGCGCGGCGCGCATTACGAACTGGTGATCGTCAGCTCCGCAGACGCACGCGCCCGCGCGCGCCGGCGCTGGCGGCGCCCGGGGCAATGGCTGCGCCGCTACGACCTCGCCTACGCCGCGCTGGCCGCCGCCGGCGCGGTCGGCGTGGCCTGGCTGCTGCAGCGCTGGACCGACATCGACGACCTGTCGATGGTGTTCATCGTCGCGGTGGTGCTGGTCGCCGCGCGCACGCGCATGGCCGCCGCGGTGCTGGCGGCGCTGCTGAGCTTCTTCGCCTACAACTTCTTCTTCATCGAGCCGCGCTTCACCCTCAACATCAGCGCGCGCCAGGGCGTGGTGACGGTGCTGCTGTTCCTGATCGCCGCGCTGGTCGCCGGGCGCCTGGCCTCGCGGCTGCGCAGCCAGGTGCTGGCGTTGCGCGCGGCCAACGCGCATGCCGATGCGCTGCAGGCGCTCGGGCGCCGGCTCGGCGCGGCCGCCGACCTGGGGCAGGTGCTCGATGCCGGCCGGCGCGCACTGTCCAGCGCGCTCGACGCCGAGGTCTGGCTGCGCCTGGAACAGCGCGAGAGCGATCCGGGCGCGGGCCTGAGCGAG
>JASGDF010000196.1:0-8262 GCA_047607345.1 Pseudomonas sp. | reverse complement strand
GCGGCGATCGAGCGCGATTCGCTGGCGGTGCTGGCCTGACCCGCGTAGGAGCGACTTCAGTCGCGATGAGGATTTCCCCGGAAGGCCCCATCGCGACTGAAGTCGCTCCTACAGGGGCGGCGGCTAGGCCCTTGTCGCCAGCCGCGCCAAAAAATTAACTCCGGCCCCTTTGTCGCTGCCGAGATCCGGCGTCTGAGCCAGGTCGTCAAGGCGGCCGGCATCGAAGCCGCCTGACAGCGCCGGCCGCGCGCCCTGCGGCCACGGCTAGCGAAGCGCCGTCCACCCCCTGCCGCGCCAGGGTGAGAACGCGACGGCCTGCTGCGCCGTCACGCTCGCGATGCGCCCGGCGAGCACCAACAAAAGGGGGGCAGAGTAAATTATTGTTTCAAACAAAAATTAACTCTGGCCCCTTTGTCTGGCCGGAAAATTAACTCTGGCCCCTTTGTCGGTCGGTGATCGGCGGGTGCGGGCGCAGCGCGTATGCATCGCTGCCCCCGCACGCCCTCAGCCGGCCCGTGCGGGCCGGGAGGCGGGCGCCGGCGGGGGCGGTGCCGCGGTCCAGCCCCGTACGTGCCAGGGCGAGAACCGCGCGGACGCGGTCACGGACGCGCTGGCGATCTGGTCGGAGAGCATGGGCAGTTCCGAGAACAGGGCGGCGGCCGCGACGGCCGGGTCGGCTATGGCCGGCAGCGCCACGCCGCAGTCCGCGCCGTGCGGATCGAGGGCCGGCGGCCGCAGGCGCAGTGTGCCCGCGAAGTGGAGGCCTTGCAGCCCCGCTTCGCCCGGGCGGCCGTCCTGTCCGCTGCCGCCCGGCAGGATGATGGGCAGGACGGTCTGCCCACCGCGGCCCGGCAGGATGCCGGCCAGGACGTAGCGTGTGTCGCGCAGCGCCGGGTGCGACTCCAGCGCGACGGTGCCGGCGGCGTTCTTGTGTCCAAAGAGCAGGTCGGACGCGCCGGTGCCGGCCGGAAAGAGCGCGGCCACCTCCAGATGGCAGCCGACGTCGCTGCCGCCGTCGGCCGCGAACTGCGCGGTGCGCGGCAGCAGCGCCACGTCCGCCCGCGCGCCGTCGTCCAGGTGCACGGTGGCCGGTACGGCCACAGGCAGGGCATCGACCCGCGCAAAGCGCGGCAGCGCGGCGAAGCCGGCGCGCAGCATGGCGAGCCGCTCGGCCGGCAGGACGCCGCCCGCGGCGATCTCCAGCGTGCCACCCGTCAGGCGCCAGGAGGCCGGCACGGTGTCACTCTCCACATAGCCGTCCAGGGGCGTTCCCGACCTGCTGCGGGTCGGCGTGTAGTAGCGGATCGGGCGCGCGAGGCTCTGCATGAACGGCTGTAGCGCCTGCGCGAGCGCCGCATGCGCGGCGGTGTCATCTTGGCGCAGGGTGAGGACGATGCGGGTCGAGGGATAGCCCAGTAGCCGGTCGAGGAAGTGCCGCAGCTGCGCCTTGCTCGGCGTCAGCAGCATCGGAAAGAGCAGCAGTGCCGCGAAGGCTGCCACATGCCGCGGCTCGAAGCCGCTCAGCGCGAGGCAGGGCCGCGCGAGCGCGGGCCACGGCCCCCGGGCCAGCCTCGAGGCGGCCGCCAGCACCAGCGCCGCCGCCGCGACGGCGACACCGAAAACCAGGACCAGGTGCAGGAGGGAGATCATGGACGGCCCGACTCTACTGCAAGGCCGCCCCGGGCGAACGCCAATCCTTCCAGCGCTGGCTCAGGCACGAGAAGATCACGTACAGCGCCGGGGTGCTGAGCAGGGTCAGGCTCTGCGAAATGATCAGCCCGCCGATCATCGCGATGCCGAGTGGGCGGCGCAGCTCCGAACCCTCGCCCAGGCCGATCGCCAGCGGCAGCGCCGCCAGGATCGCCACCATCGTGGTCATCATGATCGGGCGGAAGCGCACGATCGAAGCCTCGCGCGCGGCCTCGCGCGGGTTCTTGCCGTGCTCGCGCTGCGCCACCAGCGCGAAGTCGATCATCATGATCGCGTTCTTCTTGACGATGCCGATCAGCAGCACCAGCGCGATCATCGAGATCACTGACAGCTCGGTGTTGGTCACGAACAGTGCCAGCAGCGCGCCCATGCCGGCGGCCGGCAGCGTCGACAGGATCGTCACCGGGTGGATCAGGCTCTCGTAGAGCATGCCCAGCACGATGTACACGGTCAGGATCGCCGCGATCAGCAACACCAGCATCGAGCTCGGATTGAGCTGCACGCCGAAGCCGCCACCGTCGCCGACGCGGATGTCGCCGGGCATGCGCAGGCCGTCCACGGTGGCCTGGATGATCGCGTCGGCCTCGCCGGTGCTCACGCCGGGAGCCAGGTTGTAGCTCAGCTCCATCGTGGTGTACTGGTTGTTGTGGGTGATCTGCGGCGGCGACAGCCCCGGTACCTGCCGCGCGACGGTGGTGATCGGCACCATGTCGCCGTCGCCGTCGGGCACGTAGATCCGGTCCAGCGCGGCCGGGGTGGCGGTCTGCGATGGCAGCGCGTTGACCACCACGCTGTACTGGTTCATGTCCGAGTAGATCGTCGAGATCGAGCGCTGGCCGAATGCGCCGTACAGCGCGCCGTCGATGGTGCCCACCGAGATGCCCAGTCGCGCGGCCTTGGCGCGGTCGATCACGATGTTCTGGCGCAGCCCGGAGGTATCCACGTCGCTGCCGACGTCGCGCAGCTTGGGGTTCTTCTTCAGTGCCGCGACCAGCTTGGGCAGCCACTCCTGCAACTGCGTCAGGTCGTTACCCTGCAGCGACACCTGGTACTGCGCGCCCTGGCTGGTGCCGCCGCCGCCGTCGCTGGGCAGATCCTGGATCGCGCGCAGGCGCAGTTCCAGGTCCGGGTAGCGGGCCGCCTTGGCGCTGAGCCGCGTCACCACCTGGTCGGTGGTCTCGCGGCGGCCCTCGTCGCGGGTCTTCAGCTCGATATTGAACGAGGCGCTGGAACCCTGGCGGCTGGAGCCCAGCCGCACACCGACCAGCTTCACCGCCGGATCGGCCATCAGCATGTCGGTGATGCGGCGCTGGCGCGCGCTCATGTCGGCGAAGGAGACCGTCGCGCTGGAGCTGGCGCGGCCCCAGATCAGGCCGGTGTCCTGTGGCGGGAAGCTGCCTTTCTTGACCGCGCCGGCGAGCAACACCGTCGCGCCGATCAGCAGCAGCGGCGTCAGCGACAGCAGCAGCGCGTGGCGCAGCGAGAAGTCCAGCGCCACCGTGTACACGCGCAGCATGCGCTGGTGCAGGCGCTCCAGCCAGGCGCCAACGCGCCCCGGCTGCGCGTTGGCGTGCGCGGACAGGAAACGGCTGCACAGCGCCGGGGTCAGGGTCAGCGAAACCAGCATCGAGACCACGATCGCCGCCACCAGGGTCACGGTGAATTCGCGGAAGAACGTGCCGAGCATGCCGCTGGCGAACAGCAGCGGGATGAACACCGCCACCAGCGAGGCGGTGATCGAGACGATGGTGAAACCGATCTCGCGCGCCCCGGCCAGCGCAGCCTGCATCCGCGGCATGCCCTCGTCGAGATGGCGCGAGATGTTCTCGATCACCACGATCGCATCGTCGACCACGAACCCGATCGCGATCACCAGCGCCAGCAGGCTCAGGTTGTTGAGGCTGAAGCCGAGCAGGTACATCACCAGCGCCGAGCCGGCCAGCGACAGCGGCACCGTCGCCGCGGCGATCAGGGTCGGCGCCAGCCGGCGCAGGAACAGCGCCATGGTCAGCACCACCATCGCCAGCGAGATCAGCAGCGTGGCCTGCACCTCGTGCAGCGAGGCGCGGATGGTCGGGGTGCGGTCGAAGTAGGCGCTGAGCGTGGTGCCCGGCTGCAGGTAGGTGCGCAGTTCCGGGATCGCCGCCTTCACCCGGTCTACGGTCTCGACCATGTTGGCGCCGGCGCGGGTGAACACGTACATCACCACCGCGCGCTTGCCGCCGAGCCAGGCGGCCTGGTAGGCGTCCTGCTGGCCGTCGTAGACGTTGGCGAAGTCGCGCAGGCGGATCACGCGGCCATCGGACTGGGTGGCGATCACGAGCTGGGCGAAGTCGGCGGCCTTGGCGACTGCGTCGTTGGCCACGATCGCCATCGTGGTCTTGCCGTCGGAGAGGAACCCGGTCGGCGAGGTGACGTTGGCGGCCTTGACCGCGTTGCGCAGGTCGTCCGGGGTCAGCCCCAGCGCGCTCATCGCGTGCAGGTCCACGTCCACCCGCACCGCCGGGGTGGAGGCGCCGGCGATGTCGACCGAGCTGACCCCGTTGATCTGGCGCAGCCGCTGCGCCAGCAACGAGTCGGCGACGTTGTACAGCTCGTCGGCCGATTGCGTCTGCGAGGTCAGCGCGATGGCGATGACCGGGTCATCGTTCGGGTTGGCCTTCTGGTACATCGGCGTGCCCAGCCCGGAGGGCAGGTCGGCCTGCGCGGCGTTGATCGCGGTCTGCACGTCCTGCGCGGCCGAGTCGATGTTGCGGCTGGTCTGGAACACCATGAACACCATGCTGCTGCCCTCCGAACTGGAGGAGCGCATGCGGTCGATCCCGGGCAGCTGGCCGAGGTGGCGTTCCAGCGGCGCGGTGACGGTGGAAGCCATCGTGCTGGCGTCGGCGCCGGACTGGGTGGCGTGGACGAAGATCACCGGGATCTGGATGTTCGGCAGCGCCGCCACGCTCAGCCGCAGGTAGCACATCAGTCCGATCACGAACAGGCCGATCGCCAGCAGCGTGGTGCCGATCGGGCGCTTGATGAAGGGCGCGGAGAGGTTCATGCGGCGATGGCTGTGGTGGGGCCGGGACCGGGGACCCGGGACCCGGGACCCGGAAGAGCAACAGCGACCAGCGCTGGCGCAGGCTCAAACGCGCCAGGCAATACCCGCTTTTCCCGGGTCCCCGGTCCCGGGTCCCCGGTCCCGCCCCGGATCATGCCTGTCCTCCCGCCAACGCGCGCCCAGCCGCACGCCGCTCGCGCCAGGCCGCGACGCGCTCGGAGAAACGCTCCATGTACAGGTAGATCACCGGCGTGGTGTACAGCGTGACCAGCTGCGACAGCAGCAGGCCGCCGACGATCGAGATGCCGAGCGGGCGGCGCAGCTCCGAGCCGATGCCGCTGCCCAGCGCCAGCGGCAGCGCGCCGAGCATTGCCGCGGCGGTGGTCATCATGATCGGGCGGAAACGCAGCAGGCAGGCGCGGCGGATCGCCTCGTGCGCGCTGGCGCCGGCGCGGCGCGCCTCGATCGCGAAGTCGATCATCATGATCGCGTTCTTCTTGACGATGCCGATCAGCAGCACGATGCCGACGATGCCGTCCACCGACAGGCTCAGCCCGCACAGCATCAGCGCCAGCAGTGCGCCGACCCCGGCCGGCGGCAGCGTTGAGATGATCGTCAGCGGATGGATGTAGCTCTCGTAGAGCACGCCCAGCACGATGTAGATCACCACGATCGCGGCGATCAGCAGCCACACCACGTCGCTCTGGCTGCCGGTGAACTCGGCGGCCTTGCCGACGAACTGCGCGTGCACCTGGGCCGGGATCCCCAGTTCCTGCTGCGCCTGCTCGATCGCCTCGACCGCCTGTGACAGCGAGTAGCCCTGTGCCAGATTGAAGGAAATGGTGACCGCCGGCAGCTGCTGCTGGTGGCTGACCACCAGCGGGGTGCTGGCGGTGCGGGCGGTGGCCAGCGCCGCCAGCGGGATGATGTCGCCGCTGCCGACGGTGATGCCGGTGTTGCTCTCGCCGGTGCCGGTGGAGGTAGCGGAATTGGACGAGGTGGTCTGGCCGAAACTGGTGGCGTTGGTGCCGGTCAGCGCGCCGGTGCCATTGCTGGCTACCGCCAGCTGGTTCATCAGCGCATTGGCGGAGCGGAATTCCGGCGCGACTTCCAACACCACGCGGTATTGGTTTAGCTCGGTGAAGATGGTGGAGATCTGGCGCTGGCCGAACGCGTCGTAGAGCGTGTCGTCGATGGTCTGCATCGGCACGCCGAGCCTGCTGGCCTTGTCGCGGTCGATCGTCACCTCCAGCGCGTTGCCGTGGTTGGCGAGGTTGTTGTCGACGTCGGCCAGCTGTGGCAGCTTGCGCATTGCCGCGGTCATCTTCCCGGCCCATTCGGCCAGCTCGGTGCTGTCCACGTCGGACAGCGAGAACTGGTACTCGGTAGCCGCCACGCGGGTGTCCAGGGTCACGTCCTGCACCGGCTTGAGGTACAGCGCCACGCCGGGGATGTCCTTCACCGCGGCCTGCAGGCGCGGCACCACATCGTCCAGGCCTTCGCGCTCGCTGCGCTGCTTCAGCACGATCGACAGCTGGCCCTGGTTGAGGGTCGGGTTCATCGAGCCGGCGCCGATGAAGGCGGCCACGCCGGTCACCGCCGGGTCCTTGCGCAGTGCCGCGGCCACCGCCTGGGTGCGCTGCTCCATCTGCGGGAACGCCACGTTCTGGTCGGCCTGCACCACGCCGGTGATCAGCCCGGTGTCCTGCTCGGGCAGCAGGCCCTTGGGGATCACCACGTACAGCAGCACGGTCAGCAGCACGGTCGCCACCGCCACCGCCAGGGTCAGCGGCTGGCGTGCCAGCACCCAGTCCAGGGTGCGCTCATACAGCGCGACCGTGCGCGACCACAGCGTGACCTTGCCGGCGGCGGCGGCACGCTCGTGCGCGTCCTCGCCCTCGGGCAGCGCATCCGGCTTGAGCAGGTAGGCGCACATCATCGGGGTCAGCGTCAGCGATACCAGCATCGAGATCACCACCGCGATGCTCAGCACCCAGGCGAACTCGTGGAACAGCCGCCCGGTCACGCCGGGCATCAGGATCAGCGGCAGGAACACCGCCACCAGCGACACCGTCAGCGACAGCACGGTGAAGCCGATCTGGCGCGCGCCGATCTCGGCGGCCTCGCGGCCGCTCTTGCCCTGCTCGATGTAGCGCACGATGTTCTCGATCATCACGATCGCGTCGTCGACCACGAAGCCGGTCGCCACCACCAGTGCCATCAGCGACAGGTTGTCCAGCGACATCCCGGCGAAGGCCATCACCCCGAAGGTGCCGGCCAGCGACAGCGGCACCGCCACCGAGGGGATGATCGTCGCCCACAGCCGGCGCAGGAACACGAAGATCACCGCGACCACCAGGGCGATGGTCAGGATCAGGGTGAACTTCACCTCGTGCACCGAGGCGCGGATCGTCTCGGTACGGTCGGAGAAGACCTCCAGCTTGACGTCGGACGGCAGCACCGCGCGCAGCTGCGGCAGGATCGCGCGGATCTGCTCGACGGTCTGCACGATGTTGGCACCTGGTTGCCGGCGGATCTCCAGCAGCACCGCCGGCTTGCCGTCGGCCCAGGCCGCGAGCTGGTCGTTCTCCACACCGTCGACCACCTGCGCCACGTCCGACAGCCGTACCGGCTTGCCGTCGTCGTACTGGATGATGGTGTCGCGGTACTGCGCCGCGTCGGTGAGCTGGTCGTTGGTGCCGATGCTGTAGGACTGGCTCTTGCCGTTGAGCGAGCCCTTCGGTGCGGACACGTTGGTCTCGGTCAGCGCGCTGCGCAGCGATTCCAGGGTCAGGCCCATGTTCGACAGCTGTGCCGGGTTGACCTGGATGCGCACGGCCGGGCGCACGTTGCCGGCGATCGAGACCAGGCCCACGCCCGGCACCTGCGACAGGCGCTGGGCCAGGATCGCGTCGGCGTAGCGGTTGATCTCGCGCAGCGGCAGCGTGTCGGAGGTCAGCTTGAGAGTCAGGATCGCCGCGTCGGCCGGGTTCACCCGGTTGTAGACCGGCTGGTACGGCAGCGAGGAGGGCAGGGTGGCCTGGCGGATCGCCGCCTGCACGTCCTGCGCGGCGATGTCGATGTCCTTTTCCGTCGAGAACTGCAGGGTGATCGTCGACAACCCGGCCGAGGAGTCGGAGGTCATCATGTCCAGCCCGGAGATCTGCCCGAGCTGGCGCTCCAGCGGCGTGGTCACCAGCGAGGCCATCGTGCTGGCGTTGGCGCCCGGGTACTGGGTGGTGACCACCAGGCTCGGTGCGTCGATTTCCGGCAGCGCCGAGACCGGCAGCTGGCGGTAGCCGAGGATGCCCAGCAACAGCACGCCGGCCATCAGCAGCGAGGTGGCGATCGGGCGTCGGATGAAGATCGTCGAGAAGCCCACGGCGGGTTGTCCTTACATGAGTCGGGGCTGGCGCGGGCGGCGCCGGCACGCGGGCGAGACCCCGGCACCGCCGACCGAGGCCGAGCTGAAGGCGGCCCAGCAAAAGCAGGCCCATGGTGGC
>JASGDF010000195.1:0-20072 GCA_047607345.1 Pseudomonas sp. | reverse complement strand
GGTGGTCGGCCAGCGCCAGCAGCTCGGCGGGCTCTACTGGCTCGGCCTGCTGGCCGCCGCCTTGCTGGTTGCCTACGAGTTCGTGATCGCCCGGCGGCGCGAGCGCGGCCCCTGCTTCCGCGCGTTCCTGCACAACAACTGGGTCGGCGCGGCGGTGGCTTCGCCGGGCAGTCCCCCGCCGAGCAAGCTCGGCGCTACGGGGCCGTCGCCACGCTCACGGCACCCGCGCGCAGACCCAGGCATCCACGCGCTGCACGCCGGCCTTGCGCAACGCATGCGCCGCCGCGTGCAGGCTCGCGCCGGTGGTCATCACGTCGTCGACCAGCGCGACGTGCGCCGGCAACGCGATGCCCACCGCGAAGGCACCGCGCAGATTGCGCACGCGCTGGCGGGCGTCCAGTTCCGACTGCGGCCGCGTGGCCCGGATACGCCTCAGCGCGGGCAGGCACGGCAGGCCGAGCACGCGCGCCAGCGGCCGCGCCAGTTCCAGGGCTTGGTCGTAGCCACGCTGGCGCAGCCGCGCGATGTGCAGGCTCAGCGGCACCAGCGCCTGCGGACGCGGCGCCTGGCGGCAGCGCTCGGCCAGCAGTTGCCCCAGCAGGCGGCCGGCCGCCAGGTCCTGGTGGAACTTGAAGCGCCGCAGCAGACCATCGACCGGCCAGCCGTAGGCGAACGCGGCGATCACGGCATCCAGCGGCGGCGGCCGACGCTGGCAGGCACCGCAAGCGACCTGGCCCCGCTCGGCCGCTCCCAGCGGCAACGCGCAGCGTGGGCAGGCCTCCCGCAGCCACGGCAGCGCAGCCAGGCAGGCCAGGCAGGCGTCGCGCCCGGCAACCCCAGCCTCGCCGCAAACCAGGCAATGCGTCGGCAGCAGCGCCGCGAGCCGATGCGCGCCCCATCCGTAAACCACATGGACCTCCATCAGGTTGACAGTCTTCCCCACCCCCATCCAGACTGCCGCGCTTCCGAGCCGCCTTCTGTCAGGAAATCCCGATGTCCGCTGTCATCCGCCACGACTGGCAAGCCCAGGAGCTGCATGCGCTGTTCGACCTGCCGCTGACCGAGCTGCTGTTCCGCGCCGCCGCGGTGCACCGCGCGCACTTCGATCCGTCCGAGGTCCAGGTTTCGACGCTGTTGTCGGTCAAGACCGGCGGCTGCCCGGAGGACTGCGCCTACTGCCCGCAGGCGCAGCGCTACGCCACCGGCGTGAACGCGCAGAAGTTGATGGATACCGACGCGGTGGTCGCCAAGGCCCGCCAGGCCAAGGCGGCCGGCGCCTCGCGCTTCTGCATGGGCGCGGCCTGGCGCTCGCCGAAGGACCGCGACATCCCCAAGGTCGCGGCGATGATCGCCGAGGTGAAGTCGCTGGGCCTGGAGACCTGCGCCACGCTGGGCATGCTCAGCGGCGAGCAGGCGCAGGCACTCAAGGACGCCGGCCTGGACTACTACAACCACAACCTCGACACCTCGCCGGACTTCTACGACTCGATCATCCACACCCGCCAGTACCAGGACCGCCTGGACACGCTCGGACACGTGCGCGAAGCCGGCCTGAAGACCTGCTGCGGCGGCATCGTCGGCATGGGCGAGACCCGCGACCATCGGGTCGGCCTGCTGCTGGCGCTGGCCAACCTGCCGGCGCATCCGGACTCGGTGCCGATCAACCGGCTGGTGCAGGTCGCCGGCACGCCGCTGCACGGCACCACCGAGCTGGACCCGTTCGAGTTCGTGCGGATGATCGCGGTCGCGCGCATCGCGATGCCCGCCTCGATGGTGCGGCTGTCGGCCGGTCGTGAGGCGATGAGCGACGAGTTGCAGGCGCTGTGCTTCCTGGCCGGCGCCAACTCGATCTTCTACGGCGAGAAGCTGCTGACCACCGGCAACCCGGACACCGAGCGCGACCTGGCGCTGTTCGCGCGCCTGGGCCTGCGCCCGATGCAGGTCAGCGTCGACGCGGACCACCACGACCACCCCGGCACGGTGCACGCCGACATCACCTGCCCGGCCGAACGCCAGCACGCCGCCTGAACGGTGCCGGCGAACGGTTAACCTAGGGTACCTTCGCGCGGAAGACGCCACGATCCGTCGTCCCCGCGAAAGCGGGGACCCAGTGCCTCTCCCCGACAGGGCACAAGGCACTGGATCCCCGCCTTCGCGGGGACGACGGTATGGCTTTCATGCACGACGGACCGCCCACCGCCCCCGCACGCGCACGCCTATGCCCAGACCCGACCTGCACGAGCGCATCCAGGCGATGCGCAAGCTGCGCACCGCGCAGGCGCGGGTGCGCACGCGCCGCACGGTCGCCCGCCGCGACGGCGTGCGCCTGGAGATCGACGGCCGCTGGCTGACCGGCTTCTGCTCCAACGACTACCTCGGGCTGGCGCAGCAGTTCGAGGTGGTGGCCGCATTGCAGGACGCGGCCGCGCGCGAAGGCGCCGGCGCCACTGCCTCGCACCTGATCTGCGGCCACCACGCGCTGCACGAGGCGCTGGAACGCGAGGTCGCCGACTGGCTCGGCTACCCGCGCGCGCTGCTGTTCGGCAGCGGTTTCATCGCCAACCTGGCAGTGCAGCAGGCATTGCTGAGCGAGGACGACGACGTATGCGTGCAGGACCGGCTCAACCACGCCAGCCTGCTCGACGCCACCCGCCTGGCCGGCGCGCGCCTGCGTCGCTACCCGCACCTGGACGCCGAGGGCGCGATGCGCCAGCTCAAGGGCGCCGCCGACGGCGCGGCGATGCTGGCCAGCGACGGCGTGTTCAGCATGGACGGCGATATCGCCCCGCTGCGCGCGCTGAGCGGGGTGGCACGCATGCAGCAGGCGCTGTTCTACGTCGACGACGCGCACGGCGTCGGCGTGCTCGGCCCACACGGGCGCGGCTGCGTCGCCGCGGCCGGCCTCGGCGTGCAGGAGGTGCCGCTGCAACTGGTCACGCTCGGCAAGGCGCTGGGCGGCCATGGCGCGCTGGTGGTCGGCGAGGAAACCCTGGTGCGGCACCTGGCCGAAACCGCGCGGCCCTACATCTACACCACCGCGCTGCCGCCGGCGCAGGCCGCTGCCTCGCTGGCCGCGGTCCGGCTGGCGCGCCGCGATGACTGGCGCCGCGAGAAGCTGGCGGCGCTGATCGCCACGTTCCGCGAAGGCGCGCGCCGCCACGGCCTGGAGCCGATGGCCTCGGACACCCCGATCCAGCCGCTGCTGTGCGGCGACGAATCGGTCACGATGGCGATGGCCGCCGCGCTCGAGGACGCCGGCTTCCTGGTCGGCGCGATCCGCCCGCCGACGGTGCCCGAGGGCAAGGCGCGGCTGCGCATCACCCTGTCGGCGCTGCACACGCCACAGCAGGTCGAGGCGCTGGTCGAGGCCGTCGCACAGGCGCGCGAGCGGGTCCGGCAGCAGCACGGGGTGGCATTGTTCGATTGAAATTCCCATCCCCTCATTGAGCAGGTATTTGTGGGAGGGACTTCAGTCCCGACGGAGCTTTGCAAGCAAAAGCGTCGGGACTGAAGTCCCTCCCACAAGGACTCCTTGAGACTTTACCTGGAACAAGCGCAGATGCACATCGAAACCCTCGGCCAGGGGCCGGCACTGGTCCTGATCCACGGCTGGGCGCTGCACGGCGGGGTGTTCGCGCCGCTGGTCGAGCGGCTCGCCCCGCACTTCGAGCTGCACCTGGTGGACCTGCCCGGCCACGGCCACAGCCGCGACGACGCCACCGCGCTGTCGCTGCCGTTCGTGGTCCACGCCATCGCCGCGGCGACGCCGCCGGCAGCCTGGCTGGGCTGGTCGCTGGGCGGGCTGGTCGCGCTGCATGCGGCGGCCACGCTGCCGCAGGTGAAGGGCCTGGCGATGCTCGCGGCGACGCCGCGCTTCGTGCGCGGCCCGGACTGGCCGGATGCGGTCGAGCCGAGCGTGTTCGAGCAGTTCGGCCGCGACCTGGCGCAGGACTATCGCGGCACGCTGGAACGCTTCCTCGCGCTGGACACACTCGGCTCCGAGCACGGCCGCGCCGAGCTGCGCACGTTGAAGGAGCTGCTGGTCGCGCGCGGCGAACCGGCCCCGCGCGCGTTGCAGGAAGGCCTGCACCTGCTCGAGCGCAGCGACCTGCGCCGCGCCTTGCCCGGCCTGCGCCGGCCGAGCCTGTGGATCGCCGGCCAGCGTGACCGGCTGGTGCCGGCACGCGGCATCCAGGCCGCCGCGACGCTGGCGCCGGATTCACGCGCGATCACGATCGCCGGCGGCGGCCATGCCCCGTTCCTCGGCCACGCCGACCAGGTCGCCGCGGCGCTGCGGGCGTTCCTCGCGGACCTGGCCTGATCCTATGGGAGGGACTTCAGTCCCGACGAGGCCTTGCCGGAAAGCATCGGGACTGAAGTCCCTCCCACAACAATGCCGGTCCTTTCATAATTCAGCCTTTCTTCCACGAGGACCTCGCCATGGATCTGGGAATCGCCGGCCGCTGGGCATTGGTCTGCGGCGCCAGCAAGGGCCTGGGCCTGGGCTGCGCCCGCGCGCTCGCCGCCGAGGGTGTCGAACTGGTGATCGTCGCGCGCCACGCCGCCGACCTGGAGCGCGCCGCGACCGAACTGCGCGCGCTTCCCGGCGCGCGCGAGGTCCGCACGGTCGCCGCCGACATCGCCACCGAGGCCGGGCGCGCCGCGGCGCTGGCGGCCTGCCCGCAGGTGGACATCCTGGTCAACAACGCCGGCGGCCCACCGCCGGGCGACTTCCGCGACTGGCGGCGCGAAGACTGGCTGGCCGCGATCGACGCCAACATGCTCGCGCCGATCGAGCTGATCCGCGCCACCGTGGACCCGATGCTGGAACGCGGCTTCGGCCGCATCGTCAACATCACCTCCAGCGCGGTGAAGGCGCCGATCGACGTGCTCGGCCTGTCCAACGGCGCCCGCGCCGGCCTGACCGGTTTCGTCGCCGGGCTGGCGCGGCGCACCGTCGCCGGCAACGTGACCATCAACAACCTGCTGCCCGGCCTGTTCGGCACCGGGCGCCTGCGGACCACCTTCGCCGCCCGCGCGCGCCTGCAGGGGCTGGACGAGGCCGAGGTCGCCCGCCAGGCGCAGGCGCGGATCCCGGCCGGCCGCTTCGGCGATCCCGACGAGTTCGGCCAGGCCTGCGCGTTCCTGTGCAGCGCGCAGGCCGGCTACATCACCGGCCAGAACCTGCTGATCGACGGCGGCGCGTATCCCGGTACGTTCTGAGCCGGCCGCGCGCGATAATGCGCGGGCAATGACCCCGATCTTCGACTCCCGCCACGTCCGCCGCGCGTTCTCGCGCGCCGCCGGCAGCTACGATGCCGCCGCCGCCCTCCAGCACGAAGTGGGCAAGCGCCTGCTCGAATCGCTCGACTACCTCGGCGAGCGCACCCCGCAGGTGGTGCTCGACATCGGCGCCGGCACCGGCCATGCCACCGCGACGATGAAGAAGCGCTGGCCGAAGGCTCAGGTGGTCGCGCTGGACATGGCCCTGCCGATGCTGCACGCAGCGAAGAAGCAGGCCGGCTGGTGGAAGCCGTTCGCGCGCGTTTGCGCCGACGCGCGCGCGCTGCCGGTGGCCGATGGCAGTGTCGACGTGATCTTCTCCAACCTGTGCCTGCAATGGGTCGAGGACCTGCCGGCGGTGTTCGCCGGCTTCCGCCGCGCGCTCAGGCCCGGCGGCCTGCTGCTGTGCTCCAGCTTCGGCCCGGACACGCTGGTCGAACTGCGCGAGGCGTTCTCGCGGGTCGATGCCGTCCCGCACGTCAGCCGCTTTGCCCCGATCGCACAGTTCGGTGATGCGCTGATGCTGTCCGGTTTCCGCGACCCGGTGCTGGACCGCGACCTGTTCACGCTGACCTACGACGACCTGCCGGCGCTGATGCGCGAGCTGCGCGCGATGGGTGCCACCAACGCGTTGAACGAGCGGCGCGGCACGCTGACCGGCAAGGGCCGTTTCGCCGCCGCCGCCAGCGCCTACGAGCCGCTGCGCCGGCCCGATGGCCGGCTGCCGAGCAGCTGGGAGGTGATCTACGCCCATGCCTGGGCACCCGACCCCGGCGCGCCGATCCGCGACCGTGGCCAGGAGATCGCCACGGTGCCGCTCGGCTCGATCCCGATCCGGCGCCGTCCGCGCAAGTGAGCGTTCCCCGCACAGCCGGCTGGAAGTCAGCCAGGGGCGACTAGAATCGCGCCGCCGGGCGCCTCGGGCGTCCTCATTTCCGGCGAATCCTTCGCAAAAGCACCGCATATCCCTGTGCGGGAGTCTTTCCGGCGAATCCTTCGCAAAAACACCGCACATCCCTGTGCGGGGGTCCTTTTTTTAGGCGGTTCCTGCATGATCAAGTGGTCCCTCATCGCGCTGTTCGTCGCATCGGCGCTCTACATCCATTTCCGCGGCCGTGTACGCCACCGGCTGAGCCGGCAGTTGCTGGACCACTCCACCTTCATGGCGCCGATCAACGCGCTGATGTACCTGTGCTCGCGCGTGCCGACCACGCCGTTCATCGACCCGGGCAGGGAGTTCCCCGAGCTGGCGCCGCTGCGCGCGCAATGGACCACGATCCGCGACGAGGCGGTGGCGCTGGCCGAGCTGAAGAAGATCAAGGCCGCCGACGGCTACACCGACGTCGGCTTCAACTCGTTCTTCCGCCGCGGCTGGAAGCGCTTCTACCTGAAGTGGTACGGCACCGCGCACCCGTCCGCGGCCGAGCTGTGCCCGCGCACGACCGCGCTGCTGGCCTCGATCCCGACGGTGAAGGCGGCGATGTTCGCCGAGCTGCCGCCGGGCAGCGAGCTGCGCCCGCACCGCGACCCGTTCGCCGGCTCGATGCGCCTGCACCTGGGCCTGGCCACGCCCAACGACGATGGCTGCTTCATCGAGGTCGACGGCCAGCGCCACAGCTGGCGCGACGGCGAGTGGACGATGTTCGACGAGACCTACATCCACCACGCCCGCAACGACACCGGCCAGGACCGCATCATCCTGTTCTGCGACATCGAGCGGCCGATGCGCTGGCGCTGGGCGCAGGCGCTCAACCGCTTCGTCGGCAGGAGCCTGCTGGCGGCCGGTGCCTCGCCCAACGATGCCGGCGACAGGACCGGCGGCATCAACCGCCTGTTCCGCTACTTCTACGCGGCGCGGCTGAAGGCCAAAGCGCTGAAGGAGCGCAACAACCCGCTGTACCAGACCCTGAAATGGGGACTCTTCGCGCTGGTCGTGGCGTTGATCATCTGGCTTTGAGTACGTAACGCCAACCTACGGCGCCAAGCACGCCCCGCTACTGGCCCTTTTCATCAGGCTGGGTGACGAAACCCACCCTGACCAACCCCGCCTGCTGGACCGCCGCCATCACCCGCACCACATGTTCGTAAGCCACCTTGCGATCACCGCGGATGAAGATCTCCGGCTGCGGCTGCCGCGGGGCCAACGCCTTCAAACGCGGCAGCAGATCCTCCAGACGCACGCTTTGCTGGTTCCAATGCACCTCACCATCGGCCGTCACCGACAGTTCGATCGCATCCGGCTTGGCCAGCTGTGGCTGATCGGCGACACGCGGCAAGTCCAGCTTGATCGCATGCGTCAACACCGGCACGGTAATCATGAACACGATCAGCAACACCAGCATCACATCCACCAGCGGCGTCACGTTGATGTCGCTGACCAGCGCGTCGTCGTCGTTGTCACCCAACCCGCCGCCGAACCCCATCTCAGGCCTCCCGCGCGTTGCCGCGCAGCACCGGCACGCCGATCAGGTGGTAGGCGTGCAGTTGCCGGGCGAAGCGATTCAACTTGTTGAGCACGCGCTTGTTGGCGCGATTCAGCGCGTTGTACGCCAGCACCGCCGGGATCGCCACCGCCAGGCCGCACGCGGTCATCACCAGCGCCTCGCCCACCGGCCCTGCAACCCGGTCGATGCTGGCCTGACCCGTGGCGCCGATGCCGATCAGCGCGTGGTAGATGCCCCACACCGTCCCGAACAAGCCGACGAAGGGCGCGGTCGATCCCACCGAGGCCAGCAACGGCAAGCCCGCCTGCAGGTGCTCGGCGCCCTCGTCGATGGCGCCGCGCAAACGCTCGGTCAGCCACTCCGGCAGGCCAATACCGGCCTTGCCCTGGATATGGTGCTCGACGGATGCCTGCGCTTCCGCGGCGAGCAGGCCAAACGGGCTCTGCCTGGCCTCGCCAGGCAATGCCCGCAGGCGCGGGCCTGGATCACTTGCGTGCCATACGGCATCAGCATCTCGCGCGGCACCGCGCAGCCGCCCCAGGCACCAGGCACGCCAGGCGATCACCGTCCACGAGGCGATCGACATCAACAACAACAACACCGCCACTGTCTTGATGACGCCATCGCTTTGCGCCCACAACGAGGCGATGCCATAGGGGCTGACGGCAAGATCGGGATTCATGGAGGGCTCCAGCGCAAGAAAAAAAGAAATGGGCAAGGCTATTTGTCCAGCTCGAAGTCCAGCGGCTGCACATGCCAATAGTCGATCGCCGTGGCTCCGCGCCGGGCAGGCGTGTAGCGCCAGCGCCGCACCGCGGCGAGCGCGGCATCATCCAGGCGCGGATGGCCTGAACTCTGCTTGAGCTTGATCTGGCCAACGCTGCCATCGGCCAGGATGAATACATCCAGCAGAACCCGCCCCTGCTCGCGAAGCCGGCGCGACAGTGGCGGATACGAGGGTGCCGGATTGTCCAGGAAGGCGGCATCGGCGCGCGGCGGAACCACCGGCTGCGGCGGCTCCTCATTGTCCTGCGCCTGGGAAGGCAGGGGAGATTCCTCGACAGCCGGCTCGGCGGCAGGCTCGGCAGGCGCCGAGGACTGCGCCACGGATCGGGATAGCGAAGCTTCCGCTGCCTTCTGTCGCCGCCGGAGGGGCGGTTGCGGCACCGCTGCCGGCGGTTTTGCCGGCGATGGCTCCGACCGGTTTGGCTCGCGTGTATCCGACACCAGCACTCCGCTGAAAGCCGGTGGCGTGATCGCCACCGGCTCGCTGCGCAGCGTGGTGGCGAGTAGCCACAAGCCGATCGCATGCATCGAGCTGATCAAGGCCAGCGACAGCAGCCAGCCCCGCCAGTCCAGACTCCGGCTGCCGAGCGACGTCCCCCGTGCTTGGCGGTCACATCCCACGAATCAGACCTCCGGCAACGCGCAATCACAGCCCCCGGAAACAAGCGGACAATTCGGCCCCGCGACCCGCATGCGCGAGTCGATGACGCGCGGCATGCTCATGATGCCAGCATGCCCCTGGCGATCTCGCCGGCCTGGGTGCGATCGTCGGTGACCACCTTGGGGAACGACAGGAACTTCTCGACGACCGGGAAGCGCGCTTCGAGCAGTGCGCGCAGCTCCGGATCCTGGGTCACGTAGACATAACCCGCACATAGCCTGCGCAGCTCCTGCCTGTGTTGCTTCAGCCAGATGACCGAACGCTTTTCGTCCTCATGCGGCTCATCGTCATGGTCATGACGAGGCATGCCCCAGATGATGACGAACCGCTGCTGCTGATTCAGCACCGCCTGCAGCGAGTCCAGTACCCGGTCGACACGATCGTGCTCATCGAGTTCCGGAAAGCGTGCGAACACGACCGGCCATGCGCTGATGTCGAAGATTCCCGGATCGGGAAACGGCGGTTGGAAGATACTCGCTGTCACAGGCCTCTCCTGAATAGATGGCGGCCGGAAATCAATAGGGAAATGCCGAGCACGACCAGGCCCACCGCATAGAACGGTCCCCACGCGAGCCACGCCGCGAACTGGGCCGAGACGATCGTGAGCACGGTGCTGGCGAAGCGGCTGATCCCGTAATAGGCGGCGTAGTCGGTGGCGGGCTGCCCACCGGCGGACCAGCCGATGATCTTGGCCATCAGCGTCACGTACACACCGCTGACCGCGGCACTGGTGGCGATGCTGCCGACGATCGCCAGTGTCGGACTGGCCGTCATGCTCGCCCCCGCCAGCAGGCCGACCGAGACTACCGCGACCACGCCGAAGATCGAGAACGCCAGCAGCACGCCTCGCCATGCCATCAGCCCCATCGCGACCACCGACACCAGCAGCATGCAGACCGGCCCGAGCGTGCCCACGATCCAGCCGATCTTGCTCAGCGGCACGCCCAGGTCCACCAGCATCACCCGGTTGAGACCGGCCAGCGGGAAGATCACGCAGGAAATCAGCGTCACCAGCGCAAGCCGCGTGCGCCGCACCGGATCACGCAACACGTTGAGCAGGCTGGCCTGTTCGGGTCGCGCATCCTGCCCCGCCACGGCCGCTTCGCTCAACCTCATCACAGGCAGGGCGAGCAGCACCATCATGCCGGCAAGCAGCAGGAACGAAACCGTCCATCCCAGCTGGCCGAACGCGATCACGAAGGCGCCGTTGCCGATCATCGCCCCCACCGCAAGCGCCGCGAGCTTCAGCCCCGAGGCGAGCGGCCGCTTTTCCGGATCGATCTCCTCCACCGCCAATGCATCCAGCGCGGTGTCCATGGTCGCCATCGCCAGCGTCACCACAAAGCCGAGCAGCGCCAGCACCGCGATCGGCCACCACGGTACCGCCGCCAGCAGCACGGTCGCGCCGACCGCGACAGCCTGCATGGCGACGATCCAGCCGGTGCGGCGGCCGCAGAACGGCCAGCGCAGACGGTCGATGTAATGCGCCCACAGGAAGGCGATGCCGAATGGCAGGTACAGGGCGTAGACCCATCCGATCGCGCCAACGCCATGGCCTTGCTGGCGCAAGATCGGAGGAAGTCCCCCCTGCACGACGCCGATGACGGTGCCAAAGCCGATGTAGAGCAGGTTGATCGCGAGAAGCACACGTGCCTGGCTCGATCGCCGCAACGGCGATCGACAGTCTTCTGCTGGGGTCGTGGCCATCGTGCTCACCAGCGGTAGGAAATCGAACCGTAGACAACCCGTCCGTTTCCGTAGTTGCAGAAGTTGTTGGCAAGGCAGGTCACGTACACCCGATCCGTGATGTTATTGAGTGACAGCTGGGCGCTCAGACCGGTGAGCGACTGATATTTCCGGCCCAGGTCATAGCTGACCATCAGGTCCAGCAGCGTGTAGTCCGGCACGTCGAGCCTGACCGCGGTCGAGGTGTACACGTTGGGCGAGTAGCCACCCACGCTCTTGCCTACATAGCGCACGCCGCCACCGACCTTCACCCCATCCAGCGGACCGTTCGAGAAACTGTAGTCGGCCCAAAGCGAAGCGGTGTAATCGGGAATCCCAATCGGCGAGTCACCGACGTCGGCGCCAAGTCCCTTCACCACTTCCGCATCGGTGTAGCTCAGAGCACTGGTCAGGTTGATGTTCGGGGTGAGCGCGGCCTTGGCTTCGAATTCGACACCACGCGAACGCTGCTCTCCGGTCTGGTAACTGGTGAGCGCGTTCAGATAGGTCACTACGTTCTGTTGGGTAATGTCGAAATAGGCCAGCGTGAACAGCGCATCGAATGCAGCCGGCTGATACTTGATACCCGCTTCGTACTGCGCGGCGGTCGTCGGTTCGAATGCATCGCCATTCGCATCGGTTCCGTTCACCGGCAGGAACGAGGTGGAATAGCTCACATAAGGAGACAGGCCGTTGTCGAAAAGATAGATCAGGCCCGCCTTCCCGCTGAAAGCACCGTCGTGCTGGGTTCTCGACGTAGCGGTCAGGTAGTTGTCGGTCTGGATGCTGACCTTGTCGTAACGGCCGCCCGCAACCAGCGTCCAGCGCTCGTAGTTGACCTGGTCCTGCACGTAGAAGCCCGACTGATCGGTTCGCTGACGCTGGTTGGTGATGCGCGAGAGCGTCAGGTTGGTTGCGACACCGTAGACCGGGTTCAGGAAGTCGATGGACGGCGCGCTGCCGTAGTCGCGAGCCTGCCGCCAATCGGTATGCTGGTAGTCGTAACCGAACAGCAGCGTGTGGCTCAACTGCCCTGTGTCGAATTCTGCCTGCAACTGCAGATCGGACGTCAGGCCGCGCACGGATTCATCGGTTCCCAGCGCGTAGCGGTTGATGGTGTGGCCATCGGTAGCCAGGCTCAGCGTACCGATCGACTTGGTCACCGTGGTGTGATCCAGGTAGCGCAGGTTGTGACGAACGGTCCAGACGTCATTGAAGCGGTGCTTGAAGCTGTAGCCGACCATCGACTGCTTGCGATCGAACTGGTCATACGCGGGGTCACCGTCGTTGAACCAGCGCGGAATCTTCCCTGCCGCGTTGTACCACAGGGTGCCGGTAGTCGGGAGGATGCCGTAATAACCCCCCTCCGGATCGTGTTGATAACTGGCGCTCACCGTCAGGCTGGTATCGGCGTTCGGCAGCCATGTCAGCGACGGCGCGACGTAGGCACGCTCTTCCTTGGTATTGATCACCTGCGTATCGGACTTCCTGCCCAGGGCCACTACCCGGTACAGCAGGCTGCGCTCGTCGTTGAGCGGCCCGGAAGAATCCAGTCCCAGCTGCATCCTGTTGTGGCTGCCGTACAGCACGTCGACCGCGTGCTGGGCGTCCTCGGTCGGCATCTTGGAGACCGCATTGATCATGCCGCCCGGGTTCACGCCGCCATAGAGCGTCGAAGCCGGTCCCTTCAGGAACTCGACCCGCTCAAGCCCGTAGGTCTCGATCTGCGGGATCGCGTAACCGCCGCCGCGCAACATGCGCAGTCCGTCCAGGTACTGGTTCGAGTCCGTCGGCGAACCAAACCCTCGCATGTAGGGAAGGTCGTAGCGCGAGGCCGAACCGCGCACTTCGGCAGCCACGCCGGCCGTGTAGCGCAGCGCCTGAGCGATGCTCTGAGCGCCCTGCGCGGTCGCCTGCTCGGCGGTGATGACGCTGATCGACTGCGGCGTTTCGGCGATCGACGCATTGCTCTTGGTTGCCGTGGCGCTGCGCTTGGCCACGTAACCGCCAGCCTCCGCGTCGGCGCTTTCCACTGAGTCGCGTACCTTCACCGATGGCAGCACGGCTTCAGCCTCCGCAGCCGACGACGGCGCCGCACGCAGGACGTAAGCCCCATTTTCCAGGGCCACGGCCTGCAGACCGGTAGCGGCCAACAAGCCCGACAGCGCTTCCTGCACGCTGTATTGCCCACGGATGCCGCCGGTGGTCTTGCCCGCGGTCTGCGCCTCGGTGAACGTCAACAGGATATCGGCCCGACTGGCCAGCTGACGCAACGCGGGCGCCAGGGCGCCGGCCGGGATTTCATAGGTCTGCCTGAGCCCAGGCGTGGACTGCTCCGTCGCCTGACGCGCGAAGCTGGTTCCCGGCACCAGTGTGAACAGCAAGCCCGCGCAAACCGCCATGGACAGCGCCCGGACCGTGAGCCGGGAACTGGACGTGTTGAACGGCGCCCGCCGCGGATCGTGTTGACCGGCGCGACGCGCCCCCTGTTGCGATTCAACCAGCATGAGTGCCTCCAAGTAGGAACGAAAGATGAAGCTCTTACTTGGTAGGTGCCGCGAGAACGGAAATCGGGCAGACCGATCTGAAACTTTCTATCGCCCGCGGCTGGCCGGCAACGATCATTCGGCGAGTTCGACGCTTACCCACCAGCGCGTGCGCAGCCTCACCTGTACCGGCAGCACGTTGGGCAGCGTCGCCAGGATGCGGTCGGTGTCGCGCAGGGGGAACACCCCCGACAGATGCAGGTCGGCGACCGCCGGGTCATAACGCACCAGGCCCGGGCGATAACGCTCCAACTCCTGCAGGAAATCGCTCAGCCGCATGTTTTCGGCCACGATCTGGCCGCGCATCCACGCATTGTCGGACTCGGCCAGCGCCCTCGGCGGCGCAATCGCCTGCCGGGTGAAGGATGCGTGCTCGCCGGCCCGGACGATGCGCGGCAAGCCTCCGGCACTCGGGGTTATTTCCACCGCGCTCTCCAGCACCGATACGCTGGTCCGGCCATTCCATTGCCGCACCGAGAAGCGTGTACCGAGGGCACGAATGCACCCCTCGGCGGTCTTGACCAGGAAAGGCCTGCGATCCTCCGGCCCACCTAGCGCATGCGCGGTGACGACGAACACCTCGCCTTCGACCAGGCGAAGCAGCCTGTACTCGCCATCGAACCGCACGTCGATCGCACTGGCGGTGTCGAGGGTGACGTTGCTTCCATCATGCAGGATGAAGCTGCGCTGCTCGCCGGCACCGGTGCGATGGGTAGCCAGCGTGCGCTGCACGGCAGGGGTCCGCGAAACCAGCAGGCCGCCACCGCCAATAGCAACGCCCCCCCACAAAAAAGCGTTGAGCAGCTTGCGACGGCTGCGCGAAGCCGGGCTGGCATAGGGCGACAACACGCGATAGCCGACGCCTGACTCCAGCACCTTCATCCGTTGGGTGACCGCCTCGACATGTTGCCAGGCACGCTCGTGATCAGGATGCGCTCCGCGCCATTGCCTCCAGCGGCGATGTTGCTCTTCATTGTTCTCGCCGGACATCAGCAGCGTCAGCCACTCGGCGGCCTGGTCGGCGACGGTTTCGCTGATGGGCTGCCCACCGGCCATCGGCGACGTGACGCGACTGCTGCGTCGGGACATCGTAGACATGCGGGCAGTCCTATGGCACCAGCGCGAACAGGCAATGCCGGTTGGCCCGCGTCAGATACTGCTTGACCGAGCTTGTCGACACATTGATGCGTTCCGCAATCTGGGCATAGCTCAGCCCCTCCAGGTGGGCCAGCAGGAAGGCCTCCCTTACCCTGGCCGGCAGCCCGTCCAGTACATCATCGATCTGCTGCAGGGTTTCCAGCGCCAGCAGGCGCTCCTCCGGCGCCGGTGCCAGGTCTTCCGGCAGCGCGGCCAGCATTTCCAGATAGGTGGTTTCCAGAAGCTTGCGGCGGTAATGGTGGGCAACCAACCGGCGCGCGACAGTGGCCAGGAACGGACGCGGCTCGCGGATTTCATCGACCGATCCGGCTTGCATCACACTGACGAAGGTGTCCTGCGCCAGGTCCGCAGCCACAAAGGCGTCACCCAAGCGGCGGCGCAGCCAACCTTGCAACCAACTGTGATGACCGCAGTAAAGCGCATGCAGTTCTTGCTGCACGGGTGGGTGCACGGTACTCATGGGGGCGCCCGCCGGGATGGCACATGGCCTAAATGGAAATTATTCTCATTTATACCAAAATCGAGGCGTTTGGCGCAACGCCCGCCGGCCCGATGAACGATCCACCCAGGGCGGCAGCTGCTACCGTGGCTCTGCGCCCGGGATTTTCCATCTCCCCCCGGCCTGGGCAACCCATACCTGCTAACCAATAGGTAACGGCGGGCTCACCATCTGCCGATGTGTTCCACCGGAGCGACTCCATGCATCGCAGAGATCTACTGACCTCATTGGCCCTGCTCCCGCTGGCCCGACCCGCCATGGCCTGGGCCGGACGACCGTCGGCCCGACATGCTCAGGCATTGAAGCTGGATGCCAGGGCACCTGGAGCCCCCCTGGATCATTTCTGGAGCCGCGTGGTGGGCGCCGGCCGAGCCAACGAGGCGCTGCGCGCGACCTGGCAGGAAGCACTACGGATCGCGGTCGATCAGGCCGGTTTCCGCTACGTGCGTTTCCACGGGATCTTCCATGACGACATGTTCGTCTACCGCGAGGAGCCCGACGGAACGCCGGTCTACAGCTTCCAGTACATCGACGACGTGTTTGATCGGTTGCTGGCCCAGGGCGTGCGGCCATTCGTCGAACTGGGTTTCTCGCCGTCGGCGATGGCCACGGTCAAGGACACGATCTTCTGGTGGAAGGCCCATGGCAGCCCGCCCAAGGACCTGGACAAGTGGAACGGCCTGGTGAGCGCCTTCGCTAGGCACTGCATCCAGCGTTACGGGATCGACGAGGTCCGGCAATGGTATTTCGAGGTATGGAACGAGCCGAACCTGAGCAAGCCGTTCTTCCGCGATGGCACCCAGCAACAATATTTCGAGCTGTATCGGGCCACAGCGCTGACGCTCAAGCGCATCGATCCCCGGTTGCGCGTGGGAGGGCCGGCGACCAGCAACTTCACGATCGACCAGAATGCCCTGGCCAGGCTGCGCCAGTCAGGCAAGCCGTTCGATCCGTTGAGCGTGCCATGGCAACCAGTATGGGTGCAGGACTTCCTCGACTATTGCCAGCAACACCAGCTTCCCGTCGATTTCGTCTCCACCCACCCCTACCCGACCGACTTCGCCCTGGAGCAGGTTGGCGAATTGGCTACACAACAGCTGCGGCGCTCGGCGGACGCCACCCGTGACGACCTGCGCACGATCCGGGCGCTGGTCGATCGCAGCGCCTATCCCCATGCCGAGATCCAGCTGACCGAGTGGAGCACCAGCACCGCGATCCTCGACCATTCACACGATTCGCTGGCGGCCGCGGCAGCGATCCTCCGGTCAAACCTGGACTCCATCGGACTGGTGGACTCGTTGTCCTACTGGGTCTTCACCGACCTCTTCGAGGAGTACCGCAAGCAGGACAGCATCTTCCATGGCGGCTTCGGCCTGATCAACTACCAGCAGATCGTCAAACCGGCCTTCCACGCCTACCGTTTCATGCAGTTGCTCGGCGACGAAGTGCTCGGCCGGGAAGAAGGCGCGATCGTCACCCGGCACTCGCAAAACGGCGCGATCACCGCGCTTTTCTATAACTATCCGCCGGAAATGCGCGTTGCCCTGCCAATCAGCCGGACGCTGGCGGCCGCCGATGCGGTGGATGCCTCGGGCAGCTCGCGGGTATTTTCCCTGCAGCTGGAGGGACTGCCGCCAGGCGCGGTATTCGAGCTGGAGACGCTTGATCGCCAGCACGGCAATGCGGTTTTCGCCTGGCAGCAGATGGGCATGCCCGAGCCGCCCACCCGGGAGCAGACAGCCGTCCTTCGGCAGGCGGCATGGGCGACCGCCAAGGACACGCGAGTGGCCGACGCCGACGGCAGGCTGGACTGGAAGGGCACGCTTCCGGCCTGGAGCGTGGTCTGCATGCGCCAATCGAACCAGTAAGCACCAGGAGAGGCACGCAAGCTGGCGAAGATCCCGCTCCGTCAGCCGCCCACCTGACGCAACCAGTCCTCCAAGTTGTAGTAGTTGCTGACGCGCGCGATGCGGCCGTCGCGGATGTCGAAGAACGCCCCGCCCGGCAGCACGTAGGCCTGGCCGCGGGCCTGCGGCAGGCCTGCATCGGTGTGGTGGTACTCGCCGTGCACGAGGTACTCGGCGCCGACCCGCGTGCCGTCCGCGTCCGCCATCAGCACGATCTCGCGCAATTGCTCGCGGTAGCTGGCGTTCATGCGCGCCAGGAACGCCGAGAACGCCTCGCGCCCGACCTCGCGCGCGCCCTGGTTGAGATCGTGCGCCACGTCGTCGGAAAGGCAGGCGAGCATGTCGTCCCAATCGCCGCGGTTGAAGGCGTCGTAGTAGCGCTGCACGAGTTCGAGCGAAGCCTGCTGCGTCATTGTTCTGTCCGGCGTGTAGAGGAGGCACACATGATAGGTGCCCATGCCCGACAGCGTCGCGATCTGTACGCAGGCCTCGAGTGGCGCCTTGCATCGCAGAGATCTGCTGACCTCACTACCGCCTGTTCCGCTACTTCTGCGCGCTGCGGCTGAAGGCCAAGGCGCTGAAGGAACGCAACAACCCACCGTACCAGAGGCATCTACGCGCTGATGGTGGCATTGACCGTCGGGTTGTAGCGAGGGCAGAGCGGATCGACGCGCCACCCGGCGCGCCGATCGCGATCGCGCATCAAGCGCCGGCCGCCGCGCCGGGCTCCAGCCAGGCCGGCACCGGCAGGCCCTTGTCGCGCAGGAACGCCGGATTGAGCAGCTTGCCCTGGTAGCGAGTGCCGCCATCGGCCAGGATCGTGACCACGGTATGGCCCGGACCCAATGCGCGCGCCAACCGGATCGCCCCGGCCAGGTTGACCCCGCTGGAACCGCCCACGCTGAGCCCCTCCTCGACGATCAGCGCGTGCAGCAGTGGCACCGACTCCAGGTCAGGGATCGACCAGGCCAGGTCGATCACCGCCTCGGCGAAGTTGGCGGTGATCCGGCTGGAACCGATGCCCTCGCTGATCGAACCACCCTCGGCCTTCAGTTCGCCGCTGTTGACATAGCTGGCCAACGCCGAGCCCGCCGGGTCGGCCAGCGCGATCCGTACCTGCGGCTTACGCGCCTTCAACGCCCGCCCCACTCCGGCCAGCGTACCGGCGGTGCCGGCGGCGCAGACGAAACCGTCTACCGCGCCACCGCTCTGCTCCCAGATCTCCACGCCGGTGGTGCGCTCGTGGAAATGCAGATTGGCGGTGTTGTCGAACTGGTTGGCGAACCAGGCGCTGCCCGGCCGCGCCGCGTTCATCGCCTCGGCCAGCCGCCGCGCCTGGTGTGCATAGTGCTGCGGATTGGCATACGCCACCGCCGGCACCAGCCGCACCTCGGCGCCGGTGGCGCGCAGCGCATCGATCTTCTCCTTGCTCTGGGTCTCCGGCATGGTGATGATCGTCCGGTAGCCGCGGCTGGCGCCGAGCATCGCCAGGCCGATCCCGGTATTGCCGGCGGTACCCTCGACGATCGTGCTGCCGGCGCCCAATTCGCCGCGCGCCTCGGCGTCGAGGATCAGCCCCAGCGCGGTGCGGTCCTTGATCGAACCGCCGGGATTGAGGAACTCGGCCTTGCCCAGGATCGTGCAGCCGGTCGCCGCCGAGGCGGCGCGCAGCTTCAACAGGGGCGTGCCGCCAACCAGGCCGGCGATGTCCGGGGATGCGTTCATTGAGCGATTCTCTCAGCGGCCGGCGCAGACGCGCCGGCGCTCGATCAGGCGGCGCGGCGCTGGTCGGCCAGTCGCTGGACCACGGCGACGAGCCGGTCGATCTCGTCGAACGTATTGTAGAACGCCAGCGACGGCCGCACCGTCTGCTCCACCCCGAAGCGGCGCAGGATCGGCTGCGCGCAATGGTGGCCGGTGCGCACCGCGATCCCCTCCTGGTTGAGCGCCTGGCCGACTTCCTCGGTGGAGTATCCGGCGAGCACGAACGACAGCACGCTGGCCTTGTCGGCTGCGGTGCCGATCAGCCGCACGCCCTCGATCGCGCCCAGCCGGCGCATGCCGTAGACCAGCAGCTCGTGCTCGTAGCGGGCGATGTTCTCGATGCCGATGCGGTTGACGTAGTCGATCGCAGCACCCAGCCCGACCGCGTCGGCGATGTTGCCGGTGCCGGCCTCGAACTTGTTCGGGATCGGCTGGAACACGGTCTTCTCGAAGCTGACGTCGGCAATCATGTTGCCGCCGCCCTGCCATGGCGGCATGTCCTCGAGTACCTCGCGCCGGCCCCAGAGCACGCCGATCCCGGTCGGGCCGAACACCTTGTGGCCGGAGAACACGAAGAAGTCCGCACCGATGTCCTGCACGTCCACCCGCATGTGCGAGACCGACTGCGCGCCGTCCACCAGCGCCTTGGCCCCGACCCGGTGCGCCAGCTCCACGATCTGCTTGACCGGCACCACCGTGCCGAGCGCGTTGGACACCTGCGTGACCGCGACGATCTTGGTGCGATCGTTGAGCAGCTTGCGGTACTCGTCGAGCAATACCTGGCCGGAATCGTCGACCGGGATCACTCGCAGCTTGGCGCCTTTGGCGGCGGCGAGCTGCTGCCAGGGCACGATGTTGGCATGGTGTTCGAGATGGCTGACGACGATCTCGTCGCCCTCGCCGACGTGCTGCCCGCCCCAGCTCTTGGCGACCAGGTTGATCGCCTCGGTGGTGCCGCGCACGAAGATCACCTCGTCGACGTCCGGCGCGTTGATGAAGCCCTTGACCCGCTCGCGGGCGCCCTCGTAGGCGTCGGTGGCGCGCGCGGCGAGCTCGTGCGCGGCGCGATGGATGTTGGAGTTCTCGTGTGCGTAGAAATAGCTGATGCGTTCGATCACCGAGCTCGGCTTGTGGGTGGTCGCGGCGTTGTCGAACCAGACCAACTGGCGGCCGTTGACCCGCTCGGCCAGCACCGGGAAATCGCGGCGCACCGCATGCACGTCGAACGGCGGATGCCGGCCCGCGTCGGCCTGCGGCACCGGTTCGGCCGCGCCGGCCAGCGGCGCCGCGGCATAGCTG
>JASGDF010000194.1:0-12065 GCA_047607345.1 Pseudomonas sp. | reverse complement strand
GGTTCGCGGCCGGCCACCCGGCGATCGTCGCGCGCGGCGACGCCAGCGAGCCGGCGGGCACGCTGCGCCTGGGCGTGCCACTGCCGCCGGACGAAGGCAAGCAACGGCTGGGGTTGCGCCTGCACCGCGACGAAGTGGCGCACACCGCCGCGCCGCCCTCGCTCGCCGCCGTCGCCGCGGCATCGCCGCATCCGGCGCTGCACGCGCTGGCGCGCGATGCGTGCGCGCTCGCGCCACGCGTGTTCGGCAGCCATGCCTGGCAGGCACTGACCGGGCTGGCCTATGTCGGGCCGGAGTCCGACCTCGACCTGCTGTGGTCCGTCGAGGACGCGGTGCAGGCCGATGCGATCGCCGCGCTGCTGCAAGGCTGGGAAGCACGCCATGGCCTGCGTGCCGACGGCGAGCTGGTGGTGCCCGGCGGCGTCGCGGTGAACTGGCGCGAATACGCCAGTGCCGCGCGCCAGTTGTTGGTGAAGTCGCATCACGACTGCCGGCTGCTGCCGCGCGAGGCGCTGTTCGCATCCCCGCACGCGCCTGGCCTGTCTGTAGGAGGGACTTCAGTCCCGACAGGGCCTGCCACGAAAAGCGTCGGGACTGAAGTCCCTCCTACAGGGGAGAACGCGCCGTGAACCGCGCCGCCGCCCTCGCCCCGCGCTCGGCGCATTCGCCGCTGGCCCGGCGGCTCGGCCGCCTGGCCATCGCGAGCCTGCACGCCGAGCTGGCGCTGGCGCCCAAGCCAGGCCTGGTAACGCCGTTCGACCGCGGCAGCCACGACGATATGGACGCGGGCACCTTCCTGCGCAGCCTGTTCGCGCTGCGCGGCTACTTCGTTGCCATTGCCGAGGCGGGATACCGCGACGCGCCGTTCGCCACGCTGCGCGCACTCGGCGTCGATGCCGAGGCGGCGATGCAGCGCGCCACCGGCGGCATCAATACCCATCGCGGCGCGATCTTCAGCCTCGGCCTGCTGGTCGCGCAGGCGGCGCGGTTGCGCGCGTGGCAGGGCAGTGCGCCGCGTGCGGCGCAGGTCTGCCACGCCGTGGCCGGCTGGCGTGTCGAACTACTGGCCGCGCCGCTGGACCCGCACAGCCCTGGCCAGCGCATGTGCCGCGCGCATCGCGTGGCCGGCGTGCGCGAGCAGGCAGCGGCGGGCTACCCGCTCCTGCGCGAAGTCGCGCTGCCCGCGCTGCGCGCTGCGCTGCGCGATGGGGCCTCGCGCGAGGCGGCGCAGGCACAGGTGCTGATGGCGCTGGTTGCGTGCGTGCACGACCTCAACCTGCTGCATCGCGGCGGCCGCGACGGCCTGCGCCTGGCGCAGCGACTGGCGCGCGGCTTCCTGGCGGAAGGCGGCGTCGCCCGGCCGGACTGGCGCATGCGGCTGGAGGCGATCGGCGAGCAGTTCGTCGCGCGCCAGCTCAGCCCAGGTGGTAGCGCCGACCTGCTGGCCTGCGCCGTGTTCCTGCTCGCCCAGGAGGACGCATGAGCCTGGCGCTGCTGTGTCCCGGGCAGGGCGGCCAGCACCCGCGCATGTTCGAGCGCGTGCTCGCCGCGCCCGCCGCCGCAGCGGTACTGGACGCCGCCACGGGCGTGCTAGGCCGTGCGCCGCAGGCGCTGGCCGGCGACGAGGCGCGCTATGCCAACGCCATCGCCCAGCCGCTGGTCTGCGCGGCGACGCTGGCGCACTGGCGCGCGTTGCAGGTCCAGCTGCCGGCACCCGGGCTGGTGCTCGGCTACAGCGTCGGCGAACTGGCCGCGCACGCGATCGCCGGCAGCGTCGACGATGTACATGGCCTGCACCTGGCCACGCGCCGCGCCGCGCTGATGGATGCCGCCAGCCCCGCCGATGCCGGCCTGCTCGCGGTGACCGGGCTGGCACGTGGCGCGCTGGACGGGCTGTTGCAGGCGCACGGCGTCGCGCTGGCGATCGACAACGGCGAGGACCACGTCGTGCTCGGCGGACCGCGCGCCGCACTCGACGCGCTCGCCGCCGAGGTGCAGGCGCGCGGTGCACGCGCCACGCCATTGCCGGTCGCGGTGCCGGCGCATACGCCCTGGCTGCGCGCCGCCGCCCAGGGCTTCGCGCGCGTGCTGGAGCAGGCGCCGGTGCAGGCACCGGCCATCGCCCTGCTGGCCGGCGTGGACGCGCAGCCCGTGCGCAGCGCAGCCCGCGCGCGCGCGACGCTGGCCGCGCAGATCGCCGCCACGGTGCAGTGGCGGCAGGTGATGGCGCAGGCGCTGGAACGCGGCGCCACGGTGTTCCTCGAACTCGGGCCAGGCACGGCGCTGGCGCGGATGGCGCGCGAGCTGGCGCCGCAGGTGCAGGCGCGCTCGGTGGAGGATTTCCGGACGTTGGAGGGTGTCGCGCAGTGGGTGCGACGCGCCTGCGAGCGCGCGGCCTAGGAGGGTGCGGGTACGGCCGCAGGGCACGACCTCCGTGGACCTCCTGTAGAAAACCAAGGCATTCCCCGCACAGGACTGCGCGGGATCTTTTGCACGAAGGACTGCAACGAACCCCGGATGGCGGGCAGCCATTTGCAAGCGAATCAGGTGTCTCGGGAGGGCGCATGAATCCGCAAATCGTCACGATCATCGGCCTGGTGATCATGTTCATCGTATCCACCGCATTGCCGATCAACATGGGCGCGGTGGCCTTCGCCCTGGCCTTCCTCGTCGGCGGGATCTGGCTGGACCTGGACGGCAAGGCGGTCCTGGCCGGCTTCCCCGGCGACCTGTTCCTGACCCTGGTCGGCATCACCTACCTGTTCGCGATCGCGCAGAAGAACGGCACGATCGACCTGCTGGTGCGCTGGGCGGTGCGCGCGGTGCGAGGACGCATCGTCGCCATCCCCTGGGTGATGTTCGTGGTGACCGCGGTGCTGACTGCGTTCGGCGCGCTCGGCCCGGCGGCGGTGGCGATCATCGGCCCGGTCGCGTTGCGTTTCGCCAAGCAGTACCGGATCAACCCGCTGATGATGGGCCTGCTGGTGATCCACGGCGCCCAGGCCGGCGGTTTCTCGCCGATCAGCGTCTATGGCGGCATCACCAACAAGGTGGTCGAGAAGGCCGGACTGGAGGTCACCGAGATGGCGGTGTTCCTGACCAGTCTCGGCTTCAACCTGGCGATGGCGCTGATCTGCTTTTTCGCGTTCGGCGGTCTCGCACTGCTGCGCCGGCGCGAGGAACCGGTGCCGGCCGTGGCCGGCAACGGCGAGCCGCAGGCCTCGCGCCGCGCGTTCGCGATCGAGGGCCACGGCGCCACCGTCAGCGCCGGCCAGGGCCTGCTCTCGCACGACGTCGCCGAGTTGGAGGCAGTCACGCTGACCCGCGACCGCCTGATCACCCTGCTCGGTCTGCTCGGCCTGGGTGTGGCCGCGCTGGTCTACAACCTCAACGTCGGCCTGGTGTCGATCACGGTCGCAGTGGCGCTGGCGCTGCTGTCGCCGTCGGCGCAGAAGGGCGCGGTCGAGGGCATCAGCTGGTCCACGGTGCTGCTGATCAGCGGCGTGGTGACCTACATCGCGGTGCTGGAGAAGGCCGGCGCGGTGGACTTCATCGGCAACGGCGTGTCCGCGATCGGCATCCCGCTGCTCGGCGCGCTGCTGGTCTGCTACGTCGGCGGCATCGTCTCGGCGTTCGCGTCCTCGGCGGCGGTGCTCGGCGCGACGATCCCGCTGGCGGTGCCGTTCCTGTTGCAGGGACATCTCGGCGCGGCCGGCGTGATCTGCGCGCTGGCGATCTCCTCGACCGTGGTCGACGTCAGCCCGTTCTCGACCAACGGCGCGCTGGTGGTGGCCTCGGCGGCCAAGGACGAGCGCGAGGCGTTGTTCCGCCGCTTCCTGCTCTACAGCGGCCTGGTGGTCGCGCTGGGACCGCTGGCCGCGTGGCTGGTGTTCGTGGTGCCGGGCTGGCTGTGAGCGGCCGGGTGGGAGCGCGACGTAGAATGCAGGATCGTCCCGCTCCCGCCCGTTCGTCACGATGACGCTCGCCCCCGCACCTCGCGCCAGCAAGAAACGCGTACCGCTCTATGAGGAAGTGGCCGAGCGCCTGCGCCAGAAGATCTACGACTACGCGCTGCCGCCGGGCGAATGGATCGACGAGCCGGCGCTGGCCAGCGAACTCGGCATCAGCCGCACCCCGCTGCGCGAGAGCCTCAAGCTGCTCGCCGCCGAGGGCCTGGTGCAGCTCGACGCCGGGCGCGGCAGCCGCGTCACCCGGCTGTCGCTGGAGGACCTCAACCAGTTGTTCCCGGTGATGGCGATGCTGGAGGGCCGCTGCGCGCACGAGGCGGTGCGGCGCATCGATGCGGCCGGCGTGGCCCGGCTGGAGCAGTTGCACGCCGACATGGAGGCTGCCGCCGCGCGCGGCGACCTGGCCGAGTACTACCGCAACAACTACGTGATCCACGAGACCGTGCAGGAGTATGCCGGCAACCCGTGGCTGATCCGCGTCACCCACGACCTGCACCGCATCCTCAAGATGCACCGCGGCCGGCAATTGCTGACGCCGGGGCGGATGGCGCAGTCGCTGGCCGAGCATCGCGAGCTGATGGACAGCTTCCGCCGGCGCGATGCGGAGGCGGCCGAGCGGACCATGAACCGCCATCTGCTCAGCCAGGGCCAGGCGCTGGCGGCCTATGTCGCCGGCGGTGGCCAGCTCAACGTGCCCGCGCCGCTACCGCGCAGCGGCGGCCTCTGAGCCTGCCCGCACACGCTGTCACCGTTTTGTCATCGAAGCGGCACAGGCTTGCAGCCCTGCCTGCTCCGGGTGCCGTCCGGATCACGTCACACCGGTCCGGACCGTTGAATGCTCGCCCGCCTGTTCCTCCATTGCCGGCCTTCGCTGAACCGCTATTTCCTGCGCCGCCGCGCCGCGGCCTGGGAGGCCGAGGACCTGGTGCAGGAGGTCTACCTGCGGTTGCAGCGCTCGCAGGTGCCGGCCGAGCGCATCGAGAACCCGGAAGCCTATCTGTTCACCATCGCCTCCAATGTGCTCAAGGAACAGGCATTGCGGCGTGCGCCCGAGCAGCTTGGGAGCGCATCACTGGATACGCTGGAGGTCGAGCTGGCGGTGCCGCTCGAGGCCGAGCACGCGCTGGATGCGCAGCAGCGCAGCGAGCGCCTGGCCGGGCTGATGCAGCGGTTGCCGCCGCGCTGCCGGGCGGTGATGGTGCTGCGCTATCGCGACGAGCTCGAATACCGGCAGATCGCCGAGCGGCTGCAGATCTCGGTGCCGATGGTGAAAAAGCATCTGGCGCGCGGCACCGCGCTGTGCCGCCAGGGGATGGCCGGCTATGGTTGAGCCGGCGCGCGCGCCGCGCCGCGCCGCCGAGGCCGCCGCGCACTGGCACCTGATCCTGCACGACGGCAGCGCCGGCGCGACCGAGCGAGAGGCGTTCCTGGCCTGGCTGCGCGCCTCGCCGCGGCATGTCGGCGAATACCTGGCGGTGGTGGAGCTGCATGGCGAACTGCGGTCGGCGGCGCGGCGCGTGGACGAGGATGGCCAGGCGCTGTGCGAGCGCGCACTGCGCGACGATGGCGTGGTGGTGCCGTTGCGGCTGGCCTCGCCGCCGCCGACGCGATCGCCGCGCCGCGCAAGGCTGCCGCGCCGGCGGCGTTGGGCGGTGGCGGCACTGCTGCCATTGCTGGCGTTGGGCGCCGCGACCTGGCTGGGCCGGCCGGCCTCGCTTGCGACGCAGCGCTATGCCGCCGGCGCGGAGCCGCGCGAACTGACGCTGGCCGACGGCAGCCGTGTCAGCCTGGACCGTGGCGCGCTGATCGAGGTCGGTTTCGAGCGCGATCGCCGGCAGATCGTGCTGGTGCGCGGCAATGCCTTGTTCGATGTCGAGCACGATCCGGCGCGACCGCTGCGGATCAGCGCCGGCGCGGTCGACCTGCACGACATCGGCACCGTCTTCAGTGTGCGCCGGCAGGCGCAGGCTACCGAGGTCACTGTGCTCAGCGGGCAAGTGCAGGTGCGGCCAGCGGCCGCGCGCTGGTTCGCGCAATGGCGGCCGGCGCCGGGCCTGCTGGCCGACCTGCGCGGTGGACAGCAGGCCCGGCTCGATGCTCAGGGCCGGCTATCCGCACTGCAGACCCACGCCGATCTGCGCCACGCCACCGCCTGGCTGCCGGACCAGGCAACCCTGCACGACCTGTCCTGGTCGGAGCTGGCGCGGCGCTTCAACGCCTACACCGACACCCCGCTGGCGATCGAGGATCCCGGCCTGGCCGCGCGCCGCGCCAGCGGCGTGTTCCACCTGCGCGACAGCGAAGCGCTGCTGGCCTACCTGGCGAGCCAGCCGGGCGTGCGGATCGTGCGCGAACCGGGACGGATACGGGTGCTGGCTGCACGCTGAGCGTGGCCGCTGTCAAAAAAAATTCATGCAATCCGGGGTATCCACACCGCCTCGCTGAGCGGTCATGCATCAGGTCGGTCGTCGAACGCGACCGTTTTCCCTCCCTCCCGAGTCCTGATCCCCATGCGCCATCCGCTTGCCCTCCAGATCGCCCTGACGCTCGGCGCTGTGTTGCCGGCCCTTGCGCTGGCCGCCCCGGCCGCCGTCCCCGCCGCGATAGCGCCGGCCCCGCTCGGCACGGCGCTGGAGCAGTTGGCCCGCGCCAGCGGTCTGCAGTTGATCTACGACCCGGCGCTGGTGGCGGGCCTGCGCAGCCCCGGCGCCGCCGCCGGGCTGGCGCCGATGGCTCAGCTCAAGGCATTGCTGGCCGGCACCGGCCTGCAGGCACGCAACCTCACCGCCAGCACGGTCAGCATCGTCGCCGCGTCGGACAGTGCCCGGCCGGCCACGCCGCCGCCGGCTGCCGTTCCGGCTCCGGCCGGCGCCACGCACGAGCTGGCGCCGATCAACGTCGTCTCCAACCGGGTCGACACGCTGGCGCCGAGCGCGCCGCCGCTGGAAGCCACCCAGCCGACCTCGGTGATCGACGAGCGCTTCATCCGCGACGGCCTGCGCCTGAATTCCAATTACGACGACATCATCAAATACGCGCCCAGCGTCAGCGTCACCTCACCGGAAGGCCCGGGCCTGGGCAAGAACGAAGGCATCTCGATCCGTGGCTTCCAGGACGGCCAGTTCAACATCACCTTCGACGGCATTCCGTTCGGCGACGCCAGCGATTTCCACCACACCACCTCGGCCTACTTCAACAACCACGTACTCGGCCAGGCCGAGATCGACCGCGGTCCCGGCGGCGCTTCGACGATTGGCAACGCCACCTTCGGCGGCACGGTCGGCCTGCGCTCGCGCGATCCCGGCCAGGTCGACGGCATCACCGTCTACAGCACGGTCGGCAGCTGGAACACCTATGCCGGCGGCGCCACCATCGAGCAGCACCTCGGCAGCAACACCCGGATGCTGCTGGACCTGTCCAAGGAAAGCAGCGACACCTACCTGAAGGGCACCGACGACCGCCGTGAACATGTGTTCCTGAAGACCATCACCGAGCTGGGTGAGGCGACCACGCTGACCTTCGTCAGCAGCTACAACCAGGAGCACCAGAACACCGTGCAGGGCGCTACCCGCGAACAGATCGCCCGCTACGGCTGGCGCTACGGCCTGGGCAACGATCCGACCCTGCAGAACTATCGCGGCTACAACGATGCCGCCTATTACTCCAGCTTCAGCTACCTGGCCTTGAACACCCGCCTGGGCGATTGGGACCTGGACAACCGCATCTACGCCAACACCTTCAACCATCGCGCCGACAAGACCAGCACCCCCACCAGCGATGATGCCAGCGACAACGGCGTCAGCTTCTACAACGCTGCCGGCAAGAAGGTCGCCACCGCCTCCAGCGACGTGCCCGGCAAGACCTCCGATGCCCACTTCCTGGCCTTCGGCGACGTGTTGCGGCTGGCGCGCGATCTCGGCCCGGGTCGGCTGCAGACCGGCGTGTGGGTGGAGCGCAACCTCGACCACCGCTACCAGCTGCCGCTGGACATGACCACCGGTGCCAGCACCAACACCAAGTACGGCAACCTGTACAACTACAAGTTGAACGACCGCACCGACACCGTGCAGCCCTACCTGCAGTACGACTGGAACCTTACCGATGCGCTGACCCTCAGCGGCGGCCTGCGCTACGCCAGCGTCACCCGCTACCTCAACGCCGTGCTCAACAACAGTTCGCCGCCGGCACCGTCCTACACCCACGCCCACTACGACAGCTGGCTGCCGTCGCTGAGCCTGCACGACAGTCTCGGCGAGCATTGGAGCGCCTATGCCCAGGTCGCGCGCGGCTTCCTGGCACCGCCGATCGACGTGATCGAGCTGAACGGCTCCGGCAGCCTGAAGCCGGAGCTGACCACCAACTACCAGCTCGGCACCGCCTATGCCGACCGCCGCCTGACCTTCGGTGCCGACGTCTACTACATCGACTTCGACAACTACATCAGCGAGACCGAAGTGACCACCGACAGTGGTACCGAGGATGCCTACGTCAACGGCGGCGGCGCGGTCTATCGCGGGGTCGAGGCCGAGGCCACCTGGGCGCTGAGCAGCACCTTCAGCCTGTACGGCAACGCCAGCTACAACATCGCCCGCTACAAGGGCAGCCGCGTGCAGATCGCCGCCACCCCGCGCACCACCGCCACCGTCGGCGTGCTGTACAACAGCGGCACCGGCTGGTTCGCGTCGCTGATGGACAAGTTCACCGGTGTCCAGTACGGCCTGGACAACACCACCAACGACGATGGCGACACGGTGTTCGCCGACAGCCAGCGGCTGGGCGGCTACAGCAGCGTCGATGTCGCCGGCGGCTTCCGCAGCGACCATGGTCCCTGGGGGTTCAAGGGCTACTCGATCAGCATGGACGTCAACAACCTGTTCGACGTGCACAAGCTGATCGCCTATGCCGGCGCGCGTTCGACCGATGACGAGCCGCTGTACTTCGGTCTGCCCGGTCGCGGTGTGTTCCTCGATCTGTCGCTGAAGTTTTGAGCGGCGCATGACGATCCCCGTCCCTCCGCCTGGCCATCGCGGCAACGCCACCGGTCTGCTGCGTGCCGGCTTGCGGGTTGCCCTGTTCGGCGCTGTCGCCGTCAGCATGCCCGCGCCGGTGATCGCCGCATCGCGCGGCGCGAGCACGCCAACGCTGTCGATCGTGCTGATGCGCCATGGCGTGCGCGCGCCGACCAAGCCCAATGCCTCGCTCGACCGCTACAGCCGCGCGCCGTGGCCGGCCTGGAGCGTGGCGCCCGGCCGGCTCACCGCGCACGGCCATGCCGGCCTGGTCGCACTGGGCCAGCGCTACCGCGCGTGGCTGGCGCCGTCGCTGGGCATCGCCGCCGGTTGCGCCGGCCTGCGGCAGATCGCCGTGGTCGCCGACAGCGACAACCGCAACCACGCCAGCGCCCAGGCGCTGGGACAGGGCCTGGCGCCTGGCTGCGGCCTGCAGTACCGCGCCTTGCCGGAGGGCCGGGACAACCCGTTGTTCGGTGCCGCCGACGAGGACGTGCCGGCCGCATCGGTCCAGCTCGACGCAGACGCCCGCCGACGGCTCGAGCAGCTGCAGGCGCTACTGCTGGACTGCCACGGCGGCGACTGCGCCGAAGTGGCGCAAGCCCAGGACCGCAAGCTGCTGCTCGATCCCACCGCAGGCGATCACCAGCAGGCCGAGGCGAAGGCACTCAAGCAGGCCGGCAGCCTCGCCGAGAACCTGATGCTTGAGTACACCGAGGGTATGCCGCTGGCCCAGGTCGGCTGGGGTCGGCTCGACCGCGCCGGCGTCGAGCGGCTGATCGCCCTGCACGACATCTCCTTCGCCCAGTTCAAGCGCCCGCTGCCGGTGGCCGCTGCCAACGGCTCCAACCTGCTCGCTCATCTGCTGGCGACGTTGCAGGCCGGGGCAGGGCTGGCGCCGACGTCCACGCCACGGGTCGGTTCGCGCGCAGCCGCATCGCATGCCTCGCCGGTAGCGACCTACGCGCGCGCGCCGGTCGCCACGACTACCGGCATCCATGCAGGCTCCGCGATCGCACCCTTGGCCGACTCGCAGGCCCGGCTGTTGTTCGTGATCGGCCACGACACCAACCTCGCCAACCTGGCCGGCCTGCTCGAGCTGCACTGGCAGGCCCATGGTGTGGCCGACCTGTACCCGCCGGGCGGTGGCCTGGTGTTCGACCTGATCGGGCAGGGCACCGATGCCAAGCTGCGCATCCGCACCCTGCTGCCGGGCTTGGACGCGTTGCGCCAGAACCGCTTCGACGGCGACGCGATCGCCTCCCGGACGCTGCCGCTGGCCGCCTGCGACGGCGCCCTCGAATGCCCGCTGGCCAAGGTCGTCGCCTGGCTGCAGCCACGCCTGGACATGCGTCATATCGAGCCCACGTTGCCACCGATGCGCGACTGGCCGGCACAGCCCACGCGGTAGTGGACGATGCCGGCAGGACTGCCCCATGCAAGTCATTGATGGTGCATTGCACCATTTCCGTGGCGAATGGCGAGCATTCCGCAGGCGAATCGAAGGCGGCACGTTGCCGGCATTTTGTATTCCATACGGCGCCGAATCGGCTGGTTTCATGAGGGGCGTGCAGTACACTTGGGGGTTCAAGAAATCTAGTCGGCGTGCCTCTTGGCGTGCCTTGGGAGCGCTGCTAATGAATTGGTTGAACGAAGTGCTGCAGAACGATCCGAACCCGCTCGAGACCCAGGAATGGCTGGAGTCGCTCAAGGCGGTCATCGATGTCGAGGGCCCGGAGCGCGCGCACCAACTGCTGGAAGGCATGGTCGAGCAGACTCGCCGCGCCGGCGCCTACCTGCCGTTCTCGCCGACCACCGAGTACGTCAACACCATCAGCCCCGCCAACGAGGCCAAGAGTCCGGGTGACTCGGCGCTGGAGTGGAAGATCCGCTCGATCATCCGCTGGAACGCGATGGCCACCGTGGTGCGCGCCAACCGCAAGCCCGGCGACCTCGGCGGCCACATCGCCTCGTTCGCCTCCTCGGCCACGCTGTACGACGTCGGCTTCAACCACTTCTGGCGCGCGCCGAGCGACCAGCACCCGGGCGATCTGCTTTTCATCCAGGGCCACAGCGCCCCGGGTGTGTACGCCCGCGCGTTCCTGGAAGGGCGCATCAGCGCGAACCAGCTCGACAACTTCCGCATGGAAGTGGATGGGCAGGGCATCTCCTCCTACCCGCATCCCTGGCTGATGCCGGAGTTCTGGCAGACCCCGACCGTGTCGATGGGCCTGGGCCCGCTGGGCGCGATCTACCAGGCACAGTTCATGAAGTACCTGGAGCATCGCGGCCTGATCGAGAAGTCCGACCGCAAGGTCTGGTGCTTCATCGGCGATGGCGAGAGCGACGAGCCGGAGACCCTGGGCGCGATCGCGCTGGCCGGTCGCGAGGGCCTGGACAACCTGATCTTCGTGGTCAACTGCAACCTGCAGCGCCTGGACGGCCCGGTGCGCGGCAACGGCAAGATCATCCAGGAACTGGAAGGCGTGTTCCGCGGCGCCGGCTGGAACGTGATCAAGCTGATCTGGGGCAGCTACTGGGATCCGCTGCTGGCGCGCGACACCGACGGCATGCTGAAGAAACTGATGATGGAAACCGTCGACGGCGAGTACCAGAACTGCAAGGCCTTCGGCGGCGCGTACACGCGCGCCAACTTCTTCGGCAAGTACCCGGAAACCGCGGCGATGGTCGCCAGCCTGTCCGACGACGACATCTGGCGCCTCAACCGCGGCGGCCACGACCCGCACAAGGTCTACGCCGCCTACCACGCGGCGGTGAACACCCAGGGCATGCCGACGGTGATCCTGGCCAAGACCGTGAAGGGCTACGGCATGGGCAGCGCCGGCGAGGCGCTCAACCCGACCCACCAGACCAAGAAGCTGGACGACGAATCGGTGCGCGCGTTCCGCGACCGCTTCAACATCCCGGTCAGCGACAAGCAACTGGAAGAGGCCGAGCAGATCCCGTTCTTCCACCCCGGCGAGAACTCGCCGGAGATCCACTACCTGAAGGAGCGCCGCGCCGCGCTGGGCGGCTACCTGCCGCAGCGCCGCCGCAAGGCCTGCAAGTCGTTCGTGGTGCCGGCGCT
>JASGDF010000193.1:0-10790 GCA_047607345.1 Pseudomonas sp. | reverse complement strand
GTCCCGACGGGCTTGCCTGGGAAAGCGTCGGGACTGAAGTCCCTCCCACAGAACAGCCCGCGACCGAAACATCGCCTCGCGCGGCGGCGCGTCGAACATCATGGCTCGTCGGTTCTCCTGCGGCGCGGACTGAAGTCCCTCCCACAAGCATGCTCGTCCTCGACCGAGGCCGAACGCCTTGGCAATGCCATTCATAGCCAAGGCGAACAGAATCAAAAAGAAAGGCATGGTCAGCGCGGAACATGCTGATTTACCTGTGGGAATTTGCCATGAATAAGCCTCGAAGGGGTGCCTGCATCAATTCCTCAATAGCATGATCTTATGGCGGCGGTAAAACTTTCGAATTGGCAAGTGTTCGCTGCCGGAACAGCATGGCCGCCATTACCAGAAGGCATTCCGCAGGGAGGAGCCATGGCCAGGATCATTGGCGGTATCGCGTGTTCGCACACCCCCACCATCGGCTTCGCGGTCGATGGCAACAAGCGCAACGACCCGGTGTGGAAGCCGATCTTCGAGGCGTTCGACCCGGTCCGGCGCTGGCTCGACGAGAACCGGCCCGACGCGCTGCTGGTGATCTGCAACGACCACGTCACCTCGTTCTTCTTCGACCACTACTCGGCGTTCGCGCTCGGCATCGGCACCGAGTACGCGCCGGCCGACGAGGGCGGCGGCGCGCGTGACCTGCCGGCGCTGCGCGGCGACTCGGCGCTGGCGCGGCACATCGGTGCCTCGCTGATGGCCGACGAGTTCGACATGGCGTTCTTCCAGGACAAACCGCTCGACCACGGCTGCTTCTCGCCGATGTCGGCGCTGTACCAGCCGCACGACGGGCAGTGGCCGGTGCCGATCGTGCCGCTGGTGGTGGGCGTGCTGCAGTTCCCGATCCCGTCGGCGCGGCGCTGCTACAACCTCGGCAAGGCGCTGCGGCGCGCGGTCGAGAGCTACCCGGAGGACCAGAAGGTCGCGATCCTCGCCACCGGCGGACTGTCGCACCAGGTACACGGCGCGCGTTCGGGCTTCAACAACGTCGCCTGGGACCACCAGTTCCTCGATCTGTTCGAGAACGACCCGGAGCGGCTCGCGCAGATGCGCCTGGCCGAGTACGCCGAGCTGGGCGGCTTCGAGGGTTCGGAGGTGATCATGTGGCTGATCATGCGCGGCGCGCTGTCGGCCAACGTGCGCAGGCTGCACCAGGAATACTACCTGCCGTCGATGACCGGCATTGCCACGGCGATCTACGAGAACCGCGACGTGCCGGCGCCGCTCGATCTGGGCGAACGCCAGCGCCAGCGCATCGGCTACGAGCTGGCCGGGATCGAGCACATCGAGGGCACGCATCCGTTCACGCTGGAGGTCAGCGTGCGCGCCTACCGGATCAACAAGTTCCTGCACGCGCTGATCGAGCCGGAGCATCGCCGCCGCTTCCTGGAGGCGCCGGAGCAGAGCTTCGCCGAGGCTGGGCTGAGCGAGCAGGAGAAGGACCTGGTGCGGCGCCGCGACTGGGACGGGATGATCCGCTACGGCGTGATCTTTTTCATGCTCGAAAAGCTCGGCGCGGTGATCGGCGTCTCCAACCTGCACATCTACGCGGCGATGCGCGGGCAGACCCTGGAGGAATTCCAGGCCACCCGCAACACCAAGGCGCTGTATTCGGTGGCGGGCAAGGACGCCAAGCAGGGTCTGGCCTGGGACACCGCCAAGGTCGGCGGGCATGACGAAGCCAGTTCATGATCATCGACATCCACGGGCACTACACCACCGCGCCGAAGGCGCTGGAGCAATGGCGCAGCCGGCAGATCGCCGGGCTTGGTGACCCGGCGCAGACCCCGGCCGTCTCCGCGCTGCGCATCGGCGACGACGAGATCTGCGAGAGCATCGAGAACAACCAGCTCGCCAGGATGCGCGAGCGCGGCTCGGATCTGACGATCTTCTCGCCGCGCGCCAGCTTCATGGCCCATCACGTCGGCGACTACCAGACCAGCGCGGCCTGGGCGGCGATCTGCAACGAGCTGTGCCACCGCGTCGCCACGCTGTTTCCGGATAACTTCATCGGCGCGGCGATGCTGCCGCAGTCGCCGGGCGTGGACACCCGCAGCTGCGTGGCCGAGATCGAGCGCTGTGTGGGCGATTACGGTTTCGTCGCGATCAACCTCAACCCCGATCCTTCCGGCGGCCACTGGACCTCCCCACCGCTGTCGGACCGCTACTGGTACCCGATCTACGAAGCGATGGTCGAGCACGAGCTGCCGGCGATGATCCACGTCTCCACCTCGTGCAACCCGGCCTTCCACACCACCGGCGCGCACTATCTCAACGCCGACACCACCGCGTTCATGCAGTGCCTGACCTCGGACCTGTTCAAGGACTTCCCGACGCTGAAGTTCGTGATCCCGCACGGCGGCGGCGCGGCGCCCTACCACTGGGGGCGCTTTCGCGGGCTGGCGCAGGAATTGAACAAGCCGCCGCTGCGCGAGCACCTGCTCGACAACATCTTCTTCGACACCTGCGTCTACCACCAGCCGGGCATCGACTTGCTCACCAAGGTGATCCCGGTGGACAACGTGCTGTTCGCCTCGGAGATGATCGGCGCGGTGCGCGGGATCGACCCGGAGAGCGGCCACGCCTACGACGACACGCGCCGCTACATCGACGCGACGCCGTACCTCAGCGACGCGGACCGCAGGAAGATCTACGAAACCAATGCGCGCCGGGTGTATCCGCGGCTGGACCGCGCGCTCAAGCAGAGAGGCAAGTGAGATGGGACAGCATCGGGCAGGCGTGGTGGTGCGCGACGTCACGCGCGCCGATCCGGCGGTCATCCAGGGGCTGGCGCGCGCCGGCGTGGCCACCGTGCACGAGGCGCAGGGCCGTCGCGGCTGTCTGGCCGCGTACCTGCGGCCGGTCTACCGCGGCGCGCAGATCGCCGGCAGCGCGATCACGATCAGTGCGCCGCCCGGCGACAACTGGATGCTGCACGTGGCGATCGAGCAGGTGCGGCCCGGCGACATTCTGGTGCTGGCGCCGACCTCGCCGTGCGACAACGGCTACTTCGGCGATCTGCTGGCGACCTCGGCGCAGGCGCGCGGCTGCGTCGGGCTGATCGCCGACACTGGCGTGCGCGACGTGCGTGACCTGACCGCGATGCAGTTCCCGGTCTGGTCGCGGGCGATCTCCGCGCAGGGCACGGTCAAGGCCACGCTGGGCTCGGTCAACGTGCCGGTGGTCTGTGCCGGCGCGCTGGTCGAGCCGGGCGACGTGATCGTCGCCGACGACGACGGCGTGGTGGTGGTGGCCCGGGCCGAGGCCGCGCAGGTGCTGACCGCCGCCGAGCAGCGGCTCGCCAGCGAGGAGGTCAGGCGCCAGCGCCTGGCGGCCGGCGAGCTGGGCCTGGACATCTACGACATGCGCGCGACGCTGGCGGCCAAGGGTCTGGAATATGTCTAGAGCCTGCCATGCCCTTTGAGGACGGCATCCCCTGCCTGTGGATGCGCGGCGGCACCTCCAAGGCCGCCTGCTTCCTGGCGGACGACATGCCGGCCGACCCGGACGCGCGCGATGCGCTGCTGCTGCGGGTGATGGGCAGCCCCGATCCGATGCAGATCGACGGCATCGGCGGCGGCACCTCGCTGACCTCGAAGGTGGCGATCCTGTCGCGTTCGAGCCGCGAAGACGCCGACGTGGACTATCTGTTCTTGCAGGTGTTCGTCGACAAGGCGCTGGTCTCCACCGCGCAGGGCTGCGGCAACGTGCTCGCGGCGGCGGCGGCGGCGGCGATCGAGCGCGGGCTGGTGCCGGCGCGCGACGGCACCACGCCGGTGCGCGTGCATATGCTCAACACCGGCGAGGTCGCGCTGGCGCAGGTGCATACGCCCGGCAGGCGCGTGGACTACCGTGGCGACACGGCGATCGCCGGGGTGCCCGGCACGCACGCGCCGGTCCAGCTCAGCTTCCTCGGCATCGCCGGCTCGATGTGCGGCGCGCTACTGCCCAGCGGCCACGCGGTGGACGTGATCGACGGCGTGGAGGTGACGCTGATCGACAATGGCATGCCGGTGGTGGTGCTGCGCGCGGCCGACCTCGGCCTGCGCGGCGATGAGGCGCCGGAGGTGTTGGAGGCCGATGCGGCGCTGAAGGCGCGGGTGGAATCGATCCGGCTGCGGGCCGGGCCGCTGATGAACCTCGGCGACGTGTCGCAGTCGTCCTCGCCGAAGGTGGCGCTGGTGTCGCCGCCACGGCACGGCGGGGTGCTGACCTCGCGCAGCTTCATCCCGCACCGGGTACACACTTCGGTCGGCGTGTTCGCGGCGATCAGCCTGGCCACCGCCAGCCTGCTGCCGGAGGGGCCGGCGGCGAGCGTGGCGCGGCGGCCGCCGGACGGGCGCTTCCGGATCGAGCATCCGAGCGGCGCGATGGACGCCTTCCTCGACCTCGGCCCGGACGGCGAGATCCGTGGCGCGGGGATGCTGCGGACCGCGCGCAAGCTGTTCGACGGTCGGGTGTTCCCGGCATGAATCCCGCGCCGGCCGGATGCGGCCAGCGCGGGTCGGTGCCGGTTCGCGCGTGCCGCCTATTCCAGCACATGCACCGCCTCGGCGATGCGCTGCACTTCCTCGGCGTGGTGGCTGACGTACAGCATTGGCAGGCGGACTTCGTCGCGCACGCGCTGCAGGTAGGGGATCAGCTCCTCACGACGCGCGCGGTCCAGCGCCGACAGCGGCTCGTCGAACAGCAGCAGCGCCGGCTGCGCGAGCAGGGCACGGCCGATCGCCACGCGCTGCGCCTCGCCGCCGGAGAGGTTGCGCGGCGAGCGTGTCAGCAACGCGCCGATGCCGAGCAGCGTGACCACCTCGTCGAAGCGGAAGCCGGTGTCGCGTTCGCCGTGGCGGCCGTAGCGCAGGTTGCCGCGCACATCCAGGTGCGGGAACAGCCGCGTGTCCTGGAACACGTAGCCGATCCGGCGCCGGTGCGCCGGCAGGTCGATGCGCGCGGCGCTGTCGTACAGCACCCTGCCGGCCAGCACGATCCGGCCGCGGCGGGGACGCGCCAGCCCGGCGATCGCGTTGAGCACGCTAGTCTTGCCGGTGCCGGAAGGCCCCACCAGCGCCAGTACCCGCGCGGTGTCGTGGATCGTGACGTGGCGCTGGAACGGGCCGCGCGACAGTTCGATGTCGATGTCGAACATCACCGATCCCTCCGTGTCGGATGCCGGCGCACCAGCCATTCCGACAACAGCAGCGCGGCCAGTGAAATCACCAGCGCCACGCCGGCCAGGCGCCATATGCCGGACTCCATGCCCGGCACCTGCAGCAGCCCGTAGATCGCCGAGGACAGCGTCCGGGTCTCGCCGGGGATGTTGGAGACGAAGGTGATCGTCGCGCCGAACTCGCCCAGCGCCTTGGCGAAGGCGAGCACCATCCCGGCCACCAGGCCCGGCCACGCCAGCGGCAGGGTGATGCTGAGGAACACCCGCCACGGCGCCGCGCCGAGCGTGGCGGCGGCCTGTTCCAGGCGCCGGTCGCTGGCCTCGATCGACAGCCGGATCGCGCGCACCATCAGCGGGAAGCCCATCACCGCGCAGGCCAGCGCCGCGCCGGTCCAGCGGAACGCGAACTGGATGCCGAGGTGCTCCAGCAGCCAGCGCCCGATCGGGCCTTGGGTGCCCAGCGTCACCAGCAGCGCGTAGCCGGTCACCACCGGCGGCATCACCAGGGGCAGGTGCAGCAGCGCATCCAGCAGCGCCTTGCCGGGGAAGCGCCGGCGCGCCAGCAGCCAGCCGCAGGCGATGCCGGCCGGCAGGCTGGCCAGCGCCGCCACCGCCGCGACCTTCAGACTCAGCGCGATCGCGGCGGTCTCCTCCGGCGTGAACAGGGCCATCGGTTGCCTACCTTGGCTCGGGGACTGGCTGGAGCGCCGCCACGGCTGCTCCTGTGGCGCGGCGCGGCGCTTGCGCCGTTGCGGTCGTGACCGGATGGCCGCCGCGCAGCGGACCCCGTCCCGCGGGGCGGCCATGCCGGGTGCAACCCGGCTGCATGCGCCTCAACCGCCCTGCAGCGAGAAGCCCCTGCGCACGAAGATAGGCTTGGCGGCCGGCGAGCCCAGCCATTGCACGAACTTCTGCGCGGAGGCTGGATCGGCGCCGGTCTTCAGCGGCGCCACCGGATAGATGATCGGCGCGTGCGAGCCGGCCGGGAAGGTGGCGACCACGCGCACCTTCGGCTCGGCCTTCGCGTCGGAGCCGTAGACGATGCCGAGGGGAGCCTCGCCACGCGCCACCAGCATCAGCGCCGCGCGCACGCTCTCGCCCTCGGCCAGGCGGGGGCTCACGCTCTCCCACTGGCCGAGCTTCTGCAGGGCAGCCTTGGCGTATTTTCCTGCCGGCACGCTGGCGGTCTGGCCAACCGCGAGCCGGCCGGAGTCACCGAGCGCGGCGGCCAGCGATCCGGCCCGGGTGGGGTCGACCTTGACCGTGCTCGCCGCCGGCGCGATCAGCACCAGGCTATTGCCGAGCAGGTTGCGGCGCTGCGCCGCGTCGACCTGCCCGTGCTGTTGCAGGTAGTCCATCCATTCCAGGTCGGCGGAGAAGAACACGTCGGCCGGCGCGCCCTGCTCGATCTGGCGGGCGAGCGTGGAACTGGCCGCGTAGGAGACGCGCACCGGCGTGCCGGTCGCCTGCTGGTAGGTCGCGGCGGCCTCGTCCAGCGATTCCTTCAGGCTGGCGGCGGCGAACACGGTCAGCGGAGACTGCGCATGCGCCAGCACCGGCAACGCGATCGCCAGTGTGCACAACAGGCGTTTGAACCAGGACATGACGGGAACTCCTTTGGGACATCGAATGGGCTGTGAGCCTTGGAAGCGTACCGGATAGCGTCGTTCTCGCGCAGGCTCGTGACACGGTGAACGAGCGCCAGGCTTCACCCTGGCGCCGGGGCGGTCAATCCTCCAGCGACGGATGCCAGCCGCCCTGGATGTTGGCCTGCACCGCCGCGTGCATCAGGCACGGCGCGGGCAGCGTGGCGTCGCGCGCCCGGCGTTGCGCGACGAAGCCGGCTTCGTCGATGCCATGGCGCACATGCACGTTGTCGCGGCGCTGCTCGCTGATGCTGGTCGCGTGCGCCACCGCGCGCCCGCCCGGGCCGTAGTCGTGGCAGACGAACACCCGGGTGGCATCCGGCAGCGCGAACAGGCGCTGGATCGAGCGGTACAGCTGGCCGGCGTCGCCGCCAGGGAAGTCGCAGCGGGCGGTGCCGCCGTCGGGCATGAAGATCGAATCGCCAGGGAACAGCGCATCGCCGATCAGGTAGGCGATGCTGTCGGGCGTATGACCGGGCACGGCGATCACGCGCCCGGCCAGGCCGCCGAGGTCGAAGCGCTCGCCGTCGGCGAACAAGTGGTCGAACTGCGCGCCGTCCGCCCGGAAATCGCCGGGCAGTGCGTAGCGCGGCGCGAAACGGCGCTGCACCTGGCGGATGCCTGCGCCGATCGCCAGGCGTGCGCCGGGACGCTGGCGTCGCAGCCAGTGGCCGGCCGAGAGGTGGTCGGCGTGCGCGTGGGTCTCCAGCAGCCAGCGCAGCTGCCAGCCGCGCGCGTCCAGTGCATCCAGCAGTGCCTGAGCGGAGGCGGTCGCGACGTGGTCGCGCTCGGCATCGTAGTCCAGTGCCGGGTCGATGATCGCCGCCGCGCCGCTGGCCGGGTCGGCCACCAGGTAGCTGAAGGTGTTGCTCTGGACGTGGAAGAACGGCAGCACTTCGGGCGTCATGGTGGCTGCGTCAGGGCGCGTCGAGCGCGGCGTTGAGGATCGCCGCCAGGCGTTCGCCGGCCAGGCGCAGTTGTGTCTCGGCCAATGGCCGCCAGGTGGCGGAATAGTCGTCGGGCAGGACGTGGCGCGCCGGGTACACGCCCGGCGTGACCGCGATGCGGCAGGAGGCCTCGGCCCAGGCCGCACTCGACGGTGGCAGCGCCGTGCCGCGGTCCCGGGCCGGACGGGGCAGCGCGAGCAGTTGTCCGAGGTAGGCGTCGTCGTCCAGGCGCCGGCCGCGCAGCATGCCGCTGTCCCACAGCGCATGCAGGTTGCTGCCCTTGCCGTCGAACTGCAACTGGAAGTCGTTGCCGCCCTTGTCGCGCGCGTAGCCGGCGTGCATCGGCTGGTGGATGTCGCCGACCAAGTGGACCACGAACTTCAGCGCCTGCCGGCGCACCGCCAGTGGCTGGTTGTGATCGGCGAGCAGTGCGGCCTGGGTCTTCAGCGCCTCCACCACGCAGGCGCCGTCCGGGCAGTCGCGCGCCGGCAGGTAGCGGCAATCGTGCTCGCCGAGGTTGACGTAGTGCCAGCGCGCGCTGCGCTTGCCCAGGTCCGGATCGGACTGGCGCAGCTCGTCGGCCCAGGTGGCGACGCCGGCCAGGGTCGGGTCGGGCTCGCCGGCGAGCAGTCGGGTCACTTCGGCATGCGCCTGGGGTGTCAGTTCGGTGTCGGCGATGCGGGCGACCAGGCGGTGGCCCTGTGCGCCCCAGGCGGCGGCGTCGGGCGCGTGGAGGAAAAGCGCGATGGCGCAGAGCGAAACGGATGCGAGGAGCTTGTTCATCGGTCGCATTCTAGGCGCTGCGCGGTGTGGCCGAAAAAGGCCGCGCCAGCGTTGCCGGTGGCGCGGTGGGCCAGGCGCGTCCGATCAGAACTTGAAGATGTAGGACACGCCGTACACCAGCGGGTCGATCTCGGCGCTGCCCAGCGCGTTGCCGTTGACCTTCACCTTGGTGTCGATGTCGGCCCAGCGCGCGTCCACCCGCAGCGCGCCCTTGGCGCCGATCGCGTAGTCCACGCCGAAATGCGCCGCCAGGCCCCACGAGTCGTCCAGCTCGAGGTCGGCGCCATCCAGCGCACCCTTGCCGTCGGTGCTGAAGAACCTGGTGTAGTTCACGCCCAGGCCGACGAACGGGGTGAACGCGCTGGCGTTGGCGAAGTGGTACTGCAGCGACACCACGGGCGGCAGCTGCTTGGTCTGGCCGACCTTGCCGACGCCATCGATGCTGATCTCGTGCTTGAACGGCAGCGCGCCCAGCACCTCGATGCCGAGGTTGTCGGCGACGAAGTATTCGAAGGTGATGGTCGGCTGGGTATCGCTGTCGACCTTGGTCGGCAGCGCGCCCAGGCCGAGCGCGCTGCCGTCGAGGTCGCCGGCGTCGGACTTGGGATCGACCATGCCGAGGCCGGCGCCGAGGGTCCAGTCGCCCTTTGATTGGGCCATGGCGGGCACGGCGGCGGCGGACAGGGCGGTGAACAGCAGGATCGATGAGGTGCGCATGTCGTTTTTCTCTCTTTGCGGTGTGTCCGGTGCGATGGCCGCAGTTTTGGTTTTTTCTGACGGCGTCGCCTTGATCCGGATCAAACCCGCGGCGTGGTCCGGCCGCTGCCGGCGGACAGGCGGGGCCGGAATGCGCCGGGGTGGCCTGCTAGAATCGGCGTCCCTTTCCATCCGCCGCATCCGTCGCGGCCGCAGGAGCTTGTGAACATGGCAATCAAGGTCGGCATCAATGGTTTCGGTCGCATCGGTCGCAACGTGCTGCGTTCGGCGGTGCAGAACTTCGGCAACGACATCGAGATCGTCGCCATCAACGACCTGCTGGAGCCGGACTACCTGGCCTACATGCTGCAGTACGACTCCGTGCACGGCCGCTTCAAGGCCGACGTGTCGGTCGAGGGCAATACGCTGATCGTCAACGGCAGCAGGATCCGCCTGACCCAGGAGCGCGACCCGGCCAACCTGAAGTGGGGCGAGGTCGGGGCCGATGTGGTGATCGAGTCCACCGGCCTGTTCCTGACCCAGGAGGCCGCGCAGAAGCACATCGATGCAGGTGCGAAGAAGGTGATCCTGTCGGCCCCATCCAAGGACGACACGCCGATGTTCGTCTATGGCGTGAACCACGACGGCTACGCCGGCGAGGCGATCGTCTCCAACGCCTCGTGCACCACCAACTGCCTGGCGCCGCTGGCCAAGGTGGTCAACGACAAGTGGGGCATCAAGCGCGGCCTGATGACCACCGTGCACGCCGCCACCGCGACCCAGAAGACCGTCGATGGCCCGTCCAACAAGGACTGGCGCGGCGGCCGCGGCATCCTGGAGAACATCATCCCGTCCTCGACCGGCGCGGCCAAGGCGGTCGGCAAGGTGATCCCGGCGCTGGACAAGAAGCTGACCGGCATGAGCTTCCGCGTGCCGACCTCGGACGTGTCGGTGGTCGACCTGACCGTGGAGCTGGACAAGCCGGCCAGCTACGAGGAGATCAAGGCCGAGATCAAGGCCCAGAGCGAAGGCGCGCTGAAGGGCATCCTCGGCTACACCGAGGACAAGGTGGTCGCCACCGACTTCCGCGGCGACGCACGCACCTCGATCTTCGACGCCGACGCCGGCATCGCGCTGGACGGCACCTTCGTCAAGCTGGTGTCCTGGTACGACAACGAGTGGGGCTACTCGAACAAGTGCCTGGAGCTGGCCAGGGTGGTCGCGGCGAAGTAGGCGCCGCGTTCGGCCGCGATACGCGCAAACCCCGGCTCCGGCCGGGGTTTGCGTTTGGCGCTGTGCGCATTGAGTAGTGAATATGGGAGGGATTTCAGTCCCGACGGGCTTTGCCGGCCAAGCGTCGGGACTGAAGTCCCTCCCACAGAACAGCCCGCGACCGAAACATCGCCTCGCGCGGCGGCGCGCCGAACATCATGGCTCGTCGGTTCTCCTGCGGCGCGGACTGAAGTCCCTCCCACAGAACAGCCCGCGACCGAAACATCGCCTCGCGCGGCGGCG
>JASGDF010000192.1:0-16421 GCA_047607345.1 Pseudomonas sp. | reverse complement strand
GCGCCTGGGTCGTCGCCAGCTGCACCCGCAGTTGCTGGTCGCTGTCGTCGAACACCAGCCGGCTGTGGCCGCTGCCGCCCCATTCCTTGGACTGCACGCCCCACAGCGCACCGGCATGGCGGTGGCCTTCCTCCCCGCCGCCGGCCGCGTGCCAGGCCGGGGCATGCCCGCCGGCCAGGTTGGCCTGCGCGCTGGGCCTGGCGTCGCCGGCCTGGGCGTACAGCGCCGTGTCCGCGCTGGCCGGCTGCCCGCCCGGCGTGGCCGGCGTGCCCGCCTCGCCACGGCCGTTGTACAACGCCCCCAGCACCACCGGACGGTCGATGTCGCCCTCCAGGAAGCCCACCAGCACTTCTTGCCCGATCCGTGGCAGGAACTGGCTGCCCACCCCGGGGCCGGCATAGCGCTGCGCCACCCGCAGCCAGGTGCTGTCCTGGCGGGTCGCCTCGCCCGCCCCACCCTGGAAGTGGAACTGCACCCGCACCCGCCCCTGCGCGTCGGCGTAGACCTCCTGGCTACCGCTCGCCGTCAGCGACGCTTCGGCCCCGACCACCCGCGCGCTCTGGTAGCCCGGCGCGGTCGGCCGCGGGTTCAGGCGCGCGCCGGTCTCGTCAGCCAGCACCGGACGCCACGGCGTGCTGCGCGCCACCGCGGTGAAGCGGTTGGCGTAGCCGACCGCCTCGGCACGCGCCCAGGTCGAGGCCGCGATCGCCAGTGGCGGCTCGGCCTCGCCGAGCAGGTCCTGGGCCGCCTGGCGCGCATCGGCCGGCAGGTTGTTCACCGCCGCATGGGTCAATCCGGTCAGCAGCAGCGTCGGCGCCGCACCGTGCGGCCACTGCGCCACCTCGAACCAGGTGCCGGACTGGAAGCTGCGCACGCTGCCCTCGCCTTCCCAGATCGACCATTGCGCCTCCTGCGCCTGCGCCATCAGCCCGGCGTAGCGCTCGGCCTCGGCGGCGCTGGAAAAGGCATATTCGCCGACCGGATCGTAGATCTCCCGTTGCGACGCCGTGCCGCCGCCACTCAGCGGCAACTGCGCGCTGCTCGCGCGCATGCGGGCGTAGCTGGAACTGAGCACCGTCAGCTGGCTGGCGCCCAGCCGCCGCCGCCGGCCCAGCACCTGCAAACTGTCGCTGGCCTCGGTCGCATCCGCGCGGTGGTAGCGCACGCGGCCGGTGGCGTCCTGCGCCTGCGCCCCGCTGTCGGCGAACAACACCATCCGGTGCCCGGCCGGCGCCTGCTCGCACGCCTCCATCCGCCAGCCGATGCCCTCCTCGGCCAGCAGCCGAGCCACGAACGCCATGTCGCTCTCGCGGTACTGCACGCAGTACCCGCGCGGCCGCGCCTGGGCCAGGAAACTCACCGCCTCCTCGCTCCAGCGCCAGCTCGCCTGCGGCGCGTAGCCGGCGAACACCGCCTCGACGATCTCCACCACGCTGCGGTCCTGGAACACCCGGCTGTGGCGGCCCTGCGAGAGCCACCAGCTCCAGCCCACCAGCCGCACCCGGTAGCGCGCCAGCCCGCCGTCGCTGCCGAGCAGCTCGGCCTCGTTGACCAGACCGCTGCGCACGACCTCACCGCCCTCGGCGCTGCGCGTGTGCAGGTGTGCCGGCTGTGCCAGCCAGGCCTCCACCGGCAGCGCTGCGTCGGTGGACAGCACATCCACCCAGTAGTCGAATCCCTGCGACAGCGCCTCGCGGCCCTGCCAGCGCTCCACCACCTGTTCGTCGAAACCACCTAGCGAAAGCCGGTGCAGGCGGCTTCCGTCCATGAGCTGGGCCACGGTGGCCTGCAGCATCGCCAATGCTTCCATTGCCTCACCTTTCAGCTGTGCGGTCCCGAGGACGGTCCGCTTTCTCATCCGAAGGCTTGCGAAACTACCAGAGGCGGGGCGGCCGGGCCAGCGATGGCGCCGATCATTTGACACCCGCCGCGCCAGGCCTTGCTCCCAGCCCGGTGGTGCTCCCGCTAGAATGGCCAGGTTTTCCGCCAACGAGATTCGCCATGCTGGATCTGGACGCCCTGCTGGCTCCCATCGACGCCACCTCGCCCGCTGGCGAGGACCTCTCCTTCTCCGTCGAATTCGACCGGATCCAGGAATCCCGGCGCGCGGACGATCCCACGCTCGACCAGGGTGAATGGCAGACGGACATCAAGTATGCCGACTGGTCCAGCGTGCTGAACGACTGCGACAGGCTGCTGCGTACCCGCACCAAGGACCTGCGCCTGGCTGGCTGGTTGACCGAGGCGGCCACGCAGATCGATGGTTTCCCGGGGCTGGCCGGTGGCTACCGGGTGATCGCCGGGTTCTGCGAGCGCTACTGGGATGAACTGCATCCGGTGGCGATCGACGGCGACCAGGAGGAACGCGTCGGCAACCTGAGCTGGCTACTCTCCAATTCACTGCAATGGCTGCGCGCCACGCCGATCGTATCGGCACCGCAGGGCCGCTTCACCCTGCTCGACTTCGAAACCGCGCATGCGCGCGGCAACGCCGAGCCGGAGTACGACCAGCCGACGCTGGACCAGCTGGAAGCGGCTCGCCGCGATACCCCTGCCGATTTTTACCGCCGCCTGCTGGAGGCCATTCCCGAGTGCAGCCAGGCGCTGGCCGAATTGCAGGCCGCGGTGGACGCGCGATTGGGCATGGACGGACCCAGCTTCAGCGCGGTGCGGGAGCTGATCGAACACCTGCAGCGCATCGTGCAGCGCTCGGCACGCGATTCGGGGCTATTGATCGACGGGCAGACTGCGGCGGACGCCGACGGCACCGGTATTGCCACGGACTTTCCGGCCGGCGGTGGAGCCCAGGCCGCGCCGGACGCGCGTGGCCCAGGCGGCCCGCCGACCACGCGGCGCGATGCATTGGCGCAGTTGCGTCAGGTCGCCGAATTCTTTCGCCGCACCGAACCGCACAGCCCGGTGGCCTACCTCGCCGAGAAGGCGGCCAGCTGGGGCGAGATGCCGCTGCACGTGTGGCTCAAGCGGGTCATCAAGGACGACAGCGTGCTCCACCAGATGGAAGAGATGCTGGACGTCAACCAGAACAACGACGGCACCTGATCCACCACGGTGGCCGCGCCCCGCGATGGCGGGGCCGGCCGTTCACTGGATCTTGAACTCGATGCGGCGGTTGCGTGCGCGGCCCGCATCCGTATCGTTGCCGACCACCGGCTCATCCGGCCCCTTGCCGAGTACATCGATGCGCTGGGCAGCGATGCCTCTTGCCACCAGGTAGTTCTTCACCGCCAGGGCGCGGGCACGGCTGAGCTGGAGGTTGGACTCGCGAAGGCCGACGTCGTCGGTATGTCCGACGATCAGGAAGCGCGCCTGCATCTGCGCCATCTTGGCCACCATCTCGTCGAGGATGCTGGTACCGAGCGGGGTGAGCTGCGCACTGCCGCTGCGGAACTCGATGATGCGGTTGGCCAGGGTCTGATCGAGCACACTCTGGTCCGAGGCACCCAGCCTGAGCGCATTGGTCACGGTATAGGCGGTATTGCTGGCCAGGCTCAGGTCACTGGCAACCTGCTGGCGCTGCTGCTCGTTGCCGACCTGCCCGCTGATCCGCACCGATTGCCCGTTGATTTCGAGCTGCCCGGCCGATACCTGCTGCAACCCGGGCGTGATCATGCCGGTGACGTACTCACCCCAGTTCGGCGGCGTGGCGATCGCCTCGACCTGGATGCGGTCGACGATGCGGTCCTGGCCATAGACGCTGTGCAGCTTCTCCAGGATCCGCGCCTTGGTGGCCTGGTCGGCAACCACACCTTCGACGACCACCGGCCGCTGAGTGGGCGCGTGCTGGGCAATCGCAGTGGACAGGGGCAGCAGGGCCGCGAGCAGCAGTGTCGTGGATCGTGGGTATCGCATCGCTCAGGTCCCCAGAAAAGTCTCGCCGAACAGCTTGCGCGCGGTCCTCAACGCGAGTTCGTCGCGGTCGAGGTAGCCGGCAAGCCGGTTGAGGTTGTAGTCGCCCAGCAGGTATTCGTCGACCCACTCGGCCTGATCGACGCGGATCAGGAAATCACCGGCCTCGCGCGGATCGAGCACCGCGCGCAGGGCCTGGTGGTCGGCACCGTTGAAACCCACCACCATGCGCGGGGGGGCATCGTTGCGCATCAGTACGCCCAGTTCGAAGTCGCCCCGACCGAGGAACGAGGACACGATGTCCAGCCAGAAGGCGGCGACCAGCGGGCGGTACAGTGGGTCGCGGACCAGCGGGAACTGCAATGCCTTGTCGATCGCGACATTGCCGCCCGCCAGTACCGGCTGCAGCAGCAAGCCCAGCGCCGGCAGCACCTGGCGCAGGCGCACCTCGCCGTGTCCGGATTCGGTGAACAGGCGTTCGAGCGAGCCGATCGACTGCATGTCGAGGAAGTCGTTGAACGTGGCGTTATAGGCCACCGGATCGGGATTGAGCGTGTACTGCGTCGCGGCCATCTCGCCGAGCGCGCCGGCGGCGTCGGCATCGGCGACCGCCTGCGCGGCCAGGCGCGAGAGTCCGGTCCACACCTTGGACAGCGCCAGCGGGCCGCGGCCGATGAAGGCCAGCGGATCGGCCGCCTCCAGCCGTACCGCCGACAGCAGCGGGAAGCGCCGCTGCGAGGAATCCCGGCTGGGCTGGAAATGGCCGCAGACCACGGTACGGCTGCGCGAGCCCAGGAAGCCGAAGTAGATGTCCGGCGACTCGTCGTACAACCGCTTCCAGTCCGGATTCTGGCTCAGCAACTCCACGCTCTGGCCCGCCCAGCGGTCGAGCCAGCCCAGCAGTTGGTGATTGTCGGCGGCGCGCACGAAATCGCCGCGCGACGGCACCTTGCCGAAGTAAGACACGCCTGCGGTGATCTCCCGACTCACTGTTCACCTCCTTGATTGGCCGGCGTGGCCGCCGGCGCCGGTGCGCCGGCCACGGTAGCCGGCAGCTGCAGGCCGCGCTGCCAGTCCGCGTTGCCGGCGCTGTTGTCCTGCGGGCGCTGGACGATCTGCATCTGCACGGGAACGGATACGCCCTCGCCTTCCCAAGTCATTTCGAACAGGCTGTCCCCGATCTGATTTTTCTTGGCGGCCTCCAACAACTTGCTCAGTCCCTGCCGGCCCGGCTCGTTCAGCACCTGCACGGTCCTGCCGTCACTGGTCACCGCAGTGATCCTGGCGCCAGGGTTTCCGCCCGGATTGGGATACTGCATGGTCACCCACTGCGGAGGCGTGTTGCGGTAACGCAGCACCTGGCCGTCGATCTCGATGGTGTACTCCACCGCACCGATCGCCGGAGCGGGCTGGAGCTGGAAGATGTAGGTATCGCGGGCCGCGCCGCCGCTCTGCCCGCTGACCCAGTTGCCATAGTTGGCGACCAGCTCGCTGGACAGGGTGATGCCCAGGCCAGCCCAGCGCCGTGCCTCGAGCAGGTTGCCACGCTGCAGCACCAGCGTGCCCAGTGCATCCTTGTTGAACGAGGCGATCGCACCATTGCTGCCAAAGATCGCGGCTATGTCGCTGGGCGCGGCGTCCACGTCGGCATTGAGGTTGAACGGATACTGCTTGCCGACCCCGTTGTTGAACGGCGTGTACACCTGGGCCGACCAGGCCCGGTTGACCTCGCTCTCGGTCGGCGCCACCAGCGCGGCGAACGTCTGGGTCAGCGGACGCAGCAGCAACGGGCGGATCGCCTCGCGCTGGGACTCATCCAGGCCGGTGAGCACCTGCTCGTCGACCAGCGCCAGCGCGCTGCTGAGTTCGGAACCCTCGTTGCCCAGCGTGTCCTGCATCAGCTTGCGGGTTCCGATGCCGGTCTGCCCCTGGTTCTTGATGCCGTTCAGACGGCTGCGCAGCTTGCCCAGTTCGGCGAAATAGGCGTCGATGACCGCCGGCTGGTCCTGGCGCGGCGTGATCAGGCGCGCCAGGCCGTCGAAGGCCTTGCCCACCGGTCCTACCGGCAGCTGCTGCGCGGCGCTTTCCGGGTCACGCCGCAGAATCGTGCGCTGGAACCAGGCGACGAACCCCTTGTGCTTCTTGTTGCGCGCCTCGGCGAGCGGATTGTCCCAGATGGTCTGCTCGTTGATCCGCAGCAGCAACGTGCGCAACGGTGAATTGGCCGGATCACCGATGCTGTTCATCCGCGATACCGTCTGTTCGAAATCGGCGAACGTGGCCAGGCTCAGGCCGGCCACGAACTTGTTCCACTCCCTGGCGTATTCCTGCTTGTACAGCAAGGCCAGCTCGCGAGCGATGTGTTCGGGGCTGCCGGCCAGCGACAGGTCGCTCTGCTCGGTGGTGCCGAGTACCCAGTCGGTAGTGCTTAGCTGGGTATTGGCGGCCTCGCTGATCGCGTCCTTGACGAATTCCTCCCACGCCTCGCGCGTGAACGCGCCGGAGATCGCATAGCTGCCCGCCACCGCGCCGTTGTTGCGCTCCTCGCCGATCAGGCTGTTGACGGTGACCGTACCGAAGCGCGCGGCCGCGCGCGCCTTGATCTGCGCGTACACGCGCTGCATCGCCGGCTGCCCCTTCATGACCTGAGTCAGCGCCTCGCGGCTGTCGTTGACCAGCGCGACCTTGGTCTGCACCTGCGGCCATGCCTCGTCGCCGGACTGGGCGACGTAGTAGGTCATCAGCTTCTCGCCGGCGCGCAGCATCTCCTCGCGGGTCATCTGACCACGGTTGGCATCCAGCCAGGTACGCCAGAACAGGGTCAACTGCTGCGCCAGATGGCCGCCCTCGACGTACTTGCGGTTGCCCAGCATCAGGTAGGTCTTCAACGCGTTGTAGGCGTCGTTGGTGCTGGTCGGCGAGGCGTCCTGGTACAGCACATTGCTGTCGGCCGCCTTCTGCGTGGTCTGGCCGAGCTTGCCACGCTGGGCCACCACCTCGCCGAGGAACTTCTCGAGATTGGCCACCGCCGGGTCGAGCATGACCTGACGCATGCCGTGGTAGTACTCCTGGAGCAGCTTGGCGCGGATCGCATCGCCCTGGTATAGCCCGAGCCGGGTGGTGACGCTGGCCTTGCGCCCGTACTGGTCCAGCTGCTCGAGGCGATCCTGCAACAACAGCAGCGCATCGATGCGTGACTTCAGGTCGACGCGGCCGGATTGCACCTCCACCGCCTGGGCCAGATCCTTGGCGGCGTTGTTGGCCAATTGCAGGTTGGTGGTATACGACCAGGTCCACAGGCCCAGCGCCAGCGCCAGCGCCGCCACCGAACCGAAGAACACGCCCAGCCGCAGCCGGTTCCGGTACGGGCTGGAGTACTGACGCACCAGTTGCCGGTCGGCGAAGACGACCTTGCGGAACAGGTCCTTGAGGAAGAACGCGGTATGGCCCACCGGCGCCTGGTCGGTGTTGCCGGCACGGCTCTGCAGCGCGAACTGGCGCGATACGCGCTCGGAGGCATGGTGCACCGAATGCCCTTCCTGCAACGCGCTGCTGAAATAGAAGCCGCGGAACACCGGCTTGAACTGGTATGGATTCTCCTCGAACAAGGTGGCGACGAAGGTTCGCAGCGCCGGCTTGATGCCTTGAAACTCCAGCGGCAGCGTCAGCAGCCCCGGCGACACCTCGCGGCCGCGCTGCATCGCCATGTGCGCCAGGCTCATCTCCTTGATGCCCTCGGCGAGTTCATCGAAGTGGCTGTCGAAGTCGGCCAGCGCATCGCGCTGGGCGCCCACGTCGAACGGCAGGGTCGCACCCCACACGCTCTCGCGCTCGGAAGGGTCCAGGTTCTGGAAGAATTCGGCGAAACCGGCGATCAGGTCGGCCTTGGTGAACACCACGTAGACCGGGGCGAACACTTCCAGGCGCTCGGTGATCTCCTGCACGCGCTGGCGCAGGTTCTTGGCCAGCTCGATCGCGAACTCCGGCTTGCTGCCGGACAGCTCGGCGATGCTGGCGGCGATGATGATGCCGTTGATCGGCGCGCGCGGGCGGTTCTTCTTCAGCAGGCCCAGGAAGGTCAGCCACTCCAGCCGGTCCTCCACGCTCACCGAGTAGCGGCCTGCGGTATCCAGCACGATGCCGTTGGTGGTGAAGTACCAGTCGCAGTTACGGGTGCCGCCGATGCCCTGGATGACGTTGCTACGGTTGTCCTGGAACGGGAACTGCAGGCCGGAGTTGAGGATCGCCGTGCTCTTGCCGGCGGCCGGGTTACCGATGATCACATACCACGGCAGTTCGTACAGCGCGGCCTTGCCCTTGAGCACGCCCATGCGCGAGGACTTGATCGCCTTGACCGCATCCATCATCCGCGTGCGCAGCGCCTCGGTGTCGGCGCGCTGCGCCGGCTGCGCGGCGTTCACGGCCTGGTCGGCCTGGTCCTGCACCATGCGATCGAGCTTGCGCGCGGCCCGGTTGGCGAGGATCCGCCGGCCCGCCCACACCAGCAGCGCGATCAGCAGCAACACCGCCAGCGCCAGCGCCACCCAGGTCGCGATCCCGCGCAGGTCGTCGGCGCCGAAGTACGACACCGCGCCCGCGGCCAGCAGGCCAAGCACCATCCACACACGGTAGTCGCTGAGGTAATACCGAAGATTGCTGAACATCACACGGGTTCCGGTTGGGCGGCATCAGCGGCCGGGACATCGTCCAGGCCGGCTTGGTCGGGGGAAGAAGAAGGAGCCAGGACCGCGGCCCAGCGCGTGGATGCCGGCGACACCGCCAGCATCATCACCGCTTCGCCGCCGGCGTCGAGATGGGCATCGGCCAACGCCAGCTGCGCCAGCGGCTGGACCGGACCGATCTCGCCGCTGCTGGTGGACAATGCAAGGTATTGCCGCGACAGGTCCAGCTCGACGCAGACCCGATGGGCCGCACTACTGGCCTCGACGGCCGGGTCGGCGCGCAGGTCGGCGTCGGAAAGCACCAGGTCGATACGCGAGGGTTCGACCGCTGCGCGCTCCAGCGAGGCCCCTGCCAGCTCGCCGGTACACCGGGTCCGCGCCTTCACGCCGCTGTGGTCCGGCAACTCTGCGCGCTCCACGCTGCGCAGCCAGGGTACCGCCTGCGCTGCCGGCCACGCCAACAGCACGCCGGCGGCGGCCTCGCCGGGGACCTGTCCGCCGGAATTAGCCGGCGACCGCAACCGCCCGGACGCCTCCCAGCGCTCCAGGCTGGCCCGGCCTACCGTGGAATGGCAGGCCAGCAACAGCTGCCAGCCGGGCGTGGCCTGCGCCGACGCCTCCATGCGTTGCCGCAGGTGCGCCCACACCTCGCCTGCGTCATCGGCCGGCAACAGCTGGACATCGAAACGCCGCGCGTCGATGCCGAGCTGCTGCGCGCTGTGCCGCAGCCAGTCCGCGCAGGCCTCGCGCAGCGCCATGGACCAGGCGGACGGGACCAGCAGTTCGATCGAGAGCTGGTGTTCGACCACCTCGGCGACCTGCCGGCGCCAGCCGGCCACCACCCGGCCCTCGCTCTGCGCCGCTGCAGGCAGCGCCTGCGCGGCCTGCAGCAGCAGGTCCTCGGCGACCGGCGCCAGCAGGGCCAGCGCGCGGCGGATGTGCTCGGTCTGCTCGTTATCCAGTTCGGCGGGCAGCACCGACGCGTCGAGATCGTCGGCCATCGCCAGATATATCGGCAAACCGCTGGAATCGCGGTAGTTCGGATGCGCGCGCGGACGCGCGAGGACCAGCGGATCGGCCAACAGCCCGGCAGGTTCCAGACCCAGCGGCAACCGCACGCTGGCGGCGAGCAGGGCGAGCGGACGCGGCGGCGGCGATGCATCGGCCGCGGCAGGAACGTCAGCGGCCGGAGGCGCGGCGGCGTCCGTGGACGAAGCGCGATTGGCGGACGCATCCAGGGCCCGCTGCGCCAGGCCGCGCAGCATCCAGCCACCGCCCAGCACGCCGGCCGGCAGCAGGCCCAGCATGGCCAGCATCTCCATTCCGCCAGGGGTGCTGCCGGTCTGGCGCCAATAGGCGATCGTGCCCGCCCAGGCCAGGCCGAAGACGAGCACGGCGGCGGCCGCCTTGCGCATCAGGCCGCTCATCTTCAGCTCTGCCGCCTCATCGGTACCGTTCCATAGCTCATCCCCGCCCTGCTCCAACCCCTTAAAAAAAATCCAGAAAATTCAACCTACGCTTACATTTTATTGCCATCGCGATGGTGCATCGCGGCCTTTTCCCGGAGCTGGTCACCTAAAGCGGCGCGGATGCCTTGAACAAATCCCCGCAAGTCACACTCGTCACCGCGGCGGCTGTTCTCGGCACCTGCACCACCTCGACCGTTTTGCCCGACCGACTGATACAGAAGTCCCCGGCATGGTTGCGCGTGCCATGCCGTCCGCGCCCGGCCGACCTGATCGCGAACGTATACGGCCACCCGTCACGCAAATCGGAAGGCGGCACTACATCGATGTAGCCAGGCGGCAACTGCCTGAACTCCAGGCATTGGCCAGGCATCAGGCGCAACGGAACCACATTCGTGCCCAATGTAATCTGCCACGGCCTGGGAGGAAGCCGATCGTCCATTGCGCCGATCGGTGAAATGCCGGCGTCGGCCACTTCGACAATGTCATCTTCGTCAGATGGTACGCAGGCAAGCACCTGTGCGCCCGCCGAGCGTATTGCCAATGGCCGTGGAGCCCGCGACGCGCCCCATGCGGGCATCATCGCGAGCAACAGACTCACCGCTCCTCCCTGCAAGACGAGCTGGATGGTCGTCATTCTGGAAGATTCCCCCTGGACCTGGGAGTTGAAATGGGCACCCACTCACCCGCCACCTGCATCCACGAAAACAATGCTCTGCGACGCAATCAGCGTCCCGCCGCAGGCGGTCTTGTCGCCGTGGCGCGCAACCGGCCTGCCGTCGATGAGCATGCTGTCGTCGCCGCTGACGATGGTGGTGGTGCCGTGCTTGCGGCAGGCCACCGTGTCGCCCACGCGCGCGATCGGCTTGCCGGACACGTCGGTGTCGGCGGAGCCGGATACGACGCTGCCGCCATGATCCAGCTTGTCGCCCAAGAGAATGAAAGGTCGTGCCATCCGTGCAACTCCTTGAAAGTTGGGATATCTCCCGGCGGGTCCCTTTGCTCCGCCACGGCGGTCGATAGGAGCCAAAGATACCAGCACTGACGCCGATCGATCATCACCCCTGGGCCAGCTCGGCACGTTTGGCCGAGCGCGCCGCACGGCAAGCCGCGGCCATCTCCACGTGCACGTAGTCCTGGATGCTGCGCCAGCTGCCTCCCCACTCCAGCCCGGCCTGAGCCGCCAGTTCGCCATAGAGCATGTAGCCCCTGCGGGTCCAGGCGTCCTCCATGTCCCACTGCAGCCTGCCATCGCGGATAGGCGCGGCATCGATAGCCAAGCCGTACTGGTGGCAGCTCTGCCAGGCCCCGGCACGCGTGGCCTTGCCGCCGGCCATCAGTTCGGCCTGGCGTTCCGGAGTACGGTAGCCTTCGATCAGCACCATTTCGTAACCGTGCTGGCGGCGCATCACCTCGAAAATGGCCAGCACACGTTGCTGCAGGCCCGCGTCGATGCTGTCCCAGCGGCGATCGGCGCTCACGATCTCCGGCCGCGTGCGACGGATCTCCTCGGTGGTGAACACCTCCGGCGGCGGCGGCGGCGGCGGCGTCAGCCGTTCGCCACGCAGCAGCTGGGCCACCAGCGAGGTGGACTCGGCCAGATCCTGGCCCTGGAACTCGTCCAGCACCACCGTGCGGCGGACCAGAAGGATCAGCAGCGAGGGCAGCAATACCGCCAGCAGCGTCCCCACCAACAGCCATCGCCGACGCCTGAACGTATCGAGGATGCCGCCAAGGTCTTCACGCATGCCACCGAGCGGGGCGGGCCTGCGTTCGACCGCCTCGGCCATGCGCCGGGTACGCGCCATCTGCCGGCGCTCGCGCCAGCGTGCGCGGCACGCGGCAATCCAGGCGCCAATCCGTTCGCCCACCTCGGGAAACAACAGCAGCGCGCAGACACCGACAAACACCAGCAGCACCGCGATCACACCGACGACAACCACTGCCCTTCCCCCTTGGAGTTGACGCACTTCCCCCAGCTACTAGAATGCCGAAGAATCGGGTCCGGCATGAAGCCGACCCCCGAACCAGGCTGGACGCACTTGAATAATGGCGGAATAAATCGTCCAAGTCTTCTCTCCGGCAGCGGGACACGCGATGCCGGAGCCGCATCTTCCGGCAGGATCCTCGCCGACATGGAAGGTCGCACACCGCAGGCGACTGCCCGCCTGGGCAATCCGGTGCTCAAACACGGACGCAGCCTTTTGGTCGTAGCCGCCATCGTGGCGGCACTGGTGGCCATCGCCTTGTTGATCGCGTTTGCCCGTCACGGCCACGACGGCGCGTTCGATACCTACTCGCAAGCTCCCGAAAACCCCGCCCCCGCCGCTGTGCCCTCGCCAGTGGCCAGCGACGACGGCGCCGCACTGATCGTCGATGCCGGCGGTACGACGGATAGCCGGGCCGCCGCTGCGTCCGCGATGGCCGTGCCCACGGATGCGGCATCGGCATCGGCTGGCGGTGCCAGCGCGGCAGCGCCCCACATTGCCGCGAACGCGACGGCTGCGGGCACCGCATCCGCCGACAAGGCACGCACCCAGCGCGTGCAGAGCCGAACCGTTCAGAAGAAGAACCCCGACGACGACCTGCTCGGCACCCTGCTTGGCATCATCAAGAAGGAGGAAAAGAAGGCGCCCCAGCACGAATCGATGGACTCGCTGATCAACAGGATCCGCGCCGAGGACCAGCGCAACACAGCCAATGCCAACGCCGCATTCGATTCGATAGACAAGTCCAAGGCCAAGCCCCGCGCCTCCACCCATTCGGAAATTCAGGTGCAACTGCGCCGTTGCCCGAACGCCAATACCCTCAAAGGCATCGAGTGCAGGCGCAAGATCTGCGCGGCACACAGCGGAGAGGATCCCGCCTGTCCGGCGCCATGACCACCACCACCGAAGACATGCGCGCCCGCCCGCCGCTACGGCAACAGCCGGCGCCGGACATCGCTGGCGAGGCGATCGCATGCATTTTGCACCAACAGCGGGCCAACCTCGCCATGTCGGTGCCGATGCACAGCATGGCTGCCGGCACCCGTCCGTAATCCGGCAGAGACTACCCAACCCCAACGCGATCCCTCCCGGGGGGCGTCGCCGGTGGTAGTCCGTCAAGGCCGGTCGGCGTTGCCGTTGACCTCGCGCAGGTAGTCAATGAACACCCGCAGCTTCGGCGCCATCTGCTCGCGTGCCGGGTAATAGATGTACCAGCCGGGAAACGGTGCCTGCCAGTCGTCCAGCACCCGCCGCAGCCGCCCGGCGGCCACGTCGTCGGCGACCTGCCAGGCGAACACCTGACCCAACCCGACGCCGCGCCGCAGCGCGGCCAGCCCGACCGCGCTGTCGTTGACCAGCAGCCGGCCCTGCACCTCGACTTCGAAGTCGCGGCCGTCGCGGGTGAACTCCCACGGCTGGATGCGCCCGTCGCTGCGCCGCCAGCGGATGCAGTCGTGACCGACCAGCGCGGCCGGGCTGTCCGGCACGCCGTGGCGCGCGAAGTAGTCCGGGGTGGCGACGATCGCCTGCCGCTGCGGCGGCCCGACCGGCACCGCCACCATGTCGCGCGCCAGCGATTCGCCGAGGCGGATCCCGGCATCGAAACCACCGGCCACGATGTCGGCCAGCGCGCGGTCGGCGTACAGCTCGACCGTCACCTCCGGGTAGCGCGCCAGGAATCCCGGCAGATGCGGGCAGACCAGTTGCTTGGCGGCGACCGCCGGCAGGTTGATGCGCAGCGTGCCGGCCGGGCGGTCGCGCAGGAAATCCAGGTCGGCGAACGCCGCGTCGATCTGCCGCAGCCCCGGCGCGACCCGCTGCAGGAAGCGCTCGCCGTGCTCGGTCAACGCCACCCGGCGGGTGGTACGGGCGAGCAGGCGCACGCCCAGCCGCGCCTCCAGCGCGCGCACGGTCTGCGACAGCGCCGAGGTGGACACGTCCAGCTCGGCGGCGGCGCGGGTGAAGCTGCCGTGGTGAGCGACGCGGACGAAGGCCACGACCGCGGGCAGGGGGTTGCTCGCCATTGTTTAGAAATACTTCAAGGAAGATCCAAATTTTCCCGATTTATCCGCCTCGCGGCCAGACCTACAGTGCCCGCCTCCCCACCACGGACCACCGCCATGCCACTGGACCACTACCGCCTGCTCGGCCGCTCCGGCCTGCGCGTCAGCCCGCTGTGCCTGGGCACGATGACCTTCGGCCAGGACTGGGGCTGGGGCGCCGACGAGGCCGCCGCGCGCCGGCTGTTCGACGGCTACGTCGATGCCGGCGGCAATTTCCTCGACACCGCCAACATCTATACCAACGGCAGCTCGGAAACCCTGCTCGGCAAGTTCGTCGCCGGCCGCCGCGAGCGCCTGGTGATCGCCAGCAAGTACACGCTCAATCCTTTCCCCGGCGACCCCAACGGCGGCGGCAACCACCGCAAGAACCTGCTCCAGTCGGTCGAGGCCAGCCTGAAGCGGCTCGGTACCGACTACCTCGACCTGCTGTACCTCCACATCTGGGACGGCACCACCCCGGTCGAGGAGGTCATGCGCGGCTTCGACGACCTGGTGCGCGCCGGCAAGATCGTCTACGCCGGCATCTCCGACACCCCTGCCTGGCAGGTCGCGCGGATGCAGACGCTGGCCGAGCTGCGCGGCTGGGCGCCGCTGGTGGCGCTGCAGATCGAGTATTCACTGGCGCAGCGCACGGTCGAGCGCGAGCTGGTGCCGATGGCCGACGCGCTGGGGTTGTCGGTGCTGGCCTGGTCGCCGCTGGCGATGGGCATCCTGACCGGCAAATATGACCGCGCCGACCTGGCGCGCCTGCGCGCGCAAGGCGCCGGCCACTCGCCCGGCGGCGACGGCGGACGTAGCGCGGTGGCCTATTCGCACGACATGCTCGACGAGCGCAGTCTCGGCATCGGCGAGGTGGTCAAGGCGATCGCCGCCGAGGCTGGCCATTCGCCGGCGCAGGTCGCGCTGGCCTGGCTGCTGCAGCGCCCCGGCGCGCCGATCCCGATCGTCGGCGCGCGTACCCCGGAGCAGTTGCAGGACAACCTCGGCGCGCTGGCGGTGACGCTCGATGCGCCGCAATGGCAGCGACTGGACGCGGCCAGCGCGGTGGCACTGGGCTTCCCGCACGATTTCATCCGCAGCCCGATCCCGCGGCAACTGGTGTCCGGTGGCACCGTCGTGCAACCGCGCTGAGTCCATACTGTGGGAGGGATTTCAGTCCCGACGATCCTCGCAGCCGGTACGTTCACCGCTTCGCCTGTCGCGACTGAAGTCGCTCCCACACGGTTCCGATCCATTTCAAAGGAGTCCCCATGAAGACCCGCATCCTCGGCCGCAACGGCCCGGTCGTTTCCGCCATCGGCCTCGGCTGCATGGGCATGAGCGCGTTCTACGGCGATCGCAGCGACGAGGCCGGTTCGATCGCGGTGATCCACCACGCGCTCGACCACGGCATCAGCCTGCTCGACACCGCCGACATGTACGGCCCGCATACCAACGAGGTGCTGGTCGGCAAGGCGATCGCCGACCGCCGCCACCAGGTATTCCTGGCGACCAAGTTCGGCATCAAGCTCAACCCGGGCGACCCGCAGGCGCGCGGAGTCGATGGCCGCCCCGAATATGTGCAGGCCGCCTGCGAGGCCAGTCTGGAACGGCTCGGCGTGGACCACATCGACCTGTACTACCAGCACCGGGTCGACCCAAGCGTGCCGATCGAGGAGACCGTCGGCGCGATGGCCCGGCTGGTTGAGCAAGGCAAGGTGCGCTTCCTCGGCCTGTCCGAGGCCGCCCCGGAGACGATCCGCCGTGCCCACGCCACCCACCCGATCACCGCGCTGCAGACCGAGTATTCGCTGTGGACCCGCGACCCGGAGCAGAACGAGGTGCTGGCCACCGTGCGCGAGCTGGGCATCGGCTTCGTGCCGTATTCGCCGCTCGGCCGCGGCTTCCTCAGCGGCGCGTTCAAGAGCCCGGACGACTTCGACGCCGATGACTACCGGCGCAACTCGCCGCGCTTCCAGGGCGAGAACTTCGCGCGCAACCTGGAACTGGTCGAGCAGGTGAAGGCGATCGCTGCCGAGAAGGGCATCACCGCCAGCCAGCTCGCGCTGGCCTGGGTATTGGCGCAGGGCGAGGACCTGGTACCGATCCCCGGCACCAAGCGCATCAAGTACCTGGACGAGAACCTGGCCGCGCTGGACGTGGCGCTGCTGCCCGACGAGCTGGAGCACATCGGCGCGATCTTCCCGGCCGGCGCCGCGGCCGGCGCGCGCTATCCGGCCGCGAGCATCGGCTCGGTGAACCGCTGAACCTCGCTTCGGCACGAAACGCCCACCGTCGTCCCCACGCAGGCGGGGGAGAGGGCGGGTGGCTTGCGAGCCACTGGCTCGCACCCGGCCGAACGCCCGCGCGCCATGC
>JASGDF010000191.1:0-24735 GCA_047607345.1 Pseudomonas sp. | reverse complement strand
TTCCAGGCGCACCACGACCGGCACCTTGACGCCCACTTCCTTGACCGCGGCGATGATGCCCTCGGCGATCATGTCGCAGCGGTCAAGGAAGTGGGCGTCAAGGTGCCGGTCGTGGTGCGCCTGGAAGGCACCAACGTGGAAGAGGGCAAGCAGCTGCTGCGCGACAGCGGCATGGCCATCATCCCGGCCGACAACATCAACGACGGTGCCAAGAAGGTCGTCGAAGCGGTCAAGGCCGCCGCCTGATCGTCCACGGCGCCGGATTGCTGGCAGGACCCTGTTTTTGCCCCCTTGAGTCAAGGGGGCGGGCGCGCCGCGAAGCGACGTGACGGGGGTTCTGGAGGCATGCGATGCGGACATCGGCGCTGCGAGCCGATGCCGATGCATCCGAAGCCGGTCCACTTAATTCACGAAGGACTCAAAGAAATGTCCGTTTTGATCAACAAGAACACCAAGGTGATCGTGCAGGGCTTCACCGGCCAGCAGGGCACCTTCCACGCCACCCAGATGATCGAGTACGGCACCCAGGTCGTCGGCGGCGTCACCCCGGGCAAGGGTGGCACCACCCATATCGACCTGCCGGTGTTCAACACCGTCGCCGATGCGGTGGCCAGCACCGGCGCCGATGCGTCGGTGATCTACGTCCCGCCGCCGTTCGCGGCCGACGCGATCCTGGAAGCGGCGGCTGCCGGCATCAAGGTCATCGTCTGTATCACCGAGGGCATCCCGGTGCTGGACATGCTGCGGGTCAAGAACGTGCTGACCCGTTCGTTCCCGGACACCGTGCTGATCGGGCCGAACTGCCCCGGCGTGATCACCCCGGGCGAGTGCAAGATCGGCATCATGCCGGGCCATATCCACAAGCCGGGCAAGATCGGCATCGTGTCGCGTTCGGGCACGCTGACCTATGAAGCGGTCAAGCAGACCACCGAGGTCGGCCTGGGCCAGTCCACCTGTATTGGTATCGGCGGCGACCCGATCAACGGCCTGAACTTTGTCGACTGCCTCAAGCTGTTCAACGAGGACCCGCAGACCGAGGGCATCATCATGGTCGGCGAGATCGGCGGCGACGCCGAGGAAGCCGGCGCCGAGTACATCGCCAAGTACGTGAAGAAGCCGGTGGTCGGCTTCATCGCCGGTGCCTCGGCCCCGGCCGGCAAGCGCATGGGTCATGCCGGCGCGATCGCCTCGGGCGGCAAGGGCACCGCCGAGGGCAAGTTCGCGGCGATGGAAGCGGCTGGCGTGAAGACCGTCCGCTCGCCGGGCGACCTGGGCGCGGCGATCGCGGCGCTGGTGAAGTAAGCCGGCGCTGCCACGCAGCTTCGCGAAAGGCCGCCTTCGGGCGGCCTTTCGCATGGGCGAGGGTGGCCCTCATCCGCCCTGCGGGCACCTTCTCCCGCGAGCGGGAGAAGGGAGCCGTGAGCTTTTCCCTTCCAGGGAAGGCGGCGGAGAAGGGAGCCGCGAGATTTTTCCCTCTCCCGCTTGCGGGAGAGGGGTAGGGGTGAGGGCGCTTCCCTACCTCAAATTCCGGCCTCCTCCGATCCCACGCCTCGGCTCGCCATTCGATCCTCATGCTTCTTCTGCAAGGAAAAGCCCAGGATGCGCAACGGACAGAAAACCTCATCCGCCAGAGCCCTGCGCGGCCGGATGACCGACGCCGAGCACCGGCTCTGGTACAGACTGCGCGACCGCCGGCTGTTCGGCTGCAAGTTCCGCCGTCAATGCCCGATCGGTCCGTACGTGGTCGATTTCGCCTGTCTCGAGCGGCATCTCGTGATCGAACTCGACGGCAGCCAGCACCTCGGCTCCCGTGCGGATTCCCGGCGCGATGCTTTCCTGGCGGACAAGGGCTTCGCCGTCCTGCGCTTCTGGAATAATGCGGCGTTGGCGAACACCGACACGGTCTGCGGCGAGATCGTCCGATGGCTGGCGGGATATCGCCCGATCCCCTGATTAAGGCTGCCCGACATGTCCAAGACCCTCCGCATCGCCCTGGCCCAGTTCGATTTCCCGGTCGGTGCGGTGGCGCAGAACGCCGATCGCATCATCGAGTTCATCGCCGAGGCGCGCGACGAGTTCGGCGCCGACGTGGTGCTGTTCCCCGAGCTGGCGGTCAGCGGCTATCCGCCGGAGGACCTGCTGCTGAGGCCGGGCTTCCTGGCGCATTGCGCGCAGGCGATTGAGCGCATCGCCGCGGCCGCGCAGGGCATCGTCGCGGTGGTCGGCTGGCCGCAGAGCGCCGGTAGCGTGGTCTACAACGCGGCCAGCGTGCTGCGCGAGGGGTGCATCGCGCATACCTACCGCAAGCGCGAGCTGCCCAACTACGCGGTGTTCGACGAGCGCCGCTACTTCGACGTGGACCCGGATGGCGGCAGCTGCGTGTTCGAGGTCGGCGGCGTGCCGGTCGGGCTGGTGATCTGCGAGGACCTGTGGTTCGCCGAGCCGTTGGCCGACACCGTGCGCGACGGAGCCGAACTGGTGCTGGTGCCGAACGCCTCGCCTTTCGAGCGTGGCAAGCATGCCCAGCGCGATGCGCTGCTGGCCGAGCGCAGCCGCGAGAGCGGGGCGGCGATCGCCTACCTCAACGTGGTCGGTGGGCAGGACGCGCTGGTGTTCGATGGTGCATCGGTGGTCGCCGACGGCGACGGCACCGTGCATCCGGCCGCGGCCGCGTTCACCGACCAGTGGCTGGTGGTGGACTACGCAGCCGGCGAGCGTCGCTTCACCCCGGTGGCGTGGCTGGACGATGGCGACGAGAGCATGGGCGCGCTGGCCTGGCGCGCGGTGGTGCGCGGGTTGCAGGACTACTGTCGCAAGAATGGCTTTTCGAAGGTCTGGCTGGGCCTGTCCGGCGGCATCGATTCGGCGCTGGTGCTGGCGATCGCGGTGGATGCGCTGGGCGCGGACAATGTCACCGCGGTGCGGTTGCCGTCGCGCTACACCGCGGGGCTGTCCAACGATCTGGCCGAGGAGCAGTGCCGCGCGCTTGGCGTGAAGCTGGAGACCGTGCAGATCGAGCCGGCGTTCAAGGGCCTGTTGGCGTCGCTGGAGCCGCTGTTCGCCGGCACCGCGCCGGACGTCACCGAGGAAAACCTGCAGTCGCGCAGTCGTGGGGTGCTGCTGATGGCGCTGGCCAACAAGTTCGGCGGGCTGCTGCTGACCACCGGCAACAAGAGCGAGTACGCGGTCGGCTACGCGACGATCTACGGTGACATGTGCGGCGGCTACGCGCCGCTGAAGGACCTGTACAAGACCGAGGTGTTCGGCCTGGCCAAGTGGCGCAACACCGTGGGCGGCGCCCCGGTGATCCCACCGGCGGTGATCGCCCGCCCGCCCTCGGCGGAACTGCGCGAGAACCAGAAGGACCAGGACTCGCTGCCACCTTACGATGTACTCGACGGGATCCTGTATCGCTACGTCGACCAGGAGCAGTCGCGCGAGGAGATCGTCGCGGCCGGCTATGCCGAGCAGACCGTCGACCATGTGTTGCGGCTGGTGCGGATCAACGAGTGGAAGCGGCACCAGGCCGCGCCTGGACCGAAAGTGTCGCGGCGTGCGTTCGGACGCGAGCGTCGCTACCCGATCACCAACGGCTATCGCGGGCAGTAGAAAGGACGGGCGCTGCCTGTCCTTTCGCCGTAGCGAGCGGGGGATACGAAAAAGGGGCCGTCAGGCCCCTTTTCGTGTCGCGGCGCAACCACTGCGCCGCTCAGTTGCGCTCGATCGTCGCGTTGGCCTGGCCGGTCGCGGCGGATTTCTCGCCGGCGAACGGGTTCAGCTTGCGGATCGCCCACGGGTACTTCGGCCAGTTGCCACTCAGCCAAGGATGCTTGGGGTCGTTCAGCTCCAGCACCCGGCGCGCATCGTCGGCCAGCGGCTTGTTGCCCAGGTGGGTATAGGCCTCGCCCAGCACCGCGACCGCGTCGTACTGGAACGCGCTCTGGGGATAGGTCTGCAGGATGTAGTTGGCGCGGCCGGCAGCCGATACCCAGGCATGGCGGCGCAGGTAGTACAGCGCATTGTCCAGCTCGTACTGCGCGAACATGTCGCGCAGCTCGAGCATGTGCAGGCGGGCCTCGGCGGCGTAACGGCTGTTCGGGTAGCGGTCGGCGACGGTGTTGAAGTCGTTGTAAGCCTGCTGCGGGCTGGACAGATCGCGGCGGCTCGGGTCGAGTGACCACACCTTGCGCAGGAATACCGTGTCGCGATTGCTGTTGGCCAGGCCGCGCAGGTAGTACAGGTAGGCGATGTTGCGGTGGGTCGGGTAGGTGCGGATGAAACGGTCGATGCTGGAGACCGCGTCCTCGTTCTTGCCGGCCTTGTACTGGGCGTAGGCGCTCTCGATCATCGCCTGCTCGGTGTACGGGCCGTAGGGGTACTGGGCGACCAGGCGCTTGAAGGTGGCTTCGGCACCCGCCCAGTTGCCTCTCTCCATCCGTTCGTGGGCCTTCTGGTAGAGCTGCTCGACCGGTGCGCCCTCGTCGGGGTCCTTCTTGGCGCCGCGGTGGCAGCCGGTGGCGAGCAAAACCAGGGCGAGCAGCAGGGCGACGGTACGCAGGGGCGTGTGGAACTTGGAGCGTCGGATCATGGGTCGAGGGCGGGACGCGTCAGGAATACGAAGGGGCGATGATAGCCTAGTGGCCTGTCCGGCGACTGACTCCAGTCGTCCTGGATCCCGATTTCTTCTTATTTTCCGGTTTTGCCATGTCCGACAATCTTTCGCAATCCCCGCGCCACGCCGTCGTGCCGGACCAGGCCGCGGGTCGCCGCTTCGACGCCGTGCTGGCCGAACTGTTCCCCGAATTCTCCCGCTCGCGGCTGGCCGAGTGGATCAAGTCGGGCGATGCGCTGCTGGACGGCGAGCCCGCCCGCCCGCGCGATCCGGTCCGCGGCGGCGAGACCGTGCAGCTGCAGGTGGTGCTGGAGACCCAGACCCGGGCCGAGCCGCAGGACATCCCGCTCGACATCCTGTACCAGGACGATCAGGTCTTCGTGATCGACAAGCCGGCTGGACTGGTGGTGCACCCGGGTGCTGGCAATCCGGACGGAACTCTGGTCAACGCGCTGTTGTTCCGCGATCCGGGGCTGTCCGCGCTGCCGCGTGCCGGCGTGGTGCACCGGCTCGACAAGGACACCAGCGGGGTGATGGTGGTGGCGCGCACGTTGCAGGCGCAGACCGCGCTGGTGGAACAGCTGTCCGCGCGCGAGGTGCACCGGCAGTATCTGGCGGTGGTGGTCGGGGCACTGGTCTCCGGCGGCACCGCCGCGGCTCCGATCGAGCGCCACCCGCGCGATCGGTTGCGGATGGCGGTGCGCGAGGACGGCAAGGACGCGGTCACCCACTACCGGCTGCGCGAGCGCTTCCGCGCGCACACCGCGCTGGAATGCCGCCTGGAGACCGGGCGCACCCACCAGATCCGCGTGCACATGGCGCACCTGAAGCATCCGATCGTCGGCGATCCGCTCTATGGCGGCGCGCTCAAGCTGCCCAAGGGCGCGACCGATGCATTGGTGGCTCAGCTGCGTGGCTTCAAGCGCCAGGCGCTGCATGCCGAGACGCTGGAGTTCGCGCACCCGGTCAGCGGCGAGCCGGTGCGCGCCAGCGCGCCGGTGCCGGCCGACCTGCTGGGGCTGCTGGCGGCGCTGCGCGAGGACTCGGCGCAGGCGGCCGAGCGCGAGCGGCGCTGAGATGCGCGGGCAGCCGCTGCTGCGGGCGAACTGGCCGGCAGTGCCCGGCGTGCAGGCGTTCACCACGCTGCGGCACGGGGCGGGTGGTTCGCAGGCGCCGTTCGACCATTTCAACCTGGGCAACCGCTCGGCGGCCGACGGCGACGATCCGGCGCAGGTACAGCGCAATCGCGACGAACTGGCACTGCTGGCCGGGCTGCCGTCGCCGCCGCACTGGCTGCGCCAGGTGCATGGCACCGGCGTGCTGCGCTTCGACGCGCCGCCGCTGGCCCGGGACATCGAGGCCGAGCCGGTCGCCGATGCGGCAGTGACCTCGGTGCCCGGCGTGGTGCTGGCGATCCTGACCGCGGACTGCCTGCCGGTGGTGTTCGCCGCGGCCGATGGTAGCGAGGTCGGTGCGGCGCATGCCGGCTGGCGTGGGTTGGCCGACGGGGTGCTGGAGCGCACGGTTGAGGCGATGCATGCCGCGCCGGAGCGGTTGCAGGCCTGGTTGGGGCCGGCGGCCGGCACGCAGGCCTACGAGATCGGCGAGGAGGTGTTTCATGCCTTCGTCGATGCCGATCCGGGCGCGCAGGCGGCCTTTGCCGCGACCCGGCCCGGGCACTGGACGGTCGACCTGTACGCGCTGGCGCGACGCCGCCTGCTCGCCGCGGGGCTGCCGGCTGGCGCGGTGCATGGCGGCGGCCTGTGCACGATCTGCGACTCGCAGCGATTCTTCTCGCATCGCCGTGATCGTCGCAGCGGCCGCATGGCGACGCTGGCGTGGATCGGGGCTGTGGCTGGTTGATCGGCCAGGCAGGCCGGTTCGGGCGGTGTGCCCTGGAATTCGGCTCAGGATTGGAAAGAAGTGCCGTGCGCGCTGGTCATGGATGGATTGCCGAAGGCGCTCGGCCTGTTTTCTGAGCGCAGTTCTTGTGGGGGGGACTTCAGTTCTGACCAGCCCTGGCCGGAAAGGCGTCGGGACTGAAGTCCCTCCCACAGAGCAGCCCGCTACCGTGACATTGCCTCGCGCGGCGGCGCGTCAAACACCATGGTTTTCCGGGTTTCCTGCGGCGCGGACTGAAGTCCCTCCCACAGAACAGCTCGCTACCGTGGCATCGCCTCGCGCGGCGGCGCGTCAAACACCACGGTTTTCCGGGTTTCCTGCGGCGCGGACTGAAGTCCGCGCACATGGACGTGCGCCGCTCTTGTGAGGGACTCACAAAAAAGCCGGCCATCCTGCGATGGCCGGCTTGGTGCGCTCAAGCGCGTGCTGGGTTACAGCGCCTGCAACTCCTGATTGGCGTTGCGGGTCTGCTCGGCCGGCTTGGCGGCGGGAACGGCCGCCGGTGCCGGCGCGTCCTGGCCCGGTGCGTCCGGCACTTCCAGGTACGGCAGGTTCAGCGCCTGGCTGGTCATGCCGCGGATCTCGTTGGTCAGCGCAGGGCTGTCGTTGATCTTGCGCCCGTAGGACGGAATGATCTCCTTCAGGCGCGCCTGCCAGCCGGCCGCCATCTCCTGCGGGAAGGCCTTGGCCAGCAGGTCCAGCATGATCGGCGGCGAGGTCGAGGCGCCCGGCGAGGCGCCCAGCAGCGCGGCGATCGTCTTGTCCTTGTCGGTCACGATCTCGGTGCCGAACTGCAGGATCGGACCCTTCACCGGGTCACGCTTGATGACCTGCACGCGTTGGCCGGCGGTGATCAGCTTCCAGTCCTCGCGCTTGGCGTTGGGATAGTACTTGAGCAACTCGGCCTGGCGGTCGGCGTCGGTCAGCTCGGCCTGACGCATCAGGTACTTCACCAGGTCCAGGTTCTCCTCGCCGACCTTCAGCATCCCGCCGACGTTGTTGTGGGTCACCGAGGAATACAGGTCGAACCAGGAGCCTTGCTTGAGGAACTTGGTGCTGTACAGCGCGAACGGTCCGAACAGCACGACCGGCTTGCCGTCGAGCTTGCGCGAGTCGATGTGCGGGACCGACATCGGCGGCGAACCGGTGTCGGCCATGCCGTAGACCTTGACCTTGTGGCGCTCAGCCACGGCCGGGGTCTCGAACGCCAGGAACTGGCCGCCGACCGGGAAACCGGCATAGTCCTTGGACTCCGGGATGCCGGACATCTGCAGCAGCTTGAGCGCCGCGCCGCCGGCGCCGATGAACACGAAGCGCGACTTGACCGTGCGCTCCTGGCCGCTCTTGAGGTCCTTGACCGTGACGTTCCAGGTCTTGTCGCCGTTCTGGCGCAGCGCGGTGACCTCATGCTGCAGTTGCAGCTTGAAGTTGGGGTTGTGCTGCAGGCCCTGGGTCAGCGCGTTGGTGATCACGCCGAAGTTGACGTCGGTGCCCAGCGGCATGTAGGTCGCGGCGACCTTCTGCTTGGGGTCGCGGCCTTCCATCACCAGCGGCGCCCATTGCTTGATCTGCTCCGGGTCGGTGGAGAACTGCATGCCGTAGAACAGCGGGTTCTTGACCAGCGCGTCGTGGCGCTTGCGCAGGTACTCGATGCGGTCCTCGCCCCAGACGAAGCTCATGTGCGGGGTCGGGTTGATGAAGTCGGACGGCTTGGGCAGCCGGCCTTCCTTGACCTGGTGGGACCAGAACTCGCGCGACACCTCGAACTGCTCGGCGATGCCGACCGCGCGCTTGGTTTCGATCGAGCCGTCCGGCAGTTCCGGGGTGTAGTTCAGCTCGGCGAAGGCGGAGTGGCCGGTGCCGGCGTTGTTCCAGCCGTTGGAGCTTTCCAGGGCCACCCCGTCGAGGCGTTCGAACAGCTCGACGTGCCAGTCCGGCTGCAGTTCCTGCAGGTAGGTGGCCAGGGTCACGCTCATGATGCCGCCGCCGACCAGCACGACGTCCACGGGCTTGTCGTTTTCTGCGGCGGGGACCGAGCGCTGGTGGAGCGGCCAGTAGAGGAACAGCACCGCCGCCGCGATCAGCAGCACGGCCAGGGCCGCCAGAGCCTTGATAAATTTCTTCATGGTGTTTTCGATTTTGGGAGAACGAGAGGCTTGGCCGGCGTGGGGTATGCCTGGCGGCCGTTGGATGCGTTGCGCGTCCCTCCCGGGGATCTCGGAGCGCCACATCGCGGCCAGTCTACGCGACAAACGGTCGCAGAGCGTCGAAAACCTGTTTCCCGCCCTGGCAGGGCCTGGCGGAGGCCGGTTCAGGTACCGGAGATCAGTGCCTCCAGGTAGCGTCGGCGCCAATGGCCGATGTCGTTGCGGCGCAGGTGGTCCATCATCGCCTGCCAGCGCTCGATGCGCTTGGGCCGGGCCAGCGTGGCGGCGGTGGCGATCGCGTCGGCGACGCCGTCCAGGTCGTGCGGGTTGACCAGCAGGGCCTCCTTCAGCTCGTCGGCCGCACCGGCCAGCAGCGACAGCACCAGCACGCCAGGATCCTGCGGGTCCTGCGCGGCCACGTATTCCTTGGCGACCAGATTCATGCCATCGCGCAGCGGGGTCACCAGCCCGACCGCGGCCGAGCGGTAGAAGCCGGTCAGCGTGGCATGGGTGAAGTTCTGGTTGACGTAGCGCAGCGGGGTCCAGTCCGGCTCGGCGTGGCCGCCGTTGATGTGGCCGGCGATCTGCTCGAGCTGGTTGCGCAGCTGGCGGTACTCGTTGACCTCGCCGCGCGAGACCGGGGCCAGTTGCAGGTAGGTCAGGCTGCCACGCTGGTCGGGATGGCGGTCGAGGTAGCGCTCGAAGCCGAGGAAGCGCTCGGGCAGGCCCTTGGAGTAGTCCAGGCGGTCCACCCCGATCGCCAGCTGGCGGCCATGCAGGCTGCCGTTGAGGTCGCGCACCGCCTGCTTGGACATCGCCGCCTTGGCCTGGCGCGCGATCAGTTCGGTATCGATGCCGATCGGGAACGCGGCGGTGTGGAAGCGCCTTCCTCCCGGCGCTTCGACCAGGCCGTCGTCCAGCAGCTGGCCGCCGCCGAACAGGCGCACGTAGGCGCGGAAGCGGTCCACGTCGCGCTGGGTCTGGAAGCCGACCAGGTCGTAGGCGTACAGGCTCGGAAACAGCCTGGCGTGGTCGGGCATCGCCTGCACCAGGTCGGCCGAGGGCATCGGCACATGCAGGAAGAAGCCGATCTTTCCGCCGAAGCCGCGCTCGCGCAGCAGTGCGCCGAGCGGGATCAGGTGGTAGTCGTGGATCCAGACGATGTCGTCCTCGCGCAGCAACGGGGTGAGCTTCTCGGCGAACAGCGCGTTGACCCGACGGTAGCCGTCGCGGGTGGCGCGGTCGTAGTCGACCAGGTCGAGCCGGAAATGCAGCAGCGGCCACAGCGTGCGGTTGGCGAAGCCGTTGTAGTAGGCGTCGAGGTCACGCTTGTTGAGGTCCATCGTGACGAAGCGGATGTCGCCGTCCTTGTGTTCGTGCAGCGCGCCGCTGTCGCTGCGCACGGTCTTGCCGCTCCAGCCGAACCAGATGCCGCCCTGTTCCTTGAGCGCGGCCAGCAGGCCGACCGCCAGGCCGCCGGCCCGGCTCTCGCCCGGGACCGCCACCCGGTTGGATACCACTACCAATCGACTCATGATGCCTCCTGCCAGCTCCGCGACAGCCGCATCGCGGCGATGATCAGGCCGACGTGCGAATAGGTCTGCGGAAAGTTGCCCCAGGCCTCGCCGCCGTCGAACGCTAGGTCCTCCGACAGCAGGCCGAGGTGATTGCGCCGCGCCAGCACGCGCTCGAACAGCGCGCGCGCCTCGTCGAGCCGGCCGATCGAGGCCAGCGCGTCGATGTACCAGAACGTGCAGATGGTGAAGCTCGTCTCCGGCTCGCCGAAGTCGTCGGCGGCGACATAGCGGTACAGCGCGTCGCCGTGCTTGAGGTCGCGGCCGATCGCCTCGACCGTGGCGACGAAGCGCGGATCGCCGCTTTCGATGATGCCGATATCGGCGAGCAGCAGCAGCGAGGCGTCCAGGCGATGCCCACCCAGGGTATCGGTGAAGTGGCCGCGCTGCTCGCTCCAGGCTTCGTCCAGCACACGCTGGCGGATCGTCTCGGCGCGCTCGCGCCAGTAGCCGCAGCGCTCCTCCAGGCCGACCCGGCGGGCGATTCTGGCCAGCCGGTCGCAGGCTGCCCAGCACATTGCCGCGGTGTAGGTGTGGACCTCGGCGCGGCCGCGGAATTCCCACAGCCCGGCGTCGGGCACGTCGTGCAGCGCGTAGGCGCGCTCGCCGAGCGGCTCGAGCCGGCGGAAGGTGTGTTCGTCGCCCGGATCCTTCAAGCGCTGGTCGAAGAACAGCTGGGTCGAGGCCAGCACCACGCTGCCGTAGACGTCGTGCTGCTGCTGGATCCAGGCCAGGTTGCCGCGCCGCACCGGGCCCATGCCGCGGTAGCCGGCCAGCGATTCGACCTCGTGCTCCTCCAGCCGCGACTCGAAGCCGATGCCGTACAGCGGTTGCAGGGTGCCATCGTTGCTGGCGATGTTGAAGATGTAGCCGATGAACTGCTCCATCGTGCGGGTCGCGCCGAGCCGGTTGAGCGCGCGCACCACGAACGCGGCATCGCGCAGCCAGCAGTAGCGGTAGTCCCAGTTGCGCGGGGTGTCAGGCGCCTCGGGAATCGAGGTGGTCATCGCCGCGATGATCGCGCCGCTGTCCTCGTACTGGCACAGCTTGAGGGTGATCGCGCTGCGGATCACCGCGTCCTGCCAGTCCAGCGGGATCGACAGGTAGCGTACCCACTCGCGCCAGTAGTCCTCGGTGCGCTCCTGCGCCTCCTGCACGTAGCCGGTCAGCGAGCGGTCCAGCGACTCGTCCACGCCCAGCACCAGGCTGATGGGGTGGTTGAGCACGAACGGCAACTCGTCGCGCACGAAGCGCACCGGCACGTCGGTGGTCAGGCGCAAGGTGAATTCCGGCAGCAGCCAGCGGACGTGGTTGCTGCCCCAGGTCGATTCGGGCCTGCGTGCGCCCCAGTCGGCGAGCGGGCGCACCCGCACGGTGATGCGCGGGTTGCCGGCCAGCGGGCGCACCTGGCGGATGAGGCTGACCGGGCGGTAGAAGCGGCCGTTGTTGCGCCAGCGCGGCGCGAAGTCGATCACCTCGACCGCGCCGCCGTTGTCGTCGCGCAGCACCGTGCGCAGGATCGCGGTATTGGTGAGGTAATGCTGCTCGCTGCTGACCAGCCCTTCCAGCTCGATCGCGAAATCGCCGCCTTGCTGCTCGCGCGGCGACAGCAGCGCGCAGAACGCCGGGTCGCCGTCGAATGCCGGCAGGCAGCCCCATACCACCCGTGCGGACTTGTCGATCAACGCGCCGAAGCTGCCGTTGCCGATCACGCCGAGGTCGAGATTCGAGAGTGCGGGGTTTGCTGGAGTCATGGGCGTCGGGCGGCGTCGGGAGGAGGGGCTATGACCGGGCGTTGTCGTGCAGCCAGGCATGCACGGCATCGATGCCGGGCAGCGCGTAGCGCGCCTGGGTGCCGGCGCGGCGGCCGACCAGCACGCTCCAGCCGCCGAGCCGGTTGGCGGCGGCGAAGCCGAATTCGTCGGTCAGGTCGTCGCCGACGAACACCGGCTGGCGTCCGATGAAGTTGGATTGGCGCAGCAACTGCTCGACCGCGCGGCCCTTGTCGCTGCCTTCCGGGACGAACTCGACGACATGGTCGCCGGGTTGCAGGCGGTAGCCGGGCAGGCCGGGGATCTGCGCGCGCGCGAAGTCGAGCACCGACGCGCCGGCCTGCGGCGCCGAGCGCCAGTGCAGCGCCAGGCTGGCACCCTTGTCCTCGACCAGCACGCCGGGGTTGGCCCGCGCCATGTGCGCGGCGCGCCGGTGCAGATCGTGCAGGAACGCCGAGGTGTCCGGCTCGGCCGGCAGCGCCTCGCGCGCCTGCGCGTCGCCGCGCAGCTGGTGGCCGTGCAGGCCGGCGGCGGGCAGCCGCAGCGGCGCGAACAGGGCATCCAGCTGCGCCAGTGGGCGGCCGCTGACCAGCGCCACCGCGCCGCGAAGGCGGTCGCTGATCGCACCGATGGCCTCGCGTACCGCGGGCAGCAGGTGGACCTGGTCGGGGCGTTCGGAGAAGGCGATCAGGGTGCCATCGACGTCCAGGAACAACGCGCAGGCGTCGTCCAGCGATGGCGGAGGTGGAAGCGGCGAAGCGTCGTCCATTCGACCGATTTTGCTTCAGCGGGCGTGAGATTCCAGTTATGGGGATGAGCTCTCTCCCGTCGGGGCTCGGGGGCATGGCTTGCGCGCCTTTGGCGCGCAAGCCATTGAGCGCCCACGCCGCTGGCGTGGGCCGGGCGCGGAGCGGGGGTTGGGGTGAGGGTATAGGGCGAAGCCCTCGCAGTGTCTGACTGCACGAGGCTTCGCCCGTACCCTCATCCGCCCCTTCGGGGTACCTGCAGATCCACCAAGCTCTCCACCAAGACATCGACGCCCGCGACGAAGAGGGCAACACCGCCCTGCATTTCACCACGGCCAAGGACCAGGATCGGGCCGTGATGGAACTCCTGCGGCACGGCGCCGACCCCACGCGGATCAATCGGGAAGCCGACAGCCCGGCCGATCTGGCCCGTGCCTATACCAAGCAGGTGTTCTCGCCCAACCTCTGGCTTTCGGCCGATCGGTCGGCCATGACCATCGAACTGGCCGAGCAGCAGCGCGAAATGGTCCTGCGCGACTTCCGCCAGGGCGCGGCACGAACGGCCCGCCGCCCATGGGCGGGGTGAGAAGTTCGTGCGGCGGCGTGGGATGCGGCAATAGGTCTCCATCTCGTCGAACACCGCGTGCGACATCCCGCCCGACGTGGCCAGTACCTTACCTTGGCGCAGCCGGTCAGCAAGGCGATTAGGCGTCGTTTTGGATCCGATGCTCCTCCCGCGTTGTCCCTGCCAGGCCGATCCACCCAACCCGTCGACGGATCGCCGTGCAGTAACTCATTATTTCATTCTAATCTTGCGTAGAATCGGCCTGCACCTTGGGGCGCGAACACCGGCACGAACACTCGTAAGGACGATCTGGGATGAGCGATGGCGACAACGCCCCAGTGGGGTATTTGCAGGGCCAAATCAAAAAAATGCAGTCGGAGCGGATCCGCTTGTTGGCCGAAAACGACAAGGCATGGGCGGCCATCAACGAAGACGAAAAACGGCTTGCCGGCATCGGTGAGGATCTCCAACAGGTCGTGCAAGTCGACGTGGCGACGGAAAAATCCGCCCGTTACGACCGCGCGTGGAAAAGCAGCCTGTGGCCGGCATTGTGGTTCAAGGCTATAGGTGGGAAGTGGGGGCGGGTGGTGTTTGGGGTGTGGACCCTTTACGCTGTCTTTGGCTTGTCGGTGGATCGCCAGTCGTTTTGGACAGCGTTGAAGTACCTCGGTCCGGGCGGCGCCTTTGGTCAGGTTGTGTGGTGGCGGTGGTTGTTTGCCCTGATCTTGGTGGGTGTGCCGTACGTTTTTTTGGTGTGGATTGGCCGAAAGAAAATCACCAAGGCCACCGTGGCGTCTGACTGGGCCGCCCTCGACGAATACGCCACACTGGCACCCTCGTTGCTGGCCATCGGTCCCAACGAAAGTCACAACCCTGATTTTCCATATCGGGCGTTTTTCTTCCCGGGCATTGGCACGTCCACCAACGACGACTACAACATCGGCAAAGGGCACGGACCGCAGTTTGGGGCCAGTTTCTTGGCGTTGCGCCAGGGTGCCGACATGGTGTTGTTGTCTCGATTTGCCCGTGACGGTTTCGATGCCCACACCATCCCATTCGGCCAGTTGGCCGCCGACGATCCTCGGTTGCCTTTATGGGCCGCCATGGCGGGCCGGAGGGCCGAGGCCAGCGTAGAACATGCGCCGGCGATCTTGGAATACGCCCGCAAGGGCGAGGACGTGCTGGGCCGGCAAGGTCAGATCCAATACCTCGAACGGCGGATCGAGACCCTGCAGAACATCGAGCGTGATTGGACCGGCGTGGCCTTACCCCAAGCCACCTTGGACGGTGTGCTGAAATTGGTGGACGCGTTCGCGGCCAATCGCGCGCCGACGCCGCGCGGACTGTTGTTGTACGGACCGCCGGGCACCGGGAAAACCCTCATCGCCCGGAAGTTGGCCAAGAACGCCGGGTGTAATTTCGTTGCCGCCAACGTCTCCGATCTAAAAGCCGCCGCGATCGGCGGGACGGGGAAAGCGGTGAAAGCCATCTGGGCCGATGCGAGGAAAAAAGCCCCGACCATCTTGTTTGTCGATGAGTGCGAAAGTGTGTTCGCCGCCCGGGGTTCGACCCACAGCGACAGTTTTGGCGCGGATTTGGTGAACACCTTTTTGAGCGAGTGGGATGGTTTCGATCAAGCTGCGGGCAAGGTGTTTGTCATCGGCGCGACCAATCGCCACGATCTGATCGACAATGCTGTGTTGTCGCGCTTCACCGAATCCATCGAGATTGGACCACCAGACGCCGCCGGACGCCGAACAATCCTCAACACCGAATTCGCCAAGGCGCGGCTGCAATTCGAAGCCACGGACCAGTGGGTGCGCGACACTTCGGGGATGAGCGGCCGCGATCTCTCCACCTTGGTGGCCAAAATCGCGGCCAACGCCATCGGGGAGACTCTGACCCAGGAAGAATTTGCCTTGGCTTTGAAAAAAGCCAGGGGCAAGGGATCGACCACGGTTCAGCCGTTGACCTGGGACGATCTAATCCTCCCCGATACTTTGAAGCGAGAATTCCAGAGTCTCGGCCGTGAACTCGTCCACGCCGAAGATATGCGTAAACTCGGCGTGCAGGTACCGCGAGGTATCCTATTGTACGGGCCGCCCGGCACGGGCAAGACGCAAATCGCCCGCGTTCTGGCATCCGAGGCGGGGCTGTCCTTTCTGGCGGCGGCGTCAAGCGATCTTAAAGCCGGTTACATCGGGCAAAGTGGCGGCAACGTAAAGCAATTGTTCGACAAGGCCCGCGCACAGGCACCCTGCATTCTCTTCCTGGACGAACTGGACGCCGTGGCGAAGCAGCGTGGTGGTGGCGATCCCTTCACAGAGGAAATCGTCGCCCAACTCCTGCAGGAATTGGACGGCGTGGCGACCAAGAACGGCCAAGTCTTCCTGTTGGCCGCCAGCAATCACCCAGACCACATCGACGCCGCGCTGCGATCGCGCCTTGAACGGAAAATCCTGATCGACTTGCCGGACGTCACCGCGCGGGCCGCGATCCTCCGCCTGCAATTGACAGGGAAGCCCCTGGCATTCGAGGTCGATGCTGCGTGCACCCATTTGGCGACCCTTACCGAGGGCCGATCGGGGCGCGACCTCCAATCTCTGGTCACGACCGCCACGCGCGCGGCGGTGCAACGCGCGATGGCCGAGACCGGGGATCCGCGTGACCTAAAATTGACCTTGGCCGATCTCGAATCGGCCGTATGAATCCAGCAAAGGAGTCCCCATGGAACAGCCCGCTGGTCAAGGTTATAAGTTCGGCGCTGCTCAGATCGGCAAGGTCACCGACTGCGAACAATGGTGTTCGCGGATCTCGACTTGATCGAAGAATATCTGAAGCTCGCCCGGCTCGGTAAGCCTCCCGGTCCGGCCGCAGATCCTGGATTTCACGGTCCTCGCGATCTGAACCAGGGCGGAAAAACCGCCGACCGATCGGCAAATCCTCGAGGGCTGCCTTGCAGGTACCACCAGATTCCATACGTTGTTTGGGACGCCCCCAAGTTTCAAAGAACGTACTATGAAACAGCTGACCCTCGCGGTGGTCCTAGCGGCCCCGCTGGTCCGCGCCCAATCCGTCGACGCCAATGGCAACGTCGTTATGGGTAACTCTGCCGCCGCCGACGCTGTCCATAGCATCGCCATCGGCACGTCAGCCCAAGTGGGCTGCGACACCACCGAGACCGACAGCACGAGCTGCGAAGGATTGACGACCATCGGCATGTCGGCCAACGCGTAAAGGTCGGAGGCCACGGCCCTGGGCGCAGAAGCGCAGGCCGCCGGCAAGGACGCCACTGCCGTCGGCTACGGCAGTACCGCGGACACCAACAGCACCGCCATCGGGCGCGGCGCGTCGGCCACGGGTGGTCAGACCCTGGCCATCGGCTCGTACGCGACGGCCACCAACGGCGCCGCGGCCATCGACGCCAACGCCAGCGCATCGGGCGAACTTGACCACGACACCTTCTCCCACAGGGAGAAGGGAGGGAGGCATCAGAACGTATACCGCACCCGCCCGTACCAGTACGCGCCGTTGCTGCCGACCGGCGAGAGCACGTCGTACGGCAGGTTGCCGTAGTAGTTGGTCTCGCTGTTGGACAGGTCGGGGTAGCTGTCGGTGACGTTCTGGCCGCCGATCGCCACGCTCCACCGCGGGCTGATCCGGTACTCGGCCTCCAGGTCCAGCTGCCACTCCGCGCCGTAGGTCTGCGGGGCCGAGGCCCAGCTGAAGACGCGGGTGACGCTGCCGTAGCGCGACAGGCGCGAGGACAGCGTCCAGCGCTCGTCGCTCCAGCCGGCGGCCAGCGCGGCGCGGGTCTTCGGCGTGGCGGTGGTGAGGGTGTTGGTCTCCTCCACGTCGAACAGCACGTAGTCCGGATCCAGCGCCAGCAGCTGCGACGGGGTGGCCAGCACGTTCTTCAGCGTGGTCTTGGCGTAGCTGTAGGTGCCGGTCAGCCGCAGGTCGCCGCCGAACGCCTCGCCGCGCCAGTTCGCCACCAGCTCGGCGCCGCGGGTGCGGGTGTCGGCGGCGTTGACGAAGAAGCTGGCGCTCTGCAGGCCGGACACGCCGAAGTTGCTCTCCACGTACTCGGTGAGCGCGTCGCCGGTGATGCTCTCGGACAGGGCGATGCGGTCGTCGATGTCGATCTGGAAGAAGTCCAGCGACAGGTCGACGTGCTCGCCAAGGCGGCTGGTGAAGCCGAGGCTGTAGTTGAGCGACTTCTCCGGCTTCAGGTCGGTCGCGCCCAGCGCGCGCGCGATCGGGTTGTCGACCGACAGCACCCGGCTGCGCACCAGCTGGCCGTCCGAGCCGTAGCCGGTGGAGGTGGACTCGAAGCCGATCTGGCTCAGTGAGGGCGCGCGGAAGTTGTTGGAGATCGCCCCGCGCAGCGCGAACGCCGGGGTGAACGCATAGCGCGCGGCGAGCTTGCCGGTCCACTGGCTGCCGAAGTCCTGGTAGTGCTCGTAGCGACCGGCCAGGTCGGTGGAGAACTTCTCGCCGAACTGGCTGGACACACTGGCGTAGGCGCTGGCGACGTTGCGCGACAGGTCGGCCGCGTCTTCGGGCGTCAGCCCGCCGCCGGCCTGCGCGCCGGTCGGGCGGTCGGTGTAGGGGCCGGCGGCGTAGCTGGCCGCATCGCCGGCATGGGTGCGGTACTGCTCGCGGCGCAGCTCCACGCCGGTGCCGAGCGTGTGGCTGGCGCCGGCGGCCTCGAAGGCGCGGGTCAGGTCCAGGTTGGCCACGGTCTGGTCGAACACGTAGCGGCCGACCTTGAACGAGGTCGGGCTGTCCGGGCCGAGCGAGGCGTTGAGTGAGTTCTTCAGCTTGTAGGTGAAATCGTTGCGGCCGTAGTCGAGGCTGGCGTCGTAGTCCCACTCGCCCCATTGCCCGCGCGCGCCGAACACGCCCTGGTAGTCGCGGTTGTAGCCCAGCGAGACCGGGCGATAGCCGTCGGGGTACACCTCCGGCCAGTTGGCGCCGTCGGTGTCGTCCGGGTAGCGGAAGTAGTTGGCGCCCTGGGTGTCGCGGTGGCTGTAGGTGCCGAAGGCGTAGAAGCGGCCGGTCTGCCCGAATGGCAGCTCGCCGTTGAACCAGGCGTTGATGTCGCGCGAGCGGCCATCGCCGAGCTGGTAGTTGCGCTTGCCCTGCAACGCCAGGTTGGTTTCGTTCTGCTGCCAGTCGGGGATCTGGTCGAAGCCGGCGCGGTTGGTGGGCGAGCGGCGCTTGTACTCCAGGCCGGCCTTGACGAAGCCGTCCTCGCCCAGGTGGGTGCCGGCCTTGGCGCTGATCGCGCCGGTCTGGCCGTCGCTCAGTTCGCTGTGGATCGGCTTGAGGTCGGTATGGTGCGCGCCCCAGCTGGCCTCGACCTCGCCGTGGTCCGGGTCGTCGTCCAGGATCACGTTGATGACCCCGGCGATCGCGTCCGAGCCGTACTGCGCGCCGGCGCCGTCGCGCAGCACCTCGATGCGCTTGATCGCGCTGACCGGGATCGAGTTGAAGTCCACCGGCGTGGTGCCCTTGCCGATCTTGCTGTCGGTGTTGACCAGCGCCGAGGTGTGGCGGCGCTTGCCGTTGACCAGCACCAGCACCTGGTCGGGCGACAGCCCGCGCAGCTGCGCGGCGCGCACGTGGTCGGCGCCGCCGGAGTTGGACTGGCGCGGGAAGTTGAACGACGGCAGCAGCGCCTGCAGCGCGCTGCCCAGCTCGCCGTTGACGATGCCGGCCTTGCGGATGTCCTCGGCGCTGAGCACGTCGACCGGGGCGGTCGACTCGAGCACGGTGCGACCGCTGGCGCGGGTGCCGGTGACGATCACCGTGTCCAGCGTGGTGGCCTCGGACGACTGGGCATGGACCGGGGCGGACAGGGCCAGCGCCACGGCCAGGCCGAGCGCGGTGGGGTGGGTATGCGACATGGGACTCTCTCTCCTGGTACAACAATGGGATCGCGAAGATTGCGATCGCTACAAGCATCCATCCGGATGAAGCGATATATTAACGATTCGTTGCCGCCAACGCCCGCGAACCCGGTTCCTGCGCGTGGGCATCACCACATCACCGATCCTCATATGCCGTGCGCACGTTTTCTGGAGACCCGATGAACTTCCTGCGAACCTCCCTGCTGGCTGCGGCCCTCGCGCTGTCAGCGTGTTCGACGCTGGCGCCGCCGCCCGCGCCGCCTGCCACCACCGCTGCGCTGCAGGGGGATGCGGCGCGGCCGGCCGATGCGCAGGGCTGGGTGCGCAGCGAGCTGTACTTCGGGGTCGGCGAGGAGACGGGTCCGGCCGATCGTCCGCAGACCGAGAAGATCAGCGAGGCGCAGTGGCGCGCCTTCCTCGACAAGGAGGTGACGCCGCGCTTCCCGGATGGCCTGACCGTGTTCGATGCCTATGGCCAGTGGCTGTTCCGCGGGGCCAAGGAGCCGAACCGGCTTGCGACCAAGGTGCTGGTGATCCTGCACGAGGACACCCCGCAGCGGCGTGCCGACATCGAGGCGATCCGGCTGGCGTGGAAGCAGGCGACCGGTCACCAGTCGGTGCTGTGGTCGCGGCAGGCGGTCGAAGTCTCGTTCTGAGCGCGCGTCGATGACGGCCTGTGCCTACGCGATCGGCGAGGACGATCTGTCCGGCGCGGCGGTGCGCGAGTTGCTGGCGCTGCACCTGCGGCAGATGCAGTCCAACTCGCCGCCGGGCAGCGTCTATGCGCTGGACCTGTCGGGGCTGCAGCGCGCCGATGTGACGGTCTGGAGTGCCTGGCGCGGCGGTGCGCTGGCGTCGGTCGGTGCGCTGCGCAGGCTGGGCGACGGCAGCGGTGAGCTGAAGTCGATGCGGACCCATCCGGCGTTCCTGCGCCAGGGCGCGGCCGCGGCGATCCTCGACCACATCATCGCCGTCGCCCGCGCGCGAGGGCTGCGCCGGCTCAGCCTGGAGACCGGCAGCGGCCCGGCGTTCGAGCCGGCGCTGGCGTTGTACCGGCGCTGGGGCTTCGTCGACGGTGCCGCGTTCGGCGACTACCAGCGCAGCGCGTTCAACCAGTTCCTGCATCTGGAGCTTGGGCGGCAGAAGCCGTCCGGGCGGTGAAGCCCGCTGTGCGAGGCCAGTCAGGCGTCGTTTCTTGCGCCTGTAGCGCGGTTACAGGCCGGCGAATCGTCGCCTGACTGGCCTCGCCTAGCGAGTTTCTTGCCTCGAACGTGTTCCGCCGCCCACGCTCCTGGAGCTGGGGCATGCGGCGACAGCCGCGCCGGACACGCTCTAATATCCGGTTTCCCTTTCTCCCGCTCCCGTCGCCCATGTCCGCTTCCTCTTCCCCGGCGCGTCCGCGCTGGTTCGTCGCTGGCGATCTCAACGGCTTCCTCGGCCTGTTCGTCGACAATCTCTCGATCCTGGGCTTCATCGCCGCGGTGCTGGTGGGCGTGTTCCAGTTTCCGGCCGAGATCGTGTTCGGCAAGATGTTCCCCGGCACCGCGTTCGGGGTGCTGCTCGGCAATCTGGCCTACACCTGGATGGCGCGGCGGCTGGCGGCGCGCAGCGGCCGCGATGACGTCACCGCGATGCCGCTCGGCCTGGATGCGCCGACCAGCATTGGCATGGCGCTGCTGGTGCTGGGCCCGGCGTTCGTCGGCTTCAAGCAGCAGGGCCTGGACCCGCACGCCGCGGCGATCGCGACCTGGCAGCTCGGCATGGCCTCGCTGGTGGTGATGGGACTGTGGAAGTTCGCGCTGTCCTTCGCTGGCGACTGGGTGGTGCGGGTGCTGCCGCGCGCGGCGCTGCTCGGTTCGGTCGGCGGTGCCGCGCTGACCCTGCTCGGGTTCCTGCCGCTGATCGAGCTGCTGCGCGAACCGGTGGTCGGTTTCGTCTGCTTCGGCCTGCTGCTGTACGTGCTGGTGGCCAAGGGGCCGCTGCCGGTGCGGTTGCCGGGCGTGCTGCTGGCGCTGCTGGTGGGCCTGGCGTTGTACTACGGCCTGGGCCTGGCCGGGTTGGGCGCGCCGGGCTTCGTGTTGCCGACGGTCACCACCTGGCACCTCGCGCTGCCGCTGCCGAACCTGGGCTTCCTCGACGGGCTGCCGCACACCGTGCCGTACCTGCCGCTGCTGCTGCCGTTCGGCCTGCTGATGGTGGTCGGCGGCATCAACGTGAGCGAGAGCGCGCGCGCGGCCGGCGACGATTACCGCACCCGCGACGTGCTGCTGGTCGAGGCGCTGTCCACGCTGGTCGCCGGCATCTGCGGCGGTGTCGCCCAGACCACCCCGTACATCGGCCAGCCGGCCTACAAACACATGGGCGCGCGCAGCGGCTACACCCTGCTGACCGGCCTGTTCATCGGCCTGGGCGGGGTGTTCGGCTACGTGTCCGGACTGGTGCAGTGGCTGCCGGTGGCGGTGCTGGCGCCGATCATCGTCTACGTCGGCATGGACATCACCGTGCAGGCCTTCCACGAGACCCCGCGCCGGCACGCCGCCGCGGTGGCGCTGGCGTTCCTGCCGTCGATGGCCTACCTGATCAACATCAAGTACGCCAACCCGGCGTTGCTGCCGCCGGAGCGCTTCGCCGAGCTGTTCGCGGCCAGCGAGGGCCATGGTTTCTCCGAGCTGGCGACGATCACCACGCTGGGCAACGGCTTCATCATCGCCGCGATGCTGTGGGCCACCGCGCTGGTGTCGCTGATCGATGGCAACGCGCGGCGCGCGGCGGGGGTGTTGCTGGTCGGAGCGGTGCTGACCGTGTTCGGTTTCATTCATTCGGTCGACCCGCATGGCGGCATCTACCTGCCGTGGGAGCTGGAGGGGCTGCGGCGCGTGGTCAGCTGGCAGTTCGCCGGCGCCTACGCGGCGCTGGCGCTGGCACTGGGGCTGCTGTCGTTGCAGCGGCGTACGCCGGATACGTCGGCGCACTGAGCGAGCACCGCCGGTTCGGCTGCGGAACCTCGGCCGAAGGCGGGGGTCAGAAGCAGCGGATCCTCCGCAAGAACGCTCGATATGCGCAACGACAACAAGACCGTGTGGTGGCCCTGGCTGGTCGGGGCCGTGCTGCTGGCCGGCCTGGGGTGGTGGCTGTTTCGCCCCGAGGCGACAACGCGGACCAGCGCGCTGCCGCCGGCGTTCCCCTCGCGTGCCGAGGCGCCGGTCCAGCTCCCGCCTGAAGCCCCGGCGATGCCGGCGGGACCACGGCATCCGGTCGACAGCCTCGCCGCCGCCGATGCGGCGATCCCGGCGCTTGCCGACAGCGATGCGGCGGCCTGGGAGGCCTTGTCCGGCCTGGCGGGGGCTGGCACGGGACTGGACGTGGTGCTGCGCGAGCACCTGATCCAGCGCGTGGTCACGATGGTCGATAACCTGCCGCGACGCAGCGCCGGCCGCCAGTCGCTGGCGCTGCGCCCGCTGCCCGGCGAGCTGCAGGTGCAGCCCGGCCAGGCGGGCACGACCCTGGCCGTGGCCAATGCCGCGCGCTATGCCGCCTACGTGAAGGTATTCACCGCGGTGGACCCGCAGGCGCTGGCGCGGGTGTACCGGCGGTTCTACCCGTTGTTCCAGCAGGCTTATGCCGAGCTTGGCTATCCCGGTGGCTACTTCAACGACCGCCTGGTGCAGGTGATCGACCACCTGTTGCAGGCGCCGGAGCCGGCGCAGCCACCACTCGTCGAGCCGGATGGTCGCGGCAAGTATCGCTTTGCCGATCCGGCGCTGGAGTCGCTGTCGATCGGGCAGAAGGCGCTGGTGCGGCTGGGGCCGGAGCAGGCGGCGGCGGTGAAGCAGCAGCTGCGCGCGATCCGCGCGGCGCTGGCGCAGCCCTGAGCGGGCAAGCGGTATCCGGAGTGGCTTGCGTGGAGCTGGAATTGCCTGACCCCTGGATGCCGTCGCCGCCGGCCAGCAGCCAGGCCAGCTTGCGCGCGCGCGGCAGCTGCTTGAGTTGGCATTCGGCGCGTGAGGCGGTGGCACGATCCGGGTAGGGGCGGCTGCCGAGCAGTTGCAGCGGCGGGTTCGCGCGGGTGTAGCGCGCGCCCTTGCCGGTCAGGTGTGCCTGGTAGCGCGCCTGCAGGTCATTGGTGATGCCGGCGTAATAGCTGCCGTTGCGGCACAGCAGCAGGTACAGGTGCCAGGGCTTGTCCGATCGCATGCACGCATTATCGGGCCGGCGCGGCCACGGTGCCCCGTGTGGTGGCACAATCGATAACCATTATCGTTTGTGAGCGATCCGTTCCTAGGCCATGAACCCGACTCTGACCGAATCCCCCCGCAGCCAGCGCCTGAAGGCGGCCACCCATGCGGCGCATGAGCGCCTGGACCAGCGGATCATGGCCGCGCAGCCGTTCGCCAGCCGCGAGCGTTACGGCCGCTTCCTGCAGGTGCAGTACCGCTTCCATCGCGACATGGAAGGCTATTTCCTCAGCCCGGTACTGGGTGGCCTGATCCCCGACCTGCCCGAGCGCTGCCGGCTGGCGCAGATCCAGGCCGACCTGGATGACCTGGGTGTGCCGGTGCCGCAGGCGGACGTGCTGGCGGGCGACTACCGCAGCCAGACCGTCGGGCTGGGCTGGCTGTACGTGGCCGAAGGCTCCAACCTGGGCGCGGCGATCCTGCTCAAGCATGCGGCCCGGTTGGGGCTGGACGAGCACTTTGGCGCGCGTCATCTCGCCGGGCATCCGGAGGGCCGTGCCCGTCACTGGCGGGAGTTCACCGCCGCGCTGGACCAGGCCGTACTGGCCCCGGAACAGGAACTGGCGGTGATCGAGGCCGCGTGCCAGGCGTTCGATCGCGTGCGTGGCCATGTGGAGCGGTACATGCCCGCCGCCGGCGAGTGAGACCGGCGAGAGCGTATCGCGGAAGCGCTCGCGCATGCGGTTGACCCGGTACCTTTGGTTCGGCCTGGGCCTGTCGATGGTCGCGCTGGGCATCGTCGGCGCGCTGCTGCCGGTAATGCCCACCACGATCTTCCTGATCCTGGCGCTGGCATGCTTCGGCCATTCCTCGCCGGCGCTGGAGGCGAGGCTGCTGGCGCATCCGCGCTACGGCCGCTCGCTGCGCGCATGGCGGGAGCAGGGCGCGATCTCGGTGCGTGGCAAGCGCCTGGCCACCACCGGAATCGCGCTCGGGATCGTGCTGTTCTGGCTCGGTGCGCGGCCGTCGCCGGCATTGGGGATGCCGGTGAGCGCGGCGATGGCGGCCTGCGCGGGCTGGCTGCTGGCGCGGCCGCTGCCGCGCGATGAGCGCTCCGGGCCGGTCGCGGCCTGGGTATTGCGCCATCCTCGCGCGATCGCGGCCGGCGTCAGCGCCGCCGCCCATCTGCTGATGCTTTGGCTTGCGCTGGGCGGCTGGCCGCCATCGACGCGGCCGGCGCCGGTCGAGAAATCGGTCCGGGTGCAGCTGACCCTGCTGCCGCCTGCGGCGCCGCCGATGCCGGTGGCGCCGCAGGAGGCGCTGCAGC
>JASGDF010000190.1:0-16934 GCA_047607345.1 Pseudomonas sp. | reverse complement strand
CGCGCGCGGCTGCTGCGGCGCTGGGTCGCCGACACGGGCGCACCAGCGCTGCCGGCGCACGGCGTGGCGGCACTGGAGACCGAACTCGCCCACCTCCAGGCCGACCGTGAAATGCGCTTCGCCTGGCGCGACGTGGAGATCCGACGCTGGCGCCAGCGCCTGTACCTGCTGCGTCCGGCCGCGCCGTGGCCGCCGGGCTGGCAGCTTGACTGGGATGGCGCCACGCCGCTGGTGCTGCCGGACGGCGGCACGCTGGCGCTGGCCGGCGCCAGCACATTCGAGCGCCCGCTGCGGGTCCGTGCCCGCCAAGGTGGCGAGCGCATCGTGCTGCCGGGGCGCTCGCACTCGCACTCGCTGAAACACCTGTTGCAGGACACCCACATCCCGCCCTGGCGACGCGGCACGATGCCGCTGCTGTTCGACGGCGCGGACCTGCTCGCGGCCGGCGACGGCATCGTCTCGGCCGGTCTGCAGCGCTGGCTGGATGCACATGCCGCGCGGCTGCACTGGCACCCCCCGCATGACCCCGTCGTAGGAGCGACTTCAGTCGCGATAGGGACTTCCCCGGTAGAGCCCCATCGCGACTGAAGTCGCTCCTACGGGAGCCCGCGTGCCGGATTCCCCGAATTGACCCGTCCGGCCGCACCCCGCACACTTTCGCGATGCCCAAGAAGTCCCCCAACGAAGCCTCGCCGGTGGCCCGCTTCGAGCATTCGCTCGAGGAGCTGGAGCAGTTGGTCGAGAAGATGGAAGCCGGCGATCTGAGCCTGGAACAATCGCTGGACGCCTACGAACGCGGCATCGGCCTGTATCGGCAGTGCCAGCAGGCGCTGGAACAGGCCGAGCTGCGCGTGCGCCTGCTCAGCGATCCGGCCCGGCCCGAGACCGCCGAACCGTTCGCTCCCGCCGACGACGGCGCCTGAGGACGTGACCGCCGAGCTGTTCGCGCGCTGGCAGGCGCATATCGAGACCTGCCTGGACGCCCATCTGCCCGACCCGGCGCAAGCCCCGCAACGACTGCACGCGGCGATGCGCCACGCGGTACTCGGTGGCGGCAAGCGCATGCGCCCGCTGCTGGTCTACGCGACCGGCAGCCTGCTCGGCGCCGATCCGTCGCGCCTGGATGCGCCCGCCTGCGCGGTCGAGCTGGTGCACGCCTATTCGCTGGTGCATGACGACCTGCCGGCGATGGATGACGACGCGCTGCGCCGCGGCCGGCCCACGGTGCATGTCGCCTTCGACGAGGCCACCGCGATCCTGGCCGGCGACGCGTTGCAGACACGCGCCTTCGAACTGCTCGCCGAGGCGCCTGTCGAGGCCACGTTGCGCGTGGGCTGGCTGCAGACCCTGGCTGGTGCGTCGGGCGTGGCCGGCATGTGCGGCGGGCAGGCGCTGGACATCGATGCCACCGGCCAGCAGCAGGCGCTGGCCGAGCTGGAACGCATGCATGCGCTGAAGACCGGCGCGCTGATCCGCGCCGCGGTGCGGATGGGGGCGCTGGCCGGCGATGCCGGCGCGGCCGAGTTGCAACGACTGGACGCCTTCGCCAGCGACCTCGGGCTGGCGTTCCAGGTCCGCGACGACATCCTCGATGTCGAGTCCAGCTCCGAGCAGCTCGGCAAGACCGCCGGCAAGGACGCCGCGCAGAACAAGTCCACGTTCCCGGCTCTGCTCGGCATGGACCGCGCCAGGCAACGGCTGTCGGCGCTGGCCGGGAACATGGACGCGCAGCTGGCGCCTTATGGCGCATCCGCCGGGGCGCTGCGGGCGCTGGCGCGCCTGGCGGTCGAACGCACCCACTGAACCGGGCCAGCAGCGCGTGCAACCGAGCAGGCTGGGCCGCACGGACCGCCGCGCATAGCGAAGCGACGTCGCCAGCGGTCCGAAACGCGAAGACCCGGCCAGGGCCGGGTCTTCGCCTTCAGCGCGACGTGGAACCGATCTACTTCACCAGCCTCAGCGTGAGCGGATAACGGTAGCGTTCACCGTTGCCGGCCTTGATCGTGGCCACGATCGTCAGCACCAGCCAGGCGATGCTGACCACGCCGACCAGCAGGTAGAACAGGACACCGATCAGGATCACCATCAGTGCGGTGCCCAGCAGGCTCAACGCCACCACCGCGATCAGCGTGGTGATGTTGAAGTTCAGCGCCTCCTTGGCCTGATCGTCGACGAACGGCAGGGTGTCCTTCTTGATCAGCCAGATCACCAGCGGGCCAAGGATCGCGCCGAGTCCGCCGGTGAACAGCCCGCTCAACGCGGACAGATGCGCGAACAGCGCCCACTGCGTCTCCTCGGCCGACGGCACGCCGGTCACGGGCGGTGGCGGGGTAGCGAGGTTTTCGAATTCACTCATCTGCGTTCCTTCCCTAGTCGATAAGAATTGCCGGCCATTGCCGGGACAGGCAGATTTCGGCACTCGCCCGGGACGCGTCAAGGGCCCAAGGTCATGCAACGGGACTGGCAACCAGCCTGGCCCGCTCCGCAATGCGCCGCATCGTGTCCTCGCTCCCCCGGCTGGCCAACCCGTGAAACTCCACCTCCCCGCGGGAATCGAGCACAGGCTCTAATGCTCGCCGGCCACCGTCATCCTGCCGATCAGCACCGAGCCGATCCCGATATGCGAGCGCACGTCGACATCGCTGCCCACCGCCTCGATCGCGTCGAACATGCCGCGTAGGTTGCCGGCGATGGTCACCCCGTCCACCGGGTAGGCGATCGCGCCGTTCTCGATCCAGAAGCCCCCCGCACCGCGCGAATAGTCGCCGGTCACGCCATTGACGCCCTGCCCCATCAGCTCGGTGACCAGCAGCGCGCGCGGCAGGCCGGCGATGATCGAGGCCAGGTCGCCGGCATTGGCCGAGACCTGCAGGTTGTGCACGCCGCCGGCGTTGGCGGTGCTGCGCAAACCCAGCTTGCGCGCCGAGTAGCTGCCGAGCACGTAGCGCTGCAACACCCCCCCGGCGACCAGCGGCGAGCTGGCCTGGGTGGCCACGCCCTCGCCGTCGAACGCGGTCGAGCGCAGCCCGCGCCGCAGGTGCGGGCGTTCGTCGATCGACAGCCACTCCGGGAACAGCCGGGTGCCGGCGCTGTCGAGCAGGAAGCTGGCCTTGCGGTACAGCGCCCCGCCGGAAATCGCGCCGAGCAGGTGACCAACCAGCGAACGGGCGATCTCCGGCGCGAACAGCACCGGGTATTCGCCGGTCGCCAGCGAACGCGGCTGCAGTCGCGCGACGGTGCGCTCGGCCGCGCGCCGGCCGACCTCGGCCGCGCTGCACAAGTCCTCGCGCGCCAGCGCGCTGGTATACCAGCCGTCGCGCTGCATGCCGTCGCCCTGGCCGGCGATCAGCGCGCAGCCGATCGAGTGATGGGTATCGCGCTCGCGGCCGACGAAGCCATGCGAGTTGGCGTAGACCGACAGGCTCTGGCTGCTGCCGAACGAGGCGCCATCGGAATTGCTGATCCGCGCGTCGGCCTCGCGCCCGGCCACCTCGCAGGCCAGCGCGATGGCCACCGCCTGCTGGGCATCGAGCGTCCACGGGTGCCAGCTGTCGAAGTCCGGGAACCGGGAAGCCATCAGCGCCGCATCGGCCAGCCCGGCGGCCGGATCGTCCTCGGTGTAGCGCGCGATCGCGCAGGCCTGAGCGACGGTGGCCTCCAGGCTGGCGTCATGCAGATCTGCGGTGCTGGCACTGCCCTTGCGCTGGCCGAAGTAGACGGTGACGCCGATGCCGCGGTCGCGGGTGGACTCGACCGTCTCGACCTCGCCCATGCGCACGTTCACGTCCAGGCCGCGCTCTTCGCTGCAGGTCACTTCGGCCTGGCTGGCGCCGAGTTCGCGCGCGCGCGCCAGCAGGCGCTGCGAGATCCCGGCCAGCGCGTCCAGGCGCGCGGCGCTGTCGTCGGCGAGGCGGGTTTCGGGGGCGATCGCGTTCAATGCTTTATCCTGTAGGGGTTACGCCGCGCGCAACGCGCGGACAGATGAATCGGAAGTGGAACAACCATGCGCGGACGCGACGAAGACACCGGCCAATTCCTTGACGCCAGCCGTGGCCAGCGGCGCCGCGAAGCACTGGAGGTACTGGCGCTGGGCGAGAAGCTGGTGGCGCTGACCCCGGCCCAGCTCGCGCGCCTGCCGATCCCCGAGGACCTGCTGCCGCACATCGCCGAGTGCAAGCGCATCACCGCGCACATCGCGCACAAGCGCCAGCTGGCGTTCCTGGCCAAGCAGATGCGCCGCGAGGACGACGCGACGCTGGAGGCGATCCGCGACGCGCTCGATGCCAACAGCGCGACCTCGCGCCGCGAGGTCGCGGTGATGCACCGCATCGAGGACTGGCGCGAACGGCTGATCGACGAGGGCGACACGGCGCTGGCCGGACTGCTCGACGAATACCCGGCGGCCGACCGCCAGCACCTGCGCCAGCTGCTGCGCAACGCGCGCGAGGAAAAGCTCCGCAACAAGCCGCCACGCGCGTACCGCGAGATCTACCAGGTGCTGCGCGGGCTGATGCTGGTGCCGGGGCAGGTCGTGGACAACGCCGAAGAACCCGATGCCGACGACGAAGGTGCCTGAATCCAGGGTTCCCGCGAGAGTGGAAATCCTTGGGCGCTGGCCGCGCTTTCCGGAAGGGGACGTGGAAACGGGGGCAAAAGTCCTTGGATTCCCGCTTTCGCGGGAATGACGGACAGGCGCAACGACGCCGCGGCCGCTGCGACCTTTCAAGCCTGTGTCCCGCCCACCGTCAGGCCCTCGATCAGCAGCGAGGGCTGGCCGACGCCTACCGGCACGCTCTGCCCGTCCTTGCCGCACACGCCCACGCCCTCGTCCAGGGCCAGGTCGTTGCCGACCATGCGCACCTTCTGCATCGTCTCCGGGCCGTTGCCGATCAGGGTGGCTCCCTTGACCGGCGCGGTGACCTTGCCGTCCTCGATCAGGTAGGCCTCGGTCGCCGAGAACACGTACTTGCCGCTGGTGATGTCGACCTGGCCGCCGCCGAAATTGACCGCGTACAGGCCCTTCTTCACCGAGCGGATCATCTCCTCCGGCGTGTGCTGGCCGGCCAGCATGTAGGTGTTGGTCATGCGCGGCATGGTCAGGTGCGCGAACGACTCGCGGCGGCCGTTGCCGGTCGGGCGCATCCCCATCAGGCGGGCGTTGAGCGTGTCCTGCATGTAGCCGACCAGGATGCCGTCCTCGATCAGCGTGGTGCACTGGGTCGGGGTGCCCTCGTCGTCGACGTTGAGCGAGCCGCGGCGGCCGTCGAGCGTGCCGTCGTCGACGATGGTCACGCCCGGCGCGGCCACACGCTGGCCGAGGCGGCCGGCATAGACGCTGGTGCCCTTGCGGTTGAAGTCGCCTTCCAGACCGTGGCCGACCGCCTCGTGCAGCAGCACGCCGGGCCAGCCCGCGCCGAGCACCACCGGCATCACCCCGGCCGGCGCGGGAATCGCCTCCAGGTTGACCAGCGCCTGCCGCAGCGCCTCGCGCGCAAGCGCTTCCGGACGTCCCTCGGCGAACAGCTCTGCATAGCCATAACGACCGCCACCGCCGGCATAGCCTGACTCGCGGCGGCCACCCTGTTCGACCAGCACCTGCACGTTCAACCGCACCAGCGGACGCACGTCGGCGGCAAGCACACCGTCGCTGCGCGCGATCAGCACGGTATCCACGCCGCCGGACAGGCTCACCATCACCTGCTGCACGCGCGGGTCGGCGGCGCGCAGGAACCGGTCGAGCCGGCGCAGCACCTCGATCTTGGCGGCGTTGTCCATTGCATCGACCGGATCGAGCGCCGGGTACAGCGCGCGCGCGTCACCACGCACCAGCGCGCGCGCGCCGGACGCGCCGCCCTCGCGCGAGATCGCGCGCGCCGAGTGCGCGGCCTCCAGCAGCGCGTCGCGGTGGATATCGTCGGAATAGGCGAAGCCGGTCTTCTCGCCGGCGATCGCGCGCACGCCGACGCCCTGCTCGATCGAGTGCGCGCCGTCCTTGACGATGCCGTCCTCCACGCTCCAGCTTTCGCGCCGGGAATGCTGGAAATACAGATCGCCGAAGTCGATACCCGGCCCGAGCAGGGCACCGAAGGCATGGTCGAGTTGGCCGGGGTCGAGCCCGGCGGGAAGCAGCAGCCGCGACTGGGCCAGAGAAAGTGCGTTGTCGGTCATCCGGAAAGGATGAGGGCCACGGACGGTACGCACAAGGGCGATTGCGGGAAGGACTTCAATCCGCGCCACTGAGAATCCCAAGAGCCGCGATGCCTGGCGCGCCGCCGCGCGGGGCGATGTCGCCGTTGCCGGCTGTTTTGCAGGAGGGACTTCAGTCCCTCCTAAGCAGCCCGCCCCTCAATTGCCGCCACTCTTCTCCGCCGCGCGCTCGGCCTGCCGGTCCTTGCGCGCCTCCTGCCGATCGACGACCTCGACCTTCGGCTCCTTCCACGGCCCGGAGACGTGGTAGGTCTTGGCCCCGATCTCGCCCAGCGGCTTGCCCAGCACTGCGTTGGCGGCCGCCCCGACCGCCGCCCCGACCGGCCCGCCCGCGACCGCGCCCACCACGGTCAGCAGGTTGCCGGACTTGGGGTAGACATCCACGGTCTGGTCGAAGCTCTGCTGGCGCAGGTCGGCCTGACCACGCATGTCGATATCCACCGCCGGCCCCTCGATGCGAATGCCGTCGGTCCTGGCCAGACCGTCGCCGAACTGCACTTCGCCGCCGATCCGGTTGAACGCCAGGCCCTTGGAGAAGAAATCGCGGAAATCGAACATCAGCCGACGCGGCAGCTGGGCCACGCTCAACAGGCCCAGCACGCGCCCGGCACCCGGCTCGACCTCGAGCAATTGGCCGTTGCGCGCGTCGACCTTCAGGTTACCCTGCAGCGAGGCCAGCTGGAACCCGGTCGGCGCGCCGTTCCAGCCGACATTGAGCTCGATCTGACCCTCGCCGCCGCGCAGCTGGCTGCCCAGGGCCGGGGTCTGTAGCAGATCCCCCAGATCCTGGCTGGTCACGCGCGCCGACAGCCGGGTGGTGGCGGCCTCGCCCTTGCCACGCCAGGCGCCGGTGACCGCGATCTTCTGTTTGTCCGAGCGCAGTTGCAGCTGGTCCACCTGAAAGCCGTCGGTCAGCCTGCGCGTACGCAGCACCGCATTACCCAACGCCATCTTGCCGAACCGCAGGTCGGCGATGTCCAGCGACAGCGGCGGGATCGTGGCCGGATCGAAATCGGCGATCGCCTGGCGCGCCGGTTCCGGCAGGCTGTCGGCGAGCGGGCCGGACAGGGTGGGCTCGGGTGTCGACGCCGGTGCCGACGCAACCGGCGTCGACGGCTGCCAATGTACGGTCTTGAGGTCGCCGCGCAGCACCGCGCCATCGGCGTTGGGCACGTCGAGCTGGCCGACCAGCGAGGGGCCATCCAGGTTCACCGCGATCGCGTCGCGGACCGGGCGCAACCGCAACCGCGTGTCCGGGAACACCCCGCCGAGCAGCAGCAGACGGTCGACCTGCACGTCGATCTGCTGCAACGGCATCGCGCTGGCCTGCTTGGGATCGGCGCTGCCCGAGCGCGTCAGCGCGATCCAGTCGATCGCATCCAGCGACGGGGTGTGGCCGCTGACCACCAGCCCATGCGCTGGCGGCCGCTCGCGCACGCTGTCGCTGCCCATCACCACGCGCACGCCGGTCTGGTCGCCGTGGGTCGAGGCCTTCAGCGCGACCAGCCGGCCAAACGCCACGTCGATATCGCCATTGCCGAACGGCAGCGCCACATCGACATGGGCGGCCAGCGCCCGGGCCGGGGGTTTGTCCATTGGCGCCGGCAGGTCGAGCGTGGTGCCCACCAGGTCCGAATCCAGGGTCAGGTGGCTCGGTTGCTCGGGCGTGCCGGGCTCGACCTTCGGCAGGTCCACGCCGATCCGCCACTGCGAGGTGCCATGCACGTATGGCCGTAACCATCCCATCTGCGGAGCACGTTCGAACAGCTCCCTGGCATCCAGCGAGGCGGCGAACTCGGCCTGGAACGCCTGCCGCGGGTCGTTCACCGCGTCGCCCGCGCGCAGCGAGAGCTGGCCGGGCCGGCCGCGATGCACGACCGTGAGGCCTTCCGCGTCGAAGCCCCGGTCGCTGTAGCCGGCGCCGCCATGCACGTCCTCGAACGCCAGGTCCCAGCGCTTGTCGCCGAGCTTGACACCTGCCAGGCCGACCTCGCCGCGCAGGTGGCCCTGCCCGTGATTGTCACGCAATGGCAGCAGCAAATCGAACGTGGCGGTGGCCGGGCCGGTGGCGCTGAGGCTGTTCAGGGTATCGCCGTAGGTCTTCTGCAGCGGGCTGCGGCGCAACATCTCCAGCAACGCTGCCGCATCGCTGCGCCCATTGGCGCGCACCGACAGCGCGTCGACCTTGAAGTCCGCGATGCCCGCCTCGATCCGCTCGACCGGCACTCCGGCCATGCTGCCGCTGCCATGCAGTTCGAAGCCGTTGCCGATGAAGGCGACCTCGCCGTCGAGCTTCTCCATCTGTGGCCAGTCGCGATGAAAGCGGATCTGACCGTCGCGAAGCTGGCCACTCGCCTCGAAGCGGCCGTCACGCTGGTCGAACGGCCACTCGTCGAGATCACCGCTGACCAGGCCGGTGCCGCCAGTGACGGTACCGCCGACCAGTGCGGCATCCAGCCAGTCGGTCGCCGCCTTGCTCATCTTGGAATGCACCCAGAACTTCTTGGCCACCGTTACCGGCGCGTCATCCAGCGTCGCCGCCAGGTCGATGCGCGGCCGGCTGCCATCCTCCTGGAACCACAATCCGCCGCGCATGTCGGCGGCGTAGTCCGGCGCCTGCACGCGCAGCGCCGGGGTCGCGATCTTCCAGCCCGTGCCCTCGCGCCAGCCGACCACGCTGCCGGCCAGGCTCACCTCGTGCACCACGCCGAATCCGGTCGGCCAATCGAAGCGCAGCGTCGCCGACGGTTCGAACCGCAGCGCCACGCCCTGCGCGTCGCCGTCGAACCAGCCCTGCAGGCCGCTCAGTCCCGGCGCGTTGCCGACCGGCGCGAATCCCAGCTCGGCCAGCTGGCCCTGCACCTGCAGTGCCCCGTCCTGGCGGCCCGACGCGCTCAGCCCGGACAGGCGCAGTTGCGGGCGCGCGTCGACCAGCCACTGGCGCAGCCCCGGTTCGAGCCGGTCGCTCAGCGCCATCGCCGCGATCAGTGGCGAGGCGTCCACGGCGCCGGCCGCGATCGCCAGGCGCGGGCCGCCGGCCAGCGCCACGCCGTCCAGCGCCTGTACCTTGCCACCGCTGACGATCCGCAGCATCGGAACGTCCAGGCGCCAGCCATCCGCACCCGAGACCCAGCGCGCGCGCGCCTGCAAGCGTTCCCACGCCAGCGTCGGCAGCCGGTGCCGGCCAGGCAGCGCCGCGCCTTCGAGCAGCAGTGAGCGAAGCTCCGCGGTGACGCTGACGGCGGCCACGCGATGGCCACGCAGCTGTACCCAGGCCTGCAGTTCGCCCTGCCCTGCGCGCACCTGCACGCCGGCCGCGCGCAGCAACTGCGCCCATCCGCCGAGGTCGGCCGGCGCCGCATCCAGATACACACTGCCGTCGCCACGCCGCCGATCGACATCGAGCACGGCCAGTAGCGGCGCCCGCTGCGGATCGATCCAGCCGCGGCCACCAACCTGCAGGCGCGCGCCATTGACGCGCAGGCGCAGGTCGATCCTGGGCAGCGTGGCGTCGATGCCCAGCGAAGGCGCACGCACCTGCAGGCGGCCGCCGATCACCTGCAGTTCGCCGAGCCGGCGCAGCAACTCCAGTGGATCGCCGCTGCTGCGCGGCAATCCCTGCACCGACCAGATGCCGTCGTCGGCGCGCTGCAGGGTCAGCACCGGGCCACGCAGGCGCAGCTCGGTCAGCGAGCGCCCCGGCAGCAGGCCGGAGTACATCGCCACCAGTACCTCGGCATCGCCGATGCGTACCCCCTCGCCCGGACCGACGCGCAGGCCCTTGAACTGCAGCAGCGGGCCACGCCGGGTCCACTGGGTATCGAGCTGCTCGAAACGCACCGGCTGGCCGGCGCGCTCGCCCAGCCAGGCCGCGACGTGCTGCGGATGACGTTCGGCCAGAGGTAGCAACTGGCTGGCCGCGCCTACCACCAGCGCGAGCACCACCAGCGCCAGCGCACACGCGTAGGTCGCGTAGCGGCGGGTCAAACGGAGACGGTGGCGCAGCGGGGTGGGCATGGTCAGAGGGCGGGACCGGGGACCCGGGACCCGGGACCCGGGAAAAGCCGGAGCAACGGCAAGGGCGGAAGACTACCGCTGCCGGAACTGCGCCCATAGCCGACGCTGTTCCCCGGTACCGGCCCGTTCACAGCAGCACCACGTCGTACTGCTCCTGCAGGTACTGCTCGTCGGCCTGGAAGCTGATGGTCTTGCCGAGGAACTCCTCCAGCTCGGCCACCGCGGTCGACTCCTCGTCGGTGATCCGCGCCACCACCTTTGGCGAGGCGATCACCAATAGCCGCGCCGCATCGAACTGGCGCACCTGGCGGGTGATCTCGCGGAAGATTTCGTAGATGACGGTCTCGGCGGTCTTGATCGTGCCGCGCCCGGCGCATTCCGGGCACGGCTCGGACAGCTGCCGCTCCAGGCTCTCCACGGTGCGCTTGCGGGTCATCTCGACCAGGCCGAGCGGCGAGAAGTCGTACACCGTGGTCTTGGCGTGGTCGCGTGCCAGCGATTTCTCCAGCGTGCGCAGCACCTGGCGGCGGTGCTCGGGATCGTCCATGTCGATGAAGTCGATGATGATGATCCCGCCCAGGTTGCGCAGCCGCAGCTGTCGCGCCACCGCCTGCGCCGCCTCCAGGTTGGTGCGGAACACCGTCTCCTCGAGATTGCGCTGGCCGACGAACGAGCCGGTGTTGACGTCGACCGTGGTCATCGCCTCGGTCTGGTCGATCACCAGGTAGCCGCCGGACTTCAGCGGCACCTGCTTGTCCAGCGCGCGGCCGATCTCGTCCTCGACCCCGTACAGGTCGAAGATCGGGCGGTCGCCGCTATACAGCTCGATGCGCTCGGCCAGCACCGGCATGTACTTGGCCACGAACGCCTGCAGCTTGGCGAAGGTCTCCTGCGAGTCGACCTTGACCTTGTCCACGTCCTTGCGGATCAGATCGCGCACCGCGCGCAGCGGCAGGCTCAGGTCCTCGTAGATCATGCTGCGCGGCGGTGCCTCGCGGCCGCGCCGCTCGACCACGTTCCAGACCCGCGACAGGTAGGCGATGTCCTCGGCCAGCGCCTCGGCCGGCTGGCCCTCGGCATTGGTGCGGATGATGTAGCCGTAGCCGCCGTGGCTGGCGGCAGCCTCGGCGACGATACGCTTGAGCCGGGCGCGCTCGGTCTCGTCCTCGATCCGCGCAGAGACCCCGACCACCTTGGACTGCGGCAGCAGCACCAGGTAGCGCGAGGGGATGCTGATCTGGGTGGTCAGGCGCGCGCCCTTGGTGCCGATCGGGTCCTTGACCACCTGCACCACCACGTCCTGGCCGTCGCGCAACAGCTCCACGATCGGCACCGCCGCCGGCGGCGGTGGCAGCGGAGTCTCCTCGGTATCCACCACGCTGGCCGGGGCCGGCGCCGGCCGCACCACGTCGTTGGCGTGCAGGAACGCGGCGCGCTCCAGCCCGACCTCGACGAACGCGGCCTGCATGCCCGGCATCACCCGCTGCACCTTGCCCTTGTAGATGTTGCCAACCACCCCGCGCCGCCAGCCGCGCTCGATGTGCAGCTCCTGCAGCATGCCGTTCTCGATCACCGCCACGCGGGTCTCGCGCGGGGTGACGTTGACCAGGATTTCCTCGGACATTCAGTGGACCCCGAACGCAGCCAGCAACTGCGCAGTATGGTGGAGCGGCAGGCCCATCACCGCGGAGAAGCTGCCATCGAGCCGGACCACGAAGCGCTCGGCGCCGCCCTGGATCGCGTAGGCGCCGGCCTTGCCCATCGGCTCGCCGCTGTCGACGTAGGCCGCGATCTGCGCCGCCGACAGCCTCGCGAAGCTGACCTGCGAGACCACCTCGACCAGTGCCGGCTCGCGCCGCCCGGCGACCAGCGCCACCGCGGTGATCACCTGGTGGGTGCGGCCGGACAACGCCTCCAGCATGGCGATCGCGTCGGCGCGGTCGGCCGGCTTGCCGAACACCCGCTCGCCCAGCACCACCTCGGTATCCGAGCCCAGCACCACCGCGTCCGGGTCGTGCCCGGCCACCCGCGCCAGTCCGGCCAGCGCCTTTTCCAGCGCGACGCGGCGCACGTAGTCAGCCGGCGCCTCGGCGTTGCCACGCACCTCCGGCACGTCCAGGTCGAGGGTTTCGAAGGCCACGTCCAGGCGTGCCAGCAGTTCTTTTCTTCGGGGAGAGCGCGAGGCGAGATAGAGCATCCGGCAAGGATAACCGCAGCCATCGTGCCCGGGATGCCCGGGCCGGGCTCACAGGCGGTTCATCGTGTCGTCGCCACGCTCGTCCTGGCATATGCCAAGGAGACGTCGATGCGCCCCCTCCGCCCGACCCCGCTGCTGCTCGCCCTGAGCCTGGCCGCCGGAGCCGCCATGACCGCCCATGCCCAGACCCAGGCGCCCTATGCCATCCCCGCCGATGGCACCTTGCTGAACATCGCGTCCGAGGCCGAGGCCAGGCGCGTACCGGACGTGGCGAGGCTGTCGGCCGGCGTGGTGACCCAGGCCGCCGACGGCGATGCCGCGATGCGCCAGAACGCGCGGCAGATGGAAAAGGTCATGCAGGCGATCCGCGCCGCCGGTATCGCCGAGAAGGACGTGCAGACCAGCGGGATCACGCTCTATCCGCAGACCGTCTACAAGGAAGGCCAGAGCCCGCGCATCACCGGCTACCAGGCCAGCAACACGGTCAGCCTCAAGGTCCGCGACCTGACCCGCCTGGGCAAGGTGCTGGAGGCCCTGGCCGCGCAGGGCGCCAACCAGATCAACGGCCCCAGCTTCGAGATCGACCGACCCGAGCCGGTCTACGACGAGGCCCGCGTCGCCGCGCTGAAGCAGGCCCAGGCGCGCGCGGAGACCTATGCCAGGGCGCTCGGCCTGCGGGTGCGACGCATCGTCAGCATCTCCGAAGGCCGTGGCGGCGGGACGCGGCCGGTGCCGATGATGCGGATGCAGGCGATCGCGGCCGATGCCGCAACCCCGCCGGTATCGCCTGGGGAAACCAGCCTGTCGGTGAACCTGGACGTGACGTTCGAGCTGGGCAAGTAGTCCCCGCCCCGGAGGTTGGGCTGCCGGTACGCGGTACGGCGGCGTTGAGCAGCACGGCAGCCCCCCATCCGCCCTGCGGGCACCTTCCCCCGCACGCGGGGGAAGGGAGAAGCTAGGACTCGACCCGGGCTGCGGTGGCCGGGCGCAACCGCAGCAGCAGTTCCACCAGTACCGCGCCCAGCGCCAGCACTGCCACCCCATACCAGGCCGCCGCCCCCAGCTCGCGCAGACTGGACACCAACATGTAAAGAGCAACTGGCAGGAACAATAGCGGGCATAGCGGATGCAGCGGTGCACGCACCGGCCGCGGCACTTGGGGATAACGCCGCCGCAAGATCAGCACCGCCAACGTGCTCAGGGTCAAGAAGCCCCAGAACACCGGCGTCATGTAGTCGATCATCGCGCTGAAACCATCGCCGCTGTAGCTGCCGAACCAGACCAGGAGCATCGCCATGCCGCCCTCGGCCAACATCGCCGCCGCCGGCCCGCGTCCATCGTCCTGCCAGCGCCCCAGGCGCCCCGGCAACGGCAGCTCGGCCGCAACGGCATAAGTGGTGCGCGCACCGACAATCAAGGTGGAGTTGATGCCGCTGATCGCGGCGATGCAAACGATGGCGACGATCACCCAGGCCCCCGGCGTACCAAAGGCCTTCATCAACAGCTCTGCCGCCGGCGAACGGCTGTGCGCCAACCCGTCGATACCCAGTCCGGCCACTAGCGCGACATTGGTCAGCAGGTAGATGCCCACCAGCAAGCCGATCGCAGCCAGGGTGGCGATCACCATACCGCGGCGTGGATCGCGCAGCTCCGCCGACAACGTGGCGATGTCGTTCCAGCCGCCATAGGCGAGGAAGATGTAGATCATTGCGGTGGATGCCGCGCCCGGCATCGCTCCCGCCGTCACAGGGATCACCACCGGCAAGGCCTGGTGGCGTGCGACCAGCACAGCCGCGGCGGCCAGGATCGAAACGAAACCGGCCACCACCAACAAGGTCAACCCGGCCTGAGTCACCAGGCCCAGCCGCAGGTTGCTGCGATTGAACAGGGTCAGTGCCACGATCACCGCCACCGCGCATGTCCGGTAGGCCAGCGGCGACAGCGGCACCAGTGACTGCAGGTAGTCCACCAGCATGAACGCCATCAGCGCAATCCAACCAGTGTGCATGATCGAGAAGCGCGACCAGGCGAACAACGCCGCCACGCGCAGGCCGTAGGCACGGCGCAGAAAATGGTAGTCGCCACCGGGGTGCGGGAACGCCGCCGCCATTTCCGCGTAGCACAGCGCTCCCAGCACCGACAGCAAGCCACCAAGCACCCACATCGGGTAGAAATGCCAGTGTCCCACTGCCTGGGCGACCAGTGAGCTGGTCTTCAAGGTATCGATGCTGAGCATCATCCCCAGTGCCAACACCGTGGCGTGTACAGCGCCCAGTTGCCTGCGTGGCTGCCCGCCCACCTCCAGAAGGGATTCTGCCGGGTCAGGCACGGTGATACGGGTGGTTCGCCAGCATCGCCGCGGCGCGGTACAGCTGCTCGGCCACCACCAGCCGTACCAGCATGTGCGGCAGCGTCAGCGGCCCCAGCGACCACAGCTCGTCGGCCGCGGCCTTCACCTCGGGGGCGTGCCCTTCCGGGCCGCCGATCAGCAGCGCCAGGTCGCGGCCCTGCCCGCGCCAGTGCTCCAGGCGCTGCGCCAGCTGCTCGGAGCTGAGCGGCCGCCCGGGCACGTCCAGCGCGATCACATACGGATTCTTCGGCAGCGCGGCGAGCACGCGCCGGCCCTCGTCCTCGATCGCGCGCTGCGGGTCGCGGCCCTTGCCGCGCAGGCCTGGCTCGATCTCGACCAGCTCCAGCGGCAGCCAGTGCGAAAGCCGCTTCCGGTATTCGGCGAATCCCTGCGCCACCCACGCCGGCGCGCGCTCGCCGGTGGCGATCAGCCTGGCCTTCATCGCGGCCTGCGCCTGCGCGCTACCACGGCAAATGGCCGAAGTCGTCGAACAGCTCGTGCTCGGCCCGCTGGCGTTCGCGCTTGAGCCAGCGCTTGAAGGCGGCCGGATGCCGCAGATCGGCCAGGTCGCTCTCGATCTCGCGGATGTCCGCGCCGAGATCGCGCTTGATCTGCGCCAGCAGTGCGTCCAGCCGCTGCGGGTCCAGTCGCCGCCCGCCGATCACGCCATACTCGGCGCGGAACGCTTCCTCCACCTGCAGCAACTCCAGCTCGACCTCCTTGAGCTGCCTGTCCAGGTCGCGGTTGTACTGCTTGATGCGCGCCTCGCTCATCTGCTGCAACTGTTCGGGGCGCAGCTGGCCGATTTCCAGCTGCAACTCGATCAAGCCGAGCAGGTTGCCGGCGCGATAGGCCTGGTTGAGCCGCTGCATCAGCACGGTCTTGCGCTCGCGCTCGGCCGGATCGGATTCGCGGTCCGGATGCAGCGCGGTCGCCAGCTTGCGGTACAGCTCGCGCAACGGCTCGGGAGCAACCGGCTGCTCCGCGGCCGCCGGCTTGCCACGGCGCGCGCGCCGGCCCCGGGCGCGCTGCTCGCGCGCCTCGGCATGCGCCTGTTGCTGCTGGATGCGCTCCTGCACGCGCTCGAACAGCGCCTCGGGTGAGTCGATGTCCGTCATCTCGTCCGGATCGAGGCCGAACTGTTCGCCCACCACCTGCCGAATGAACTGCTCGGACTCGGCCAGTTCCTCGTCGAAGCCGACGTCGCTGTGACGGTCGTACAGCGGCTTGAGTTCGTCGTGCCCGGCCTCGATCAGCGGCCCGGCGAACTCGCAGATCAGCTCGGACAGGAACCCGCGCTCGGCCTTGCCGAGCTTGTGCGTCGCATGCGCCTGGTCGAGCAACGCCAGCATCTGCAGGTCCAACTCGATACGCCGGCGCAACAGCGGCGCGGCCTGCTCGTGGTGTCGCTCGCGCCAGCGCGGCAGCGCCTCGTTCCAGGCATGCAGGCGGGTACGGCAGCCCTCCAGGCGCCGTACCAGGCTGTTGAAGCGCTTGCGCGAGGCCGAGAGCACCGGCTGCTCGCCGGCCGTGGCAAGCTGCGACAGACAGACCGTCTTGGCCGGTTCGGAGCTGGACATCCGCTGCAGCCTCGTAGTCCCTGGCGGTCAGCCGGCAGTGTCGTCGTCGTCCGACGGCGGCTGATCGCCGACCGTCCACAGCCGCTCCAGCGCATAGAACTCGCGCACGCGCGGCAGCATCACGTGGACGATCACGTCGCCCAGGTCGACCAGCACCCATTCGGCCTCGCGCTCGCCCTCCACGCCCAGCGGCATCACCTCGAGCTTCTTGGCGAAGCGAACCACCTCGTCGGCGATCGCCTTGACGTGCCGGGTTGAGGTACCCGAGACGATCACCAGGTAGTCGGCGACGCTGGACTTGCCGCGCACGTCGATCTCGACCACATCCTTGGCCTTGAGTTCCTCGACGGCCTCGCGGACCGTGGCCAGCAGCACCGGCAGCGGCGGCGGCGGGTTGGGAAGGGAGGTCTTGATGACTTGGGCTTGACTGGTCAAAGGCGGTGAACTCGTTGGGATGGTGGGAATTATAGGCAACTGGCCGTGCCGACGCGTTCAGGCGGGCAGGAATTCGGGATCGGGGGCGTAGGAGCGACTTCAGTCGCGATGGGGACTTCCCGGTAAAGCCTCATCGCGACTGAAGTCG